>CAZFUL010000003.1:0-139272 GCA_964522435.1 uncultured Gammaproteobacteria bacterium
ACGTTGACAAAACAACCTAAGACCAGTAGTATAACTCCGCCTAAAACAATGCTCTTGTAGTTCAATGGATAGAACACCAGCCTTCTAAGCTGGTTATGCAGGTTCGATTCCTGCCAGGGGCACCAACAAACAGCAGATTTTTTAATCTGCTGTTTTGTTAGTTTGTTAGTAAGAAAATATCTATCTGTTTAGATAAAGAGAAACAACACAATTTATAAAACAAGAATTTCTTCCTGTTTTTTTTTATCTCTGTATGCTATAATTTACGCATATATACCATTTATTTTGAGAGGGGTTGTTTACTTTGTATGATACACGAACCGTTATTGAAAAAAATTATTTTAGAAAAAACAAAACCATCAGAATCAACGTGGCAAACATACGAAAAAAAAGCACTAAAAGCACATAAAGATATTGAACAATATCTTATTAGCGAAGGAATTATTGATGAAACCACCTTGTATACAAGCTTTGCCAAAGTATCTGATGTGCCATTTGTTTCATTAAAAGGGAAAGAAATCGCCAAAGAGATTTTACAAATTATTCCTGCTGCCCTTGCACAAACCCACCAAATTATTGCATTTGAAAAAACAAAAGATACCCTGTCTCTGGCAGTTCTTGACCCCGATGACATTCAAACGATTGAATTTTTGCAAAGAAAAACAGGCCTTGTTCCGCATATATACGTCACAACCCCTGGTGATATTAAAGAAGCGCTCCGTCGCTATCATACCGAGCTTGATCAAGATATAAAAATAAAAGAATTTACGGTTGTTGATGGCAAAGGAAATGAAAAAGAATTACAAAAAGCAGCGCAAGAATTGCCCATTATTAATGTGGTCAATAGCATTTTGGAACATGCGGTCTATGAAAACGCGAGTGATATTCATATTGAACCAACAGAAACAGAGGTTGCTGTTCGTTTTCGCATTGACGGGGTTTTGCAAACCATGATGACCTTACCCAAATCCGTTACGAGCGGTATTACCGCAAGAATTAAAATCCTCGCTGACTTAAAAATTGATGAGCACATGTTGCCCCAAGATGGGCGATTTAAAATTGATGTGCAAAGTGATAGTTACTCGTTTCGTGTTTCTATTATGCCTGTGATGAACGGCGAAAAGATTGTGTTGCGCTTACTTCACGAGGGACAAAAAGCACTGAGCTTGGATCAACTTGGTTTTTTGTCTCAACAAAAAACTATTATTAAAAAAGCGATTACCCGCCCACACGGCATGATACTGGTTACTGGACCAACCGGTTCTGGGAAAACAACCACTCTCTATTCATTACTTGGCATGATGAATAAACCAGGCGTAAATATTTGTACGATTGAAGATCCTATTGAATATCACGTAGCGGGTATTAATCAAAGTCAGGTAAATACCCGTGTTGGGTTTACCTTTGCCAAAGGATTGCGAGCCTTTTTACGCCAAGATCCTGATATTATTATGGTCGGAGAAATTCGCGATCAAGAAACAGCAGAAATTGCCATGCACGCCGCGATGACGGGGCATTTGGTATTGTCTACCTTGCACACCAATGATGCGGTATCGACCATTGCCCGATTGCTTGATATGGGTATTCCTGGATTTTTACTCGCCTCTACCCTGCAAGTAGTTGTGGGACAACGCTTGGTACGCAAATTAAACGACAAAACAAGCACCACCTATAAACTTTCGGCTGATGAAGCAAAAGAAGTAATGAGCCAATCAAATAGTAAACAAATTGCAAGTGCCATTACCAAAACAATGAAACAAAAAACAAAAAAACTCAGCGCTATCCCCTTCTATCGACCGGATGAACATAAAAAATTACAGCACGAAGGCTATAAAGGGCGTATGGGCATCTATGAAGTATTAGAAATAACTCCAGAGCTTCAAAAAGCTATTTCTGAAAATGCAACGACCAATGTATTACGGGCAATTGCAGAAAAACAGGGTATGACCCACATGTTTGAAGATGGCATGATAAAAGCTGCGCAAGGCATTACGAGTATTGAAGAAGTGCTGCGTGTTACCAAAGAATAATCCCTCCTCCTATTTCTTATCTATCATGAAAAAAAAACTTTCTCCTTTTGAAGAAAAACTTAATACCTGGG
The DNA here is from genome assembly GCA_964522435.1 of uncultured Gammaproteobacteria bacterium. Lineage (GTDB taxonomy): Bacteria > Patescibacteriota > Patescibacteriia > Magasanikbacterales > UBA922 > CAZFUL01. Next base: position 2,102 of record CAZFUL010000003.1, read on the forward strand.
TGGCAAATCACTTCAGCAGGATTCCCTTTGTTCAAAAAATATTTTTTGTTGAACATTTACGCACCATGATTCATGCAGGCATTTCTGTTGTGGAGGCCTTGGATATTTTACAAAAAGAAAGTGAAAATAGAAAAATGAATGGTATTATTGCTCACGTAAAATTAGAGGTGGAGCAAGGAAAACAATTGAGCGAGGTGTTGCTTGCATATCCTGATCTTTTTCCTGCCGTGTATATAAAAATGGTCGCAGCTGGAGAAATATCAGGAAAATTAGAAGAGTCCCTCCTACAAATCGAAACACAGATGAAAAAAACACGTGAGCTCACGTCGAGTATCCGTGGCGCAATGGTTTATCCAACGGTAGTTATTGCGGCAATGTTTGTTGTTGGTATTCTTATGGTAACGGTCGTCTTACCCAAACTCCTCGTGTTGTTTAAAGAATTTGATACAGAACTACCATTGGCCACGCGTATCCTTATTGCGATTACGGATTTTATGAGTAATCCAATCAATCTTACGATTATGGGAGTTGCGTTTGTTCTTTGTGTGATTGGATACATTATCGGATTGAAAAAAAGTCATTCATTTCGTCAGGGCGTTCATTGGGTACTTCTTCATCTGCCTATTGTTGGTGGAGTGATACGAGAAATTAATGTTGCACGTTTCTCATTAACACTTTCTTCATTATTAAACAGTGCTATTCCTATTATTGATGCAATCGATATTACCGCAGACACCTGTGGAAATATTCACTATAAGGAAGCGCTACACAACACCACGGAAAAAATTAAAACAGGGGTCGCCCTTTCCGATACGCTGCGTGAATATCCGTTTTTATTTCCCCCTATTGTAACGGAAATGATTATGGTAGGTGAACGCTCTGGTGATGTTGGTAATTTACTTACTGAGTTGTCCCATTTTTACGGCGATCAAGTTGATAAAACAATGAAAAACTTTTCTACGATTATTGAGCCTGTTATTATTCTTATGCTGGGTGTTGCGGTTGGCGGCTTAGCGGTCGCAGTAATTATGCCGATGTATACGCTTGTACAAACATTTTAACGATATGCTTGTTTCTCCCTTTCCCCATGCCTTTGGCCTTGATATTAGCGACACAGCGATTAAGTTGGTACAGTTATATAATACCTCCGTGTTATATAACAAACCCCACTACACCCTTTCTGCTGCTCGTACCGTTGAATTACCTCCGGGTCTTATTGTTGATGGAGACATTCAACAACCTGAGCCCGTACGATCGTATGTTCAAAAAATTCTTCAAGGTAATAAAAAGAAGGATGCTATTACCAGTCCATGGGTGGTGGCCTCTGTACCAGAAAAACGAAGTTTTTTAAAACTTATTACTCTTCCCAAAAGTCCTGATACGATAACAGAAGAAGATGTGATCGCCTTAGCCAAACAACATGTCCCGTTTGAACAAGATAGTTATTATCTTGATTGGCAAATTATTACGAGTACTCCGCTTCAAGAAACAACCGTTTTGCTTGCTGTTACCTCTCGACAAGTTGCCGACATGTATACCTATCTACTCGAAAGTGTTGGTTTGGGCGTCATTGCTTTAGAAATTGAATCTCTTGCCATGGCCAGAAGTATGATTACCGCACAAAAAATTTATGATGGCGAGGCACGTATGATTCTTGATATTGGATCAAGTAAAACAATTTGTATTGTCTATGATAATAATAGTATTCAATTTAGTACCGTACTGCCCTACAGTGGTGATGGACTTACTCGCCTGATACAAGAAAAATTAAATATTACAGAAAGTGACGCAGAAAAAAAGAAAATGAGTTCCGGATTAAAACATGGACCTGGAAAACCAGAAAAAATGTGGCAACTCCTTATGAGGGAAACAACACAGCTTATTCATGATATAGAAAAATCTATCAATTTTTATTATTCTCACTTTCCACAAGCAAACCGTATTACCCATATTACTATGTGTGGTGGGGGATCGCTCCTACCACAATTAGATGCCGTATTAGCGGAAAAACTAAACCTCTCTATTCGTGCAGGATTACCTTGGAAAAATTTATCTCCCAAAAAACCAATCAACGTGCCAGAAACAACAGGGCTACGCTATAGTGCCGCTATTGGTTTGGCCCTTCGTGCCGCAGATAATCCATTTTTTCGCTACGACACGATATAATCGATCTCTTATGCTCCCTACTCGAGTAAACCTTCTTTCACCACAAAAACAAGGATACCTTCACCGCATGGTGTATATGCAATTTTTTAAGCATTTACTTCAAACCATATTGGCGCTTCTTTGTATTATTGCGGGCATGCTTATGGTGACAGAAATACTCTTGGCTGATTATATACAAGCAATACAACAAAAAGTAAGCATAGCGCCAACACGTATTACCCAAGTAAACAATGATGTTACCTTTATAAATAAAACCATTCAACGCACCGCAGCGATACAAGAAGAATTTATTCCTTGGACAACCCATATGAGCGACCTGCTGGTGATGCTTCCGACAGGCATTTTCCTTAACGATATGCAATTTAATGGAAAAACAAAACAAATTATTCTTACCGGAACAACAGATACACGCGATACGCTTATCAGCTTTATTAACACACTAGAACTTTCACCCAACATTATCTCTGCTGATGTGCCCATTTCTCAACTAACACAAAAAGAAAGTAGTTCATTTAGTCTCACGATTCTCTTGAAATAACCGCTATGCGTTATCTCTCTCTTAAAAAACAAATGTTTCTCCGTGCAACGATCTTGGCGGTTGTCTCTATTGCTGTTGCACTATTTCTTGTTATTCCAAAAGTTCACTCAATTGTAGCAATAAAAACAACCATTATTGAACAACAAACAAATGCAGAACAACAACATGAACAAAGCAAGCAACTTCGTCGCTCTCTAACTGAATTAACTCGTTCAATAGAAAGCGCGAAGGCACTCTCAGAGGCAACACTCACCTCAGATAAAGAGTTAGCTATTATTAAACAAATGGAAGCATTAAGCGAAAAAAATGCCATTACTCAACAACTTACTGTCTCTGTAAAAGAAATTGATTCAAATTCACCACTGACGTCTCAAGGCATATCCTCTTATTATGATCTTGCTTTTTTAAACCAAGCAACATTTGAACAACATATTGCTTTTTTGCAAGAACTTGAACAACTTCCATTTTATGTCATAATTAACGAACTTCATTGGTCTGCTCAAAAAAACAATCCTCCCCTAGTTACCTTGCAGTTTCGTGCACGTATCTATATCCACAATCCATAACAGTATGGTTACGATAAAACAACACAAAAAAAATGCTCGGCTATACGGTGTAGAGTACAAACATATCCATAGTCTACGAATTTTATACTTGGTAACGGCAGGACTATTATTACTGTTGTTGTCCTATATGGTAGCATTTATCTTTAAAAACGTATCTCAGGCGCTCGAAGAAGCAAATATTATTGTTCTTAGCCAATCCGCTACTCAGATGAGACGGATCCAATCAGAAAAATTACATACGGTAGAGGCTGCTTGGGAACAAAAAAAGTTGCCGTCTACAAATACGACTATCCCCAATCCATTTTTTTCTTCTGGCACAACAACGAGCACGATTACGTCGCTGATAGATACGATAGAACCAATCGTTCCTAACCAAACAAACTTATGATGCAATATGTATTTATTCTTGGCAGGGAACAAGATATTTCCTGCGCAGAAATAGACCGTTTTTTTTTACAACAAGAACTATCATATAGAGTTATAGCGCGACAGGGCGAAATCTATCAGATACAAACAGAGCAGCCCCTCCCAAAAAACACCATGGATATTCTTGGCGGGACAAAACAAATATTAGAATATATTTCAGAAACAGCGACAGAAAAAAGAATTGTTTCCTATTTAGATGGAGCCCAACCTGATGGAAAAATTATTTATTCCCTTCATGGTGGTTCGGCTCCTATGGCGCTACGAATAAAAAAATTATTAAAAGAACAAGGGCGTTCTGTTCGCTACATTCTTCCAAACAACAGCGCCACTATTATTCATAACCAACTTGTTGAAAAACACGGCGATTTATTTATCATCAATAAACAATTATATAAAACAATTGGGGTTCAACCAATAGAAGCCTTTAGCAAACGCGACTATGATCGACCCGGGCGAGACAGTAAACGAGGCATGTTGCCTCCTAAGTTGGCACGCATTCTCATTAATTTATTGGCCGCGCCAAACAAGGCAGTCATCCTTGATCCCTTTTGTGGTTCAGGAACTGTTTTAATGGAAGCCTTGTCTCTTGGGCACACAACGCTATATGGAACAGATATTTCACCAGAGGCAATAGCAGATACGAAAAAAAGCTTGGCGTGGTTTATAGAAGAAGAAAAACTCTCTGCCTCTACTATGGAGGATATTACGCTACAGGTAAGTGACATCGCTCTGCTCGCAAAAAAAATACCGCCTGGTGTTATTGATCATATTGTCTTTGAACCGTACATGGGCGAGGGTAGAACGGGAAAAGAACGACACAAGGAACTGATCCAAACCATCCAAGAATTAGAACAATTATTTACAACAACTCTGCAAGTCTGTGCAACCTTGTTACCCAAAGGCGGGCGGCTTTCCTGCGTTATTCCACGATTTAAAGAGCAAGAAAATTGGCTTACGATTCCTTTTGAAAAAATAGTACAACGCGCAGGATTATCTATTATCTTCCTTCAAGAAAAAACTCATCTACTGTATCATCGTCCTGATCAATTTGTTGGAAGAGAAATTTGGTTATTAAAAAAGCCCGAGTAACTCGGGCTTTTTTATTCGTTATTGCACTCGATCAAACCGTTGCTGTACTTCTTCCCAATGAATGGCATTCATAAACGCAGCAATATAGTCTGCGCGCTTCATACCATAATCAAACACAAAAGCGTGTTCAAATACATCCATAATCAGTATGGGAACAGATCCTGCAAGATGTCCGCCATCATGTTCATTAATCCAGGTATTATGGAGTTGTTTCCCTTGTGGATCATAGGTCAACACGGCCCAACCAATCCCTCGTAACGCACCTGTTTGCACAAAGTCTTTTTGCCAACGGTCAAAGGACCCATACTGCGCTTGTATTTGTTTCATGAGAGGACTTTCGGTATCACGTCCTTTTGCCTCTTTACTCATGTTTTCAAAATACAACTCATGAAGCCGCATACCGTTAAATTCCCACCCAAATCGTCGTTTCATTTCTGCATAATCAGGGCCAACCGTTGGTTGTTCATTCAATGTGTTTAGTGATTGAAGTAAAAGGTTCGTGTTTTTTACATAGCCTTCATACAAACCAAAGTGTACTGTTAACTGCTGATCGCTAAATCCTGGCATGCCCAATAAATGCGTATAGGTTTTTGCATCGTACATAGAGTAGGTTAGAAATTATATTTTACCAATTAACTCTACCCCTGGTTTGAGGGTACTACTTCCTGGTTTCCATTTTGCCGGACACACTTGTCCTGGGTGTTCATTAACAAATTGTGCTGCTTGCAATTTTCTGAGTAATTCTTCAGCGCTTCGACCAATACTATTATCATGCATTTCATAGGCTTTCACTATCCCATCAGGGTTCACCAAAATACTTGCCCGATAGGAAAGACCTTCTTCTTCAATATAAGTCCCCATAAGCCGACAAAGGGTTCCTGTAGGATCAGCTGCCATTGGATAGTTTACGGTTTTAATTGCTGGAGAACTATCATGCCACGCTTTATGAACAAAGGCAGTATCCGTACTCACACTCATAACCTCTGCATTCAACTCTTGAAATTTTGGATAAAGCTCTGCCATCTCTTGCAGTTCAGTTGGACAAACAAAGGTAAAATCTGCTGGATAAAAAAACAAAATTAACCACTTACCGCGATAATCAGCGAGGTTGACTTTTTTAATTTCATTGTTATGAAAAATATCAATATCAAGATGAGGCACTTCGCTATTAATAAGCGTTTGTGATTCTCTCATTGTTGAACAACACCCCATAGGTATAGAAGATTAAGAATAAGACTATGACTAAATTTAAGAGTAGCTATTTTTTGCTCTCACGTCAACTGTGGAGAGATTATACAATTAATCGATCAATTACCTGACCAACAATATATCCAACGGTTGCAGCAATCCCTGCTAAAAGCAACATTTCTCCTCCTGAACGGAGAGGAGAACGTTTTGAATAATGAGAAACAAACACACCTAAGCAAAACAAGCCTACCGCCGTTACCCCGGCAGAAATAACTATTCCTCGAATGGTGTGAACAAATAGATATGGTACCAAGGGAATAAGCCCTCCGATAATATAGGAAACCCCCATAATCACCCCATTTTGCACAGGGTTGTGTTTTTTGTTTGGCAATACTTCCAACTCTCGATATGCCATTTCTTGCAAAAATAATTTCTTATTTTTTGACGCTTCTTCAGCCATGTTCTTTGCCAGGGTACGACTCCACCCATCTCTGATATACATATCTACGAGTTCTTTTTTTTCTTCATCTGGGTATTCATCAATTTCTAGACGTTCTTCATCCATCATCCGCGCATCAATAGCGTTCGCAGACTTATTGGATAAATAAGACCCAACAGCCATTGAAATGGACTCAACAGAAATAATAACAAACCCTGCAAGCAAAATAGTAAAGGGATCTCTGGTTGCTAACGCAATACCGGTTATAGAACCAAAGGTAGATACCATCCCATCTTCCATTCCAAATACAAATTCACGCATCCGTTCTTTAACGTTACGCTGTTGGTGATGAATAAAATCTGGTCGTTTGTGAATTGCCATACTATATTTATACTATCATTTTTTTAACAAAAAAAATACCCGTATGTTCTTACGGGTACGGCAGCATTAGGCAATATGAAAATACACAACATCACCATCTTGAACAATATATTCCTTCCCTTCAAGACGCATTTTACCTGTTCCCTTAATACCACTCCATCCTCCATGGCTAACAAAATCTGTATGGTGAACCACATCGGCTTTAATAAAGCCTTTAATAAAATCGGTGTGAATTTCTCCTGCAGCAAAGGGGGCTTTCGTTCCTTGTTTTACTGTCCAGGCGCGCGTTTCCATTTCTCCGGCGGTAAAAAATGTCACAAGACCAAGAAGTTCGTATCCTGCTTTAATCATCGTATCAAGCCCAGATTCTTTCATGCCAAGATCTTCCATAAAGATAGCGGCATCTTCTGCGGACAATTCTCCTAATTCGGCTTCTGTTTTTGCGCTAATATAAATATGTGGAACGCCTTCTTCGACAATGGGTCGTTCTGTTGCAGATAGCTGTACATCATCAATATTTACCACATAGAGCATTGGTTTCATGGTAATAAGATGGAGCTCTTTCATAATAAGCGCTTCTTCTTCTGTATAACTCAGTGCGCTTGCTCGTTTTCCACTTTCTAAATGCGCTGATACTTTTTCTAATAATGCAATTTCAGCCGCAAGTTCTTTTGCTTGAATTCCTTTTGCGCGTTTTTTCGTTTTATCCAAACGACTAGAGACTGCTTGCCAATCTGCCAAGACCAACTCTAAATTAATAATATCCGCATCATCCTTGGGATTAACTCGTTGTTCAACATGAATAATATTATCGTCACGAAACGCGCGAACCACATGAATAATCGCATCCGTTTCTTTAATGTGTGACAAAAAATCATTTCCTTTTCCTTCACCTTTTGACGCATTTTTTACCAATCCTGCGATATCCCAAAACTCAATCGCTGTTGGAATAATTTTTTTAGATTGTTCGGCTGTCGCAAGCCCTGCAAGTCGCGCATCAGGAACCTCAACAACACCAACATTGGGCTCAATGGTACAAAAAGGATAATTTTGCGCATCGGCCTGTTTACTTTTGGTTAAGGCATTAAATAGTGTTGATTTTCCAACATTCGGTAATCCAACAATCCCAATTGATAGCATACAATAACAGAATAAAAAATACGTGCGGCAATCCTATCACAAAAAACCTAATCTTTCAAGGCTGTCGCCTCGCGTTATTTTAATCCAGCCTCTTTCCGCAAAGAATATCCTAATACAACACGAATCAGGACAATCGCAAATAGTTGCAATGTTTGTCCGGACTGAACAATAATTGCCGCTAAGACAATGTCTGCAGCAATGATAAATTCCAAACCAAAAATAATTCGGGTCGCAAGCTGATGGCGTACCTGCCCCATGCTGTAGCGAGGAAGGATAACTTTAACCAAGGCAATAAGAATAGAAACAAGGACAATACTTATCCCAACATATTCGACAATAAATCCAGCCTGTTCAATAATGAGTCTTATTTGTTGATGGATAGCCATATTGATTTGGATATATACATAATTATAGTTGTTCTTGAGGTAGATCAATAACGACGTCTTCTTCGAGGACGAGATCGTCACCTTCAACGGGGACGTTCAACAGCGGCGCTGACACCTCTTCTTCGACAATATCTTCAACAACGTCTTCTTGTTCTAGGCCTGGTGGTTCTCCAGGTGCCTCTTCTTCCACCAATTCATCATCAATAGATTCTTCTTCTATCACCTCTGGCAATGAGACATCTTCGGCAACCTCTTCTTCGGGCACATCAATTGGTCGATCTACAATAACCACCCAATCAAAGGTAGCATTACTTTGACCATTGAGCAGTTCTTGAACAAAAAATCCTTCTTGCGTTTTTTCTTTTATATAAATACCGTGTGACTCACTGGTGAGTGTTACATTGATACGAAAGTCTGTTTGTTCTCCTATAATATACTGTGTCACACTATCAAAAGAAATAAATGCAGCCCCTGCTTCTAATTGTCCAGATCCAGAAAGCACATACTGGGATTGCTGCGATTGCAGTGCGTATAGTGCTGTACGCTCACCTTCTGTTTCTACCGTTGTAATAAATCGTCCATACTCATCAATCATCCAACGCCCATCAACCCCCTCGATGCTGCGTACCTGTAATAAGCCATAGCCATTAAAATCAAGATTATTAGTAATAGAAACAATTTGTCCATTATTATTTATATCAACGTGCAGCGCTTGCGGATTATGAGCAAGTGGTTCCCCGATACTTAATGCCAACAAATCCATTTGTTCTTGTAATTCCGTAATGCTTGCTTGCAATCCATTTGCCCAACCAGAACGAACCAAGGACATAATTTTACCAGAACCCTGTTCGAGTGGTTCTAGCGCAACACCAATAATAGCAACCGTCCCTCGTTCATTTGCCTGTTCTGGATTATACCGCATGGCATGGCCTGGCGTAGTAGCACTTACTAATAAATCACCTCGTTCAATTGGACCATTTTCATCAGTGACCTTAACCGGCACACGACCGACCATAGCAAGAACCGAGGTAAATTCTGTTCTTCCACTTCCAATAGTAATTGTCGGATTTGTTGATACGACCCCAGCAATAGCAGTCGCATAGGCCTGAGTACTCTTTGTATATCTATCAGTATCTTGCACATCTACCACCATAACGTCGCCTGGTTCTACCTGCAAACCAGGTTCAATGTCCACTCGTTCAGCTAAGTCTCCTGGGGTGCCTGGGGTACTTACTGCCACTGCCTCACCATAATAGGTTCCTGTTGTATGTACATTTCCATTGGTAGCAATAGAAAAAACAGGCGTATTTCCATTTCTTACAGAAAATAAATACGTGGAGGTATTAATCGCCAACTCATTTCTTGTGTTAAAAATATACGCGTATTGATCCGTGCTGGTTACGGCTGTTTCAAATAACGCTGTGTGAGAAAATTTTATCGTGTTTGTTACAGAAACAGTCGTGGTATTCGCAGAAAGTGCTAATCCTCCATTAATTAACAATCCACCATTTCCTATAGAGGCACTATTACGAATGTGAATACTATCAGAAAAATAGGCTGTTTGCTCTACTTGTAGTCGTTCAATATTTGCCGTACCCAAACTACTTTGGGCGATATCGGCCCCATTTAAATGAACAATCCCTACGGTATCATCTGTGGTATCTCCAAAAAATAAATACTGCCCTGCTAAATCAATGTTTTCTGCACCCCCAATATCGGTTTCAGAAATAATGGTATATGCGCCAATGTCTCCGCGGTCTGTCCCTAAATCAATAATTTGCAAACTTTGTGCCGCATTGGTATCAGCAATATATAAATATCTTCCAGCAACAACAATGTCTTCTGGTGTACCAGGATTTGCATAATCTCCCAAATCAACCGGGTTCGTTGGGTCAGCCACACTTACCACAGAAATATCAGAGTTCCCTGGTCTCGTAATAAAAACGTGATTACCAGAAACAAAAATTTTTCTCGCAGCAGCAGCAAAGCCAAAATCTACCACACCAATTGAATTCATGTTTTGAACATCACTTGCGTCAATCACACTCAGCCCTAATGCTGTTGTCAATATATATAAATATCTTCCACGAATTGCAATGTCTTCTGCGGTTCCGCTTCCTGCATACGTGGCAACTAATTCAGGGTCTGTTGGATCAGAAATATCCATAACATAAATATCACTCACTCCTCCTCCTAAATAGGCATAGGCCCCCTGAACAAGCACTTCTTTAATAATAGCGTCTTGCACTGTTACAGAACTTAGCTCTTTTACCTCATAGGGATTTGATACATCTAAAATCGCAAACACCGTACCATTATTTCCCACATACACATACTCTCCGACAACGGTAATAACAGAAACATTGTATGCAGGATCAAACACCGTCGTTGTTACAGGACTAAAGGGATCACTCATATCAACAATCGCTAAACCACCATTTCCCATCGCAACATAGGCATAATTTCCTTCTATATCAATATCAAGGGGGCTTCCGGGTAAATTAATATCATCCCCGCTGTCATAATACGGGTCAAGAATTTTTCCTTGAATATAGGTCGTGTTTACAATCGTGGTTGTCCCTGTAAGATAACTGGTGCTGCTTACGGTGAGCGCACCAGCGATCGTCGTGTCTCCGTCTTCATCGACCCTAAATTTTTCTACCCCGCCAAGAGCAATACCAAACAGGGTTTCATCAGCATCTGCTAGGCCAGGATTAATATAGATCGTTCCCCCACCTACGGCAGATGATTGTGGGTCACCAATAAAAGTAAACCGACCGTTCGCGTCAGAATACGGAATGTAGGTAGAGGTTGCCGTGGTGCTGGGACTAATCCCCATTAAATACATGCTATTTATCGCATACCCCGCACTTGTTACTCGCTTACGTGGGGTCATTTTTTCTCCTTCAATCCAAATTTCTAAATATAATTCATCCTCTTCGGCGAATATACTTGTTGTAACCGCGTTTGTCCCTGCCCCCCCTAAATTTACTGAAAAAAGACCTGATGAGGGCGTTACGGCAATGGTACCCGTATTCCCCAAGGTGCCTGAAGCGGTATATAACAAATTCCCAGCAGCTTCGGCATCAAAAAGTAAAAAGGCCATGTCTTGTTCGGTACTTACCGACACCCCATCTTCAAATAGTTTTCCTTGGTACGTAATAATAGATGGAGGGGCCGCACTGTATGCCGTACTGGTTAAAAAAGTTGCAATAGAAAATAGAAAAAAAAGTAATGATAAAAGAGAGAGTGCGAGGATCATTCCCTGTGTTTGCTCTATACGTTTTTTAAAAAAATTACTCACAAAAAAATACAACGGTTCAATAGCTTAAAAAGGCAATTAGATATAATTTGCCATCTTTATTCTATCATAATTGCTGTATTTTTCCGATACGTTGCTTGTGCAAAACATTCTTTTTTATACCCACGCACCCCAGCGCTTCCCAATGTTGATGTCGGCGATCACAGGAACAGCCAGTGTTACCACCGCCTCCATCGCTTGTTTTATTTCAGTAGCAATTTTTTTACTTGCTTCGTTTTTTATTTCAAATACCAACTCATCATGTACTTGCAACAAAAAGCGTACGTCATCTTTTACATAATAACTCTGTTTTTCGCACAATTCATCCACGGCAATCATTGCTAATTTTACAATATCCGCCTGGGTGCCCTGTATCGGCATATTTACCGCCATACGCTCTGCCGCCGTACGAAGTTGGTGATTGGGTGAGTTAAGTTCTGGAATATAGCGTCTTCTCCCATAGAGGGTTTCTGTATACCCATCTCTTTTTCCCTTGTTAACGACGTCCTCTAAATAGGTTTTGACACCTGCAAAACTCGTAAAATATTTTTTAATAAATTCACGCGCTTCAGCATGACTCATGCCAGTCCGTGCCGCTAATCCAAACGGTCCCATACCATATAACACACCAAAATTTACTTCTTTGGCAGAACGACGCATCTCGGGTGTTACTTCTTCTAATGAGACCCCATGAATCACGGCGGCGGTCGCTTTATGCACATCTTCTCCTTTTTCAAAAATACTCATGAGCTGTGTGTCTTGAGCCAACGACGCTACTATACGCAATTCAATTTGTGAATAATCTGCCGCGACCAAATCATACCCATCTTCTGACAAAAATGCTTCGCGAATTTTTTTACCGTACTCGCTGCGAATCGGAATATTTTGTAAATTGGGATCAGTACTCGATAATCGTCCTGTTGCAGCAACGGCTTGATTATATGACGTATGAATTCTCCCCGTTTGTGCATTTACCAAGGTTGGGAGTACATCAATATAGGTGTTTTGTAATTTCGTTAATTCTCGATGTTCTTCTATTAAAGAAATAATCGGGTGCATGTTTTTTAATTTTTCCAATTCACTCGCGGCAGTGGAATATCCTGTTTTTCCTTTTTTTATTCCCTCGGTAGGTAATGCTAATCGGTCAAACAAGATATCTCGTAGCTGTACAGAGGAATTCACATTAAACACCTCGCCAGCATGCCCGTGAATTTCTTTTACCATCTCAGTAATTTCTTTTGCTACCTGTACAGACAATTCTGACAACAATTCAGTGTCCACTTTTATTCCTGTTAATTCCATGCGTGCTAATACAAAAGTAACATTCATTTCTAATGAAAAAAACAGTTCTTCTTGTTGCGCTTCTTTCAATTTTTTTCGTTGCACCTCGTATACCTCAAACAAATATTGGTAGTCTGTGACAATGTGTTGTACATCATCAGCAAACAACGATGCCTGTTGCTCTTCACCAATATCAATAGCCGTCTCTCGTAAAATAATACTCCGAACATCATGGGCTCGGGTGGTGGCATTATTAATATACGAAGCAATCATGGTATCAAATATCTGTGCCTGTATCTCTGTTCCGTAACGGAGCAATACTTTTATTAATTGTTTCAAATCATGACCAATAATAAAAAGATTCTTTTGTTCAAACAAGGCAAACACCTGTTCTTTATTTTTTTTCGAAAGTGCCGCAATATCAATAGAGTAGGTCTTTTTTTCTGTAACAAATACCAAGGCATGTAGCGGATCTGAAATAGAATTTGTCCCTGCTAACACTTCTTTACACACAATCATTTTTTGTTTTTTTAACACAGCGACCGTGTCAGCAAGCTCGCCATCGCGAACGAGAGTATAGGGTCGTGGCTTTTCTTTTTTTATTGTTGTTTTTTCTTCTTGCTTTTTCTCACTCCCTGGCAAGCGTTTAATTAATGAAAAAAATTCAAAGCGTTTCAGTAACGCAATTATTGCCTGTTGGTCATAGTCATGAAACGGGATAAGTGGAAGGCTAATTGGCGCATTTGGGACATCTCGTACAATCGTTGCCAATTGTTTACTCAAAAAGGCCGCGTCCTTATCTGCGACAAGTTTTTTTATAACAGAAGGACTCAATGTGGTGGTATTGGTATCAATATGTGTGTATAACTCTTCAATACTTCTTTCTTTTATCAAAATGTCGGTAGCTGTTTTTTTCCCAATTCCTTTTACCCCAGGAATATTATCCGAAGGATCCCCCATGAGTGCTTTAAAATCTGGAATTTGTTTTGCCGCAAAACCAAAGACCTCTCGTACTTTCTGTTCATCGTAGGCGGTAAATTCAGACATACCGCGGCCAAGTAAATACACTTTTACCCGCGAGTCCTTCACCAGTTGCAGCAGATCTCTATCACCGGTTACCACAAGTACATCCGTGTCTGTTGTTTCTTCTGTAACAACACGACTCAGGGTCCCAATCATGTCATCGGCTTCATATCCCGCTTGTTCATATATAGGAATACCAAAGGCATGTACCACGTCATATACCAAAGGAATCTGCGCATAGAGCGCATCATCCGCTTTTTCTCTGGTGGCTTTATATTCTGTGTACAGTTCATCTCGAAATGTGCCTCCCGCAACATCAAAACAAACCGCCACATAGGTTGGATGGATATCTTGAAGAATTTTTAGCAGCATGGAGGTAAAACCAAACACCGCGTTTACCATAGTGCCGTCCGCAACGGTCAGTGGCGGCAAGGCATGGTATGCACGGTGAATAATGGCATGGCCATCAATAATAACCAGGGTTTTTCTTTCTGTTTTCATAGTGCCTCAATCATAGCATAGCCCCGTCTTGAAAAAAAGCACTCCGCATGCTATTATTGCCAAGACATCATCGTGTTTTTTCATGGTACCGTAGCCAAGTGGTAAGGCAGAGGTCTGCAAAACCTTTATCGCGGGTTCGATTCCCACCGGTACCTCTCTCACTCACCGAAGCCCAAAGGGCGAAGGTGAGTCTTCCCCCTCCTAAGCCTTTGTGTAAATGGGTTTCTCCTTGGCCTATCCAATAAACAAAAAACCCAGCCTTTCAGCCGGGTTTTTTTGTTTAGGATGCGATAGATTACTTCACACGAGGATACACTTCCATCTTCAATTTTTTTACACCAAATTTTTTTGCAATTTGTAATGAGGCATCAAGGTCAAGGTTTCCTTTTTCGTCGCCAACAATGATATAAAAGTCAATACGACCTTTACCAGTATAACGAGCATTCATACGGTCACGTACCGTAAAGACGGTGTCACCATATAACTCAGGAAAACGAACTTGGGTACCAAGAGGCAAGTCATTACTTGCAATAGCATACACCGCTCCTTGCGCTTCAAACATTTCTTTATAATCAGACCCGTCTGCTGGAATAAACGGCGTACTATCTGTTTGATTCACATGACTCGAATACGCAGTAGCAACAACGTGCTTTACTCGTACCGGTTCACGGTCATCACTCACAGGAAAGCGAGTCTCTTCTTTTGCTTGAACATCTTTTTTCAAGATATCAAACCAATTAAACCCTGCGGCATGGGTTGTTTGTGGCATAGCCACCGTTACCATAACCACAGAAAGGATAATGGCTTGAACTTTCTTCAAAAGTAACTGTTTCATATAATGGGTCATTACTTTAACCAAACTGGATAGGTTTGTCCAGGGCGTCAAATAAAAAAGATAGCGATAGGCTACCTTGTTTTTTTCGACCAAGTACTATACCATAGATCTAAGGCTATGTCAATGGTTTTGAGCCTTTTTTATCCTTTTTTTGGCTAAAATAAGCAAAATTATGAAAAATCGTTCTACTCGTAATTATGGGTATATTGCTCCCCCTTCTTCGCCGCAACGTCCAAACGAGCCAGGAAAGCGTCCGCCCCGTAAAAAACAGTCCCCTGTCACAAAAGCCGCTAAGCGCCTTGGATTAGGGCTCCTTTTTCTTATTTCATTACCTATAAAATTCTTTCGCCTGCTCTCCCCAGACAAACGTTCCTCGCTTTTTCGGCTTCTCATAAAAGGTGTCTTCGTTATTGGGGTATTTGGGTTTGTGAGTGTGGTAGCGCTGTTTGCCTGGGCGAGTAAAGATTTGCCTGATCCAGACAAATTAACCGACCGCCCTATTGATCAAAGCACCATTATTTATGATAAGACAGGAACTCACGAGTTGTATCAAATTTTTGCCGAAGAAAAACGTACCTTGGTTCAATTAGAAGATATTCCTCAAGAGGTGATCGATGGCGTTATAGCGACAGAAGACACGGCCTTTTATGAACACAAAGGCATTCGTCCACTCAGTATTATCCGCTCTTTTGTATATGGAGTTTTAGGAAAAAATCGTATTGGTAGCGGTGCGTCCACACTTACGCAACAACTCGTTAAAAACGCTATCCTTTCTCCAGAACAAACAGCATCACGCAAAGCAAAAGAAATTATTCTCTCTATTCGATTAGAACAAAAATATACAAAAGAACAAATCTTACAAATTTATTTTAATGAAATTCCTTACGGTTCTACTAATTATGGAATTGAATCTGCCGCACAAAGTTATTTTGGCAAATCCGTAAAAGACATTACCCTCTCTGAGGCCGCCGCACTTGCAGGCTTTCCAAAAGCCCCTACACGATACTTAAATGATCCAGAAGCGCTTAAACTGCGTCGTGATTTTGTGTTACGCCGCATGTTTGAAGAAGGATATATTACAGAAGAAGAAAAAAACACCGCGCAAGCAGAACCGTTGGTTATTAAAGAGCGCATAGAAAATATTCACGCACCACACTTTGTATTATATGTAAAAGAAAAATTGGTTGACCAATTTGGAGAGCAAGCGGTAGAAACCGGAGGGTTGAAAGTGATCACCACCCTAGACTGGGATATGCAACAAAAGGCAGAGCAAGCGTTTGACGATGCGGAAGAACGCTTTACCGAAGCGAATGCAGATAATGCATCCTTAGTGGCAATGGATCCCAAAAATGGCCACGTGCTTGCCTTAGTTGGATCACGAGATTTTTTTGATGATGAGATTGATGGACAATTTAATGTGGCGACTCTTGGAAAACGCCAACCTGGCTCATCATTTAAGCCGATTATTTATGCTGCCGCTTTTGAAAAAGGCTATACGCCTGAGACCGTCCTCTACGATGTCGTAACAAATTTTGCAGCTACAGGAAAACCCTACACCCCGCTTAATTATGATTTAGGTGAACGTGGTCCGGTTACTATTCGCGAGGCATTACAGGGATCATTAAACATTCCTGCGGTAAAAGCGCTTTACTTAGTCGGTGAAAAAAATGGGGTGAGCTTTGCAGAACGACTGGGCTATACAACACTCAGCGAAGGCAACTTTGGATTATCTCTTGTCCTTGGAGGCGGCGAGGTTACCCTCCTCGACCATGTGGTGGCATATAGTGTCTTTGCAAATGGCGGAGAAAAATTTCCTCCAGTAACTATTTTAAACGTACAAGATACTAGTGGTGACGTTTTATATGAGTGGAAACAACGTCCAGGAGAACGCGTTATCGAAAAAGATGTTGCAAGTACTCTCTCCAATGTATTAAGTGACGATGCCGCAAGAACGTATGTGTTTGGAGCAAATAGCGTCCTCACCCTCCCGGGTCGTCCTGTTGCAGCAAAAACAGGAACAACAAATAACTATGTTGATGCCTGGACTATGGGATACACCCCGTCACTTGTTGCCGGTGTGTGGGCAGGCAATACCGATAACAGCCCTCTTACGAAGGGTTTTGGTGGTAGTCGGGTTGCGGGAGAAATTTGGAATAACTTTATGAAAAAAGCGCTCGACGGTTCCCCTGTGGAACAATTCCCTGAGCTTCCAGAAGTAACAACCACAAAACCGGTGCTCCGAGGATCTCAAGGAGGAAGAATAACCTTACAAGTAAACAGTGTCACTGGAAAAATTGCGACAAGCTCAACACCAGAAAAATATATTGTTGAAAAACAATATATTCAACCACATTCTATTTTGCACTATGTAAACAAAGATGATCCACAAGGACCAGCACCAGAAGATCCCAATAGTGATCCTCAATATGCTATTTGGGAAGCAGCAATCCAAGACTGGGTACAAAGAAAACAGCTCGCGGAGCCCACATGGCAAGTAAGCTTTGAAGATCCTCCAACAGAATATGATGATGAATATTCTCTGGAATTAATTCCACAGGTAGAAATCGTCTATCCAACACCAAGTACCACGATCTCCGGAAGACGACTGACGACCGACATTCGGGTGAGCGCCCCTCGCGGGGTAAAATGGGTAAAATATCGCCTAGATGAAAAATGGATCGGCGTTGAATACAATCACCCATTTAATTTTGATCAAGTAGTCGACAATGTTGCCGCAGGTCCCCACATACTCACGATCGTGGTAGAAGATGATATTGGCAACACCCTAGAAGAGTCCGTCCCGATTATCTTTAGTGACGAGCCCGAGAGTTTAGACGCGCAGCCATAAGCATATACATAAAAACCCTGCTCGTGCAGGGTTTTTAGTAACAGCTGTTATTGCCGTATAGGCATGACAATATACGTAAAATCATCCGAGGACTTTGCTTTAAAAATACACGGCGAATCCGCACTATTCATTTTACATTCTAATATATCGTCTTCAATATGCTGTACGCCTTCTAACACATAGCGATAATTGAGTAACACACTGCCGCCCTCTCCTAGGGCCTCTGCATCAATTTCTGAGGCGTGTTCTCCTGTTTGTGCGCTGGTAGATGAAATACGACAGTGTTTTTTTTGTGCATCAATAGAAAGAGAAATCGCATTTACTCCTGCGTGACTAAACAAACTCGCGGCTTTAACACTATTAATGAACGCATCTTTAGAAATTTCTGCCGTGGTTTGAAATTGCGTTGGAATAATTTGTCGATAATCTGGGTAGTTGCCATCAATTAATCGAGACATCATATCAATGTCGTCTGTACGCAAGCTGATTTGCCCCTCTCCCAAAGAAAGGGTCACTGTTTTTGTTTCAGAGGCAATAACCCCAAGCAGGCGAACAAACTCGGCAACAGTTCGTGCGGGAATAATACATTGTTTTTCTTCTTGCATATGAGCAAGCATAATTTTACTTTCGGACAAACGGTACGAATCTGTTGCAGCAAACACGACCTCTTTTGTTTCTTTTGCAAAAAAAGAACAAAAAATCCCAGAGAGCTCTGGACGAATTTCATTTTTTGCCGCTGCAAACATGACATTGCTAAAGGCTTCCTTTAGTGCCTGCGTTTCAATGACCACATCAAATTGACGCGTCATTGAGGGAATCACCGGATATTCATCAGGACCGTCTCCTTTAATTTTTGTACTACTGCCGCTACTATGAATAATAACCTGTGCTCCTTCTAAAGAAAGCGTAATCTGTTCATCGCGTAATAGCGTGACATAATCCAATAACGTTTTGGCAGGAACAGTAAATCCACCAGGTTGTTCTACCTTTGCTCGAACTTGTGCGGTCACGGCTAATTCTAAATTCGTACTTAATAAAGAAACACCACTTTCTTGTGCTCGTATATATATATGAGAAAGAATAGGAAGATTGCTTGGCTTCATCGCAATCCCACTTGCAACATGTAGTCCTCGTAATAAGTTATCCCGTGTACAAGTAAATTTCATAATTAACAACTATTAACAATTACCAATTTTTAAATAAATATATTTTTTAATACTAGTAGTAGTAGTACTGTGCATAGTGGGGAAAAGCCGTATTTGTCGCTAAAGAGAGCACTGTTTTTATTCGACTCGTCTGGGGGACGACGGGCCTGAGCTTGGTGATATCTTGGGTTTTTTTATTGCTCAATAAATCTTGGCCAACTGTCTGTGTATAGATTCTTTGTTATCCCCGTTGAATGCAGGATGTTTTTCACACCTTACACACAATAATTTCTTGTGGATCTTTATGTGGATACCGTCTTGGTATAACAGGGGGATAAGGCAAATTGTATAGACTAGTCTAGTCAAACACACTATGACATGCTCGTTGCGTATAATTTTTGCTTAATCATGTCGATATCTTGTTTTACTTTTAAATCGCTATCGAGCGCCTGTTCAATTTTCGTATGCGCATGAATGGCGGTGGTATGATCACGTCCGCCTAATTCATGTCCAATTGCCGGGTAGGATAGTTGTAGCTCGTGACGAAGAAGGTACATAATAATTTGTCGAGGAAAAGATACTTTCTTTTCTCGACTTTTGCCCATCATATCATCGTTTTTGATATCATAAAATTCACAAACAGCCGTAACAATGTCTCTTGGTGTTACGGATTTGCGCATAGACTTGCTCTCAAAACTCGCAAGAATGGATTTTACTGTTTCTTTGTTGGGGACTTCGTTATTGATTTGGTAATAAACAGAAATCTTATTTAAGGCACCCTCTAGTTCACGGATATTGCTTTGGATAGACGTGGCAATTAATTCCAAGAGCTCTTTGGGTAATTCAATATTTTTTTCTTGACATTTTTGTTGCAAAATCGCAATACGAGTTTCTACATTAGGAGAAGAAATGTCAGCAATCATGCCCCATTCAAAACGACTGCGCAAACGATCTTCGAGCGCAGGGATTGCTTTGGGTGGTCGATCACTCGTCATAACCACTTGTTTTCCGTTTTGGTGGAGTTCATTAAAGGTATGAAAAAATTCTTCTTGGGTTTGCTCTTTCCCACCAATAAATTGAATATCATCAATAAGCATGAGGTCAACATTGCGATAGCGGGTTTTAAAATCTTTTGCTTTTCCTTCTTTTACTGCGTTGACAAAATCATTCGTAAATTTTTCAGAACTCACATACATGATCTTTGCTTGAGGATTTTTTTGTAATAAGACATGGCCAATGGCTTGAATAAGGTGAGTTTTTCCCAATCCAACATCCCCATAAATAAATAAGGGGTTATAGGCTTCTCCAGGACGATCCGCAACCGCACGGGCCGCTGCATGAGCCAATTCATTTTCTTTTCCTACAATAAATGTGTCAAAAGTATACTTTGCTTGCAAACCAAACTGTTGCGCACGGACGCCGGTATTTGAGTAAATAGGCGTTTTTACCGAAGAAACACTGGGTTCTTCTTGCACAAAACATTCTTGCTCACTAATATGTTTAATGTTTTCTACTTTATAATCAATGCGTTTAACCGGTTTTCCCGTAACGCGCTCAATGGTTTTAATTAAATCAGAGTTATATTTTTTTTCTAACCAGCTTTTGGTAAAGGTATTTGGCACACAAACCACCAACTGCCCACTGTTATATTCTCCAATCCCCGTATTGCGAAACCAGGTGGTAAAATTTGCTTTAGAGAGGCGGAGTTCAAAATCAGCAAGAACAGCTTGCCATATTTCATAATTCGTCATACGAGGATGCTGGTTATGCGAGGGTAAAAAATGAGAAGAAGGGAAAATTCCTTCCCATTTTAACACATTTGAGCAGAATACATAGGGCACAAATATGGCTGTGTAAAGGCTATAGTGGGTAATGTGGGGATAACCTGTGGATTGTGGGGATAACCCCTCTGGGGCGCTTGACAAATACGAGGCGCTCACTTATAATGAGCTCACTTTTGTACCGAAATTCATTATACGCAATATGCCAAAAAGAACCTACCAACCGAAAAAAAGAAAACGTCAAAAATCACATGGCTTTCGTTCTCGTATGGCAACGAAAAATGGCCGCAGCGTGTTAAAACGACGTCGCGATAAAGGTCGCCATGACCTTACTGTCAGTGATGAAAAGAAAGGGAAACGCCTTCGCAAAACCAGATAATTGTTTCTTACACACCTCGCCAGAAATGGCGGGGTGTTCTTTTTTATAGTAAACTAGGGCTACCGGGCTTACCCAGACTTAAGCTATGCTTCTCCAAAAGAACCGTTTAAAAAAAACCAGCGACATTGAAATCGTTTTTGAAAACGGTCGTTTTGTAGGTGGAGCGCTTACCACGCTTAAGGTGTGGCATATTATTCCAGAAAAATTTCCCAAACGAGGTTATACAAAAGACGACCTTAAAATTGCCTTTGTCGTCAGTAAAAAAATACATAAAAGTGCTGTTCAACGGAACCGGCTCAAACGGCAAATGCGTGAGGTTGTTCGTTTATTACTTAAAGAAAACAAGCTCAGAGCAGGAAATATGCTGTTAGTGATGGCTAAGGCGGAAATGATTGGGAAAACATATCAAGAGATTGAAACAGATTTATTGGCTGTATTACGCCGAACCAGACTTTTAAGTTAACATAATAATCCCTCCTTTTTAAGGAGGGGCTTGGGGTGGTTATTTTTATGCGACTATCTACCCTATTTATCCGTCTCCCCCGCTACCCATTTCTCTGGGCTATCTTACTTTATCAAAAATTATTATCCCCGGACCATTCTTTTTGGGCAAAACACTGGTACCCACAAGGCTATTGTCCCTATTCCCCGAGTTGTAGCAGCTACGGCTACGAGGTAATTAAGAAATATGGGGTGATAAAAGGGATGGCAAAGGCTGGCTGGCGTATTGTACGCTGTAACCCGTGGGGTAAGGGTGGGGTGGATTTGCCGTAAATGGCTTTTTATAGAAAACCGCTAACATAAGCGAAAAACCACAAAAACAGTAAAAATGGCTCAATACAGCCATTTTTTGTTATTTTATAAAAATAATTTGGCTAATATAAGCCAAGTTCTATATTTATCACTCTCGATGTACTATTGACAAAACTGCTTTTTTGTGGTATTATGTCTCGTTCTATCCTGAAAGCCGATCCTGGCTGATGGGTAGAGCGCCCAAGCTCTTTTCGCCAATATACCGTTGTGGTTGAGGCGAACCAATCGATAACGGGTCTGCGGACCCATGCTGCGGCAGCCTATGCTGACCGCCGGAGATGCCCCATGCGCGCCCTCATCCTCGTAGTTCTGTCCTACGTTCTGGTTCCCGCCTGGATCGCCGCCGCCCAGGCTCAGCCTGTGGTTTCCAAAGAGTGTCGGCCCCGCCTCGTTCAGGGGGTGCTGCTCACCCCCGTCGGGTGTGAGCTCGCCCTGAAGAACAAGCACGACAACGCCACGGAGCAGAAGCGGCTGGCGGACGTCCGCAAGGACAAGGCGGCGGCCAAGCTGGCGGAGGCCCAGCAGGACCTGAAGGATACTGCCGAAGCCGCTCGCGCGGCTGAGATGCAGGTGACGGAGCGTCCCAAGCTCCGCACCACCCTCCCCAGCCTGCCCGTGCCCGGCACACGTGGCCCCGCCGTTGATCTCGGCGGCAAAGTGGAGTTCTAACGAACTCCGACTCGGAATAGCTTGACCGAGTATAAACAACATCAGCTCTGCGCTCTGTGCGTGTGTACCACATATCCCCGGTACCCAATCAGAGAAGCAGAAGGCGAAGCTCACCCCTTCGCCTCCCCAACTATCATCATCTGCTTTGCAGGTGGTCATGAAAGGGAAAAAATACACAAGAAAAAAAGCCAACGACGAACACTCGTTGGTTTTTTATTTATTAATAAACTCAGTTACCTAAGACAACCGAGTCCCCCCTCTTTACAAAACCACCAGAACTATGCTTAACTAATAGACTTTGTTCTTTACTGAAGGAGAAGAGAGATGTTGCGCATCATGATCGTGCTGATTTTTTTGACCGCCTGCGGCGGCACGCATGGCCATCAGTTCATCTACGAACTGCATAGCCCCTATTTGCGGGGTAGTGTACACGTGATCAACCGGGAACTCGGTTGGGAGCTGTTGTACAACAATTTCGCGGGGGAAGCTGCGTTGGTAGACGGCGAACGCGGCCGCGATGCCGCTGGCAATGAAGCTGTTTTTTTTCGTATCCCATCAGATGGGTATCGGGAAGAGTTGGTGCTCATTGTCTTACCGACGCAAGGCGTCGGTTATGAGCGCAAGCGCCGCAACAGCGAGTTTACCGGACCATATTTTGAGCTGGTGCTCAAAAGCTCGGTGCCACTGTCGGCCCGCAAAAAAACGTCTCACTAACTTGCGCGAAAATTATGGAGGTACTTTTTCGCGCTCCTGAATATATATATCTTTGTTTTCAAAGGTATCTGTGGAAGGAAAAATGATACGGGTTGATAACCTCCCCCAGCCCCTCCTTAAAAAGGAGGGGGGCAATTTCTTATTCTATTATCTCTACGATTTTTTTTCTCCCCTTCTCTCCTTTCAGAATTGTGATACACG
The DNA here is from genome assembly GCA_964522435.1 of uncultured Gammaproteobacteria bacterium. Lineage (GTDB taxonomy): Bacteria > Patescibacteriota > Patescibacteriia > Magasanikbacterales > UBA922 > CAZFUL01. The sequence goes on from CAZFUL010000003.1 coordinate 25,912, forward strand.
ACTTCGCAACATCAAATTGTTTGCTCAGTAATTCAATAAGCTTTTTATTTGCTTCGCCGTCCACGGGTGCTGCCGTGAGTTTTACTTTATAAGCACCTGCTTGGTCTAAAGGAATAATTTCGTTTTTGGAAGAACGAGGTATTACCGTAATCGTTAAAATTTTTTTCATATATTTTTACTATACGATAGGGTCTATAAAAAACCCCGAATTAATCGGGGTTTTTATACGAACGTTATTTTTTTTCTTCTGCTTTTGGCGTTGCTTTTTCAGGAGCAAGAATTTGTTCTTTTAACCAAGACATTACTTTTTTATTTTGCAACATGACGGCAATAGATTCACGCACTTCAGGACGTTTTAACCGTTCTTGTGTTTGTTCATCTTTGTACATGGCTTTGATCAACTCAATTTCTTTATTAATTTCATCATCATGTGCGTGGAGGTGTTGTTCTTTCGCAATTTCTCGAGAGATGAGCGCTGCTTTGGCACGTTTGGTTGCTTGATCCGTAAAGTCGTTAAAGAGCTCGTCTTCTTTTTTCTTTATATCTTTAAGGTACTGTTCTACGGTAATACCAGAGCGCTCTAAATTACTTTTTAATTCGTAAAATATTTTTTGACGTTCTGCATTAATCAATACTTCAGGTAAATCACCAAAGGTGGTTTTTTCAATTAAGGCATCGAGCATGTCAATTTCTACTTGTTGATCTGCTTTTTGTTCTGCCTCTGCTTCTAAGTTTGATTGAATGAGTGCTTGTAATTCGGCGGCACTTTTTTGTCCAACCTTTTGTGCAAAGTCATCAGTAAATTCAGGGAGTGTTCGTTCAAACACGTCTTTGACCAACACCGTAAAGTCAACAGTTTTTCCTGCTAAATGTTTTTGATAATGGGTTTTAGGAAACTCTAATGAAAATTGTTTTTCTTCTCCTTTTTCTAACCCTTCCATGTGTTTGTTAAATCCAGGAATGTAGTGATCTTCACTCAAGTACACTTGATAATCTTTTGCTTGACCACCTTCCACAGGAACTTTGTCAATAAACATGTCCATATTGATAACGAGTTTATCTGTGCCTGTTGCCTTACCTTCCTTTACCGCTTCTGTTGCATGCATCCCACGAATGGCATCAATGGTTTCTGTAAGCGTTGCAGCATCAATCGTTTTTTTATTTTTTTTCACGGAAATTTTTTTCAAATCAGGCAGTTTGATCTCTGGCAGTAAGGCAACGGTTGCAGAAAAAACAATATCATTGCCAGGCGCTAATTTTTCTAAATGAATTTCTGGCATACCAACCACATCCATCTTTTCTTTTTGGATGCTTTCAACATAGGCTTTTTGCACAATTGATTCCAATGCTTCTTGCAAAATCATCATGTCGCCCAATTCTTTTTTTACAATATCAAACGGAGCTTTTCCTTTTCTAAAGCCTTTAATCGCGGTGCGTGCAGATAAGCGATCTGCCGCGATTTTAAGATCCGCGTCATATTCCGCGGGAGTAACAGTAACAACGAGTTTTATTTGAGATTGTTTCAGTGTTTCTTTAGTATATGACATAACAGAATAATCAATATAATAGCTAAAAATGAGCCTCTAGAATAGCTTAATCTAGCAAAGAAGTCAACTTTTACCCTTTTCAAAGGAGGTGGTTTGTGATAGGCTGAGACTAAGAAACATATGAAACCACGCCTGTATACCGTGCTTCTCTATATCCTCCGCTCTTTTGTCTATATCAAACGAGCTGTTTTTTTCTTACTCCATATTGCCTGGCAAGGCTTTGGTCGCTTACATGACCTCTATTCGGAAACGATAGGATTTCGTCTCTATAAAATATATTTCTTCTTTTTTCGTAAATTGCAAAAATATCATATTCGTTTTGATAAAAGCTTAGTAGAGCTTTTCTCTCGTCGGGCGGCGCTACAAGGGATCTTTCTGGCGCTTATTTTGTTAGTTATCTTTCCTGAGAGCAAGTTGTATACCAAGGAGATCACAAATCGTATCCCAGGGAGACAAACCTTGTTGTATCAATTGGTTGGCCCGGGAGACCAAGATTTTGCCTTGGATGACATTGTTATTGAAGAAGCGGGCAACGATATTGCGCAATTGGGTCAATCGCAAAGCTGGCGAGAGGGTGCCTTAAGTGTGGATGGTCCAGTTGGTGCCAGCAGTGATATTGCTCGTGTGCCGCAGGATATTGGCGGTATTACCGCTGGCGGCTCTGCCATTACTAAACCAACTATTATTCCGGGAATGACACTGCCAACACTTGGCAGTAGTGGCGAAGCGGTTGGGGGCGTGCGTAGCGCTACGGTTGAGTATACTGTTCAGCCAGGCGATGTGCTGGGTGTTATTGCAGAACAGTTTGGTATTAGTGTTAATACCATTCTTTGGGCAAATAATTTAACGACTCGTTCATACATCCGTCCTGGGGATACCTTAAAAATTCCACCACAATCAGGCGTATTCCATGTGGTAAAACGAGGTGATACGGTTAATGCTATTGCAAATACGTATGATGCAAAAGCGCCAGATATTATTGCCTTTAATAAGCTACAAGAAAATGGTGCAGATATTGTTGTCGGGGAAGAACTATTTATCCCTGGTGGAGAGAAAAAAGCACCGACCCCTGTATATACGGCACCAATTCCTAACACTATTGCCCGACAAGTTGCGGCCCCACAACCATCGGTAGAAGCCCCTGCAGGATCTGGCTATATTTGGCCAACGAATGTTCGTACGATTACCCAATACTTTGGCTGGCGCCATACAGGGGTAGACATTGCGGGTCCTGTTGGATCAGCATTATATGCAGCACAATCTGGAACGGTTATTACCTCTCAATGTGGATGGAATGGAGGCTATGGTTGTTATATTATTGTTGATCATGGTGGTGGGGTAACAACCTTATATGGCCATGCCTCACAATTGGATGTTTCTGTGGGTGATGACGTTGATCAAGGACAGGTGATTGGATTAATGGGGTCAACAGGTCGTTCAACCGGTCCTCATGTTCACTTTGAGGTGCGCGTTAATGGAAGCAAACAAAATCCGCTCAAATACGTGCGCTAATAAATTATTTCAAGCGAAGATACACTGCCGTTTGAATTATTTGAAGCGATACAACACAGATAAAGAGAATATCATTCTAGAGATATGGTCTTTTGTCTATAAAAGATTGTTTTCCTGGGATGATCAATCTTTAGGGCGCTCACGGACGCGTTTCCGTTGATGGGGTTGCTTCATGCTGCGCATGCTGGTCATGATTTCGTTTCTCGTCTCTACTCAGGCGTTTGCTCTTGGCTATGTCCAGAGCACGGTCGAGACGGCCAACGGCGAAGAGGCAATTCTTTTCGAAGTATACCTTGATCGCAAAGCTCAACCGCAAGTGTGTCGGTTGGTGGCAGAGGGAGAGCCGGTCTGCGAGACTTTCCCCTTTCCTATTGGCTGGGCAGCGTTTGTGCTCATCACCGAGGGCTGGGGCGAGGCCTATGTGGGACCAACCGTTGCTCCAACGGAATGGTTGGAACTTACCGCGTTTGCGGGAGTACAACAAGGCGACAAGGGATTGGAAGCACGCTATGCTGCAAGCGTGTTTCTGCAACAACAACCATTCGCTCTTCTTGCTTCTGTGGAGTTCGATCACCACGGCACAGAAGGTGTTTGGTACGATTGCATAGCAACTGGCAGCTGGGATGAGCTGATCACGGTGGGAATCCAAGCCCGCCGTTACGTTGGTATTGGTCCCCGCATTGAGGTGAGTGGCTCTGATGGGGCCATCAAGTTCTGGGGTAGTTGGACACCCATTGATCCAGAACAACAACAGGTTCTCGACGGTGCTCGAGGCATGATCGGGCTCATGTTGATCAACTGACAAGAAACTATAGGAGATAGAGGACGACGAAATGGGGTTCGTCTCCCCCACTTGCTTGTGTGGGGAAAAACACGAGCAGGAATCAGGGAAGATATACGATGTCTTTCCTGGTTTTTTTTACGAAGCTGTTGTTTTTTGTCTATATTGCAATGCTTCTGCAATATGCGCAAGTTGTATCTGTTCTGACGCGGCTAAATCCGCAATCGTGCGGGCAACTTTGAGCACTCGGTAATAGCTGCGGGCAGAGAGTTGCAACTGTTCACTGGCTTGTTGCAATAGCGTTGTGGTCTCTGTATCTATTTGGCAATAAGAAAGGATTTGTTTGTTTTTCATATCACTATTACAGGATAAGGGTGTTCCAACAAAACGCTCATATTGCCGCGCTCTTGCGGCTATTACTCGTGCACGAATAACTGCCGAGGGTTCGGCTAACTCTGTCTCAGCTAATTTTTCTAATTCCACTCGTTGCACATCAATGTGTAAATCAATTCTATCTAACAGTGGGCCACTAATTTTTTTTTGATATTGTGCAAGATGGTGTGGGCTACAGACACAAGCTTTTTTAGGATCAGTGAGGAAGCCACAAGGACAAGGATTTTGGCTTGCGACAAGAGTAAAGGCAGCAGGGAATTCTACACTGCCTTGCGCACGAGAAATCGTCACCACCGTATCTTCGAGCGGTTGCCGTAATGTTTCTAATACCGTGCGCGAAAATTCCGGGAGTTCGTCTAAAAATAAGACTCCTCTATGCGCGAGCGATATTTCTCCTGGTTTGGGGTATGCACCTCCACCAACTAAAGAAACACTGCTTGCACTATGGTGTGGAGAACGGAAGGGGCGTGTATACACAAACGGCGTCTCTTTGGGTAATAACCCGGCAATAGAATATATTCTGGTTACATCAATAGATTCTTCGTTGCTAAGTGGGGGTAAAATTGTGGGTAAGGTTTTTGCGAGAAGGGTTTTACCCGAACCAGGTGGACCAGAAAGCAACACATTGTGTCCCCCACTTGCCGCAATTTCTAATGCTCGTTTTACAAAAGCTTGTCCCTTAATATACGCCATGTCAACTAAATGGGATGTTTCTTCAACTATAGTGATGCGTGTTTTTGGTTGCTTCTCAATACGCGTGGTATTGCGTATATGAGCAATAAGTTGGGTAAAGGATGTCACGGGAAACACATCAATACCGTCAACTACTGCAGCTTCTGCGGCATTGACTGCTGGGACAAATAATTGTCGGTAGCCCTTTTCTTTGGCAAATAACGCAACAGAAAGAATGCCAGTCGTATGACGAAGAGCCCCATCAAGGGCTAATTCTCCAATAAATAGTGAGGTAGACAAATCAACAGATAGTTTTTCAGAGGTGATATACATTCCAACGGCCATGGCTAAATCAAAAGCGGTGCCATTTTTTCTCACATCTGCAGGCGCAAGATTAATAACCACCCGGCTATTTGATGGAAATACCAGATGACTATTTTTCCAGGCACTTCGTATACGCTCTTTTGCTTCTTGAATCGCCGTGTCCCCTAGCCCAATAATTTGAAACCCGGGCCAGCTCCCAGAAATATCAACTTCAGTAGAAATAGCTAAGCACTGTAACCCAACCGTGGTTGCGGTATGAATAGTACAAAACATAGGGTGATACACATATATAGTTGTATCCTATCAAAAAAAAGATGAAAAAATTCGAAAATGAAAAAATTATGAAGAAATATCTGTTGCTTTTTTTCGATGATGTATGACAAACAGAAGGGTCCCCGTAATAATCATGAGGTCTGCAATATTAATAATGGAGGTAAATAATCGAATGTAATCAATAGTGACAGAAAATAAAAATCGATCAATATAATTAGAAAGGGTGCCTAAGGAAAGAAGAGACAGTGCCCACCATTCTATAGGAGTTGAAGGGATTTTTTTATGAGAAAAAAAGAATAAGAGCAGGGTAAGAATAATAGGCGTGATAATTAAAACAAACCAATTGGGGATGCCTATGCCGAAGGCAATCCCAGGGTTATTGAATAGTTCCCATCCAATATAGGGAGAAATACTGTACCAATAAAAATCTGGGTTGGTTCTTGCCAGGTATTTGCAGAGTTGATCTAAAAGAAAAAACACCCCGCTTGTGGTAGCGATCCAAAAAGCGGGGCGAGAAAAGAATGGAGTAACGGAAGGATTAGGCTTCATTGGTCAGTACTTTTTTTGCTTGAACAGAAGAACTTGATGTGGGTCTTGCTAAAAGACGTTTCTTTTCTATGGGTTGTCCCGTATATTTACAAATACCATAGGTATTCGTATCAATGCGTTTAAGGGCAGAAATAACATCGCGGAGTTTATTTTCTAAGGTAACCTCTAATGTTTTGTTAACACTAAAGTCGGCTACTTCACGGGCATTATCATCTTCCTCTGTGCCGTAGTTTGGAAAATCAGCATTAAAGTTGCTTGCATCATCTGTACTACGATGGGCAAATTGAGACAGTTCTTTTTCAATTTTTTGTTTTTCATCTAAAAGAAGACCTTTTATTTCTTCAATAAAGTCTGCCTCAAACACGTCGCTGGTTTTTAATTCGTTCATTTGTGTCATACTCCTTATGATCAATAGATAGAATGCTTTGCCAGTATACAAGAACTGACAAGAAAAAACAAGAAATTATGAGGGCATGTATGTGTATAAAAACGTAACTATTCCGCTACCGCACACAGGTAAAGAAAGCAGTCGCAGCGTAAGATGCATCTTGGCACACTACGCGACTTGCTTTCGTGCTTGTATTCTGAGAAGGGATAGTTTTAAATAAAAATATATTTTTTAAAATAAAAAAGGACCCTGCATTCCCCATAGTATTGTTTTACGGGAAGAGGGTCCGAAAACGTCTTAGGGTGGCGTTACACTCATATCGATTGGCTATGATTAGTCAACCTATATGAGTGAAACGTCAACGACCTAAAAGACATCTATAGACGCCCTTCTACCACCTGGCCGGGTGAGGGTTCGCGGCGCGTTAAACAACCAAAGGTCGATAACGCAGTATTTGGGTGCGAACTTCCAACCACAGGATTCTCCTCTTATATTTTATATTTGTATAGGTATTTGTCAGAAAACGCTGAACAAGCGTGTTGCTGAAGGTGTCTGTTTGAAGAAGACAGGGGAAGATAGAGAGAAAGATCGCACTGCAGAAAGTAAAACAGGGCAATCCTGCGGCATAAGGCCGGAGTAGAAGAGGGTGAGCACCACACAAAGCAATATGTTTTGTGCAGTACATCCCTAAGTCTTTTGTGAAAGAACAGAACAACGTTACTATGTATATACTATAGCATATTTTACAAAACTTGTCAACAGGCCATTTGTTGGCTAATTTTAGCAAATTTTATGCAAAAACACGGTAAAAAATTGTCAAAACAGGTGTATACAAACACAAAAATAGGCGACTTTATCCCCAGTTTGCTAAAGTTTTCCCCATAGTTATCCACAATGTATAGAATAGTGTATACAAAAGTACGTTTTTTTTGTGCATATCTTAATAAAATAGACAGATATGTTGCTATACCATATGTTTTTACTGCAACAGTTTGTTACAAAAAACAGAAAAGTTGCTTGTTTTTTGAGCAAGGTATTTGTAAATAAGCGAAAATATTTATTTGAATACACTGGTGTATACAAAAAATCACCTTTGGAGGTGAATTTTTGATAAACAATGTAGGTTGATATTATTTTTTCTTAGTTGGGCAGATACATTCATCTTTCCCTGCCATAACGCGATATTTTCCTGCACCTGTTCCTGCAAGGGCAAGAGTGCTACCAAGCAGTGCGATTGGTAGAAAGGCTTGTTTAAGGGGACCCGGTACATGGGCAACAAGAAGAGCCACGACCATGATAATTGCCAAGATGGAAGCAATGCTGCGGGTATAGAGGCCCACAAGAATAGCAATACCACCCAAAAATTCAACAATAGCGACTAAATATGCCCAAAAAGCGGCAACAGGGAACCCAAGATTGGTAAACATGCCAATCACCATATCCATGCTGCTGAGCTTTGACCAGCCACTGTAGATAAAGATAAGTGCAACACTTACGCGAAGGAACAAAAGTCCCCAGTCTTTTGCGTTATCAGAACAACACATCATTTTCATAGAATATATTATTATTAAAATATAATCGACCATCGACCTTTAGTATGATCGGAGAATAATTATTGTATAGTATAACAAGAGACAGTGCTGTTGTGTAGAGTGTATAGTTGCAGATTCATACTGACAGTATTATACTTGCGCAAAGTAATGCATACTTATGATGTTGTTTTTATACGGAAAAGACAGCTTTCGTTCGCGAGAACAGCTGAAAAAAATTAAAGAAAAATTTATTGCCGAGCGGGATCCCCAACAGTTGAATATGCGCCAACTGGTTTGTGGACGTACTTCGCATGCAGAAATTGTCCAAGCATTTTCGGCAGCGCCATTTTTAGCAGAAAAACGCTTGCTTATCATAGAGTCGCTCATTGAACTTGCAGAAGAAGACACGCGTGCTTGGATAAAAGAAAAGATAGAGGGAAATGCTATTCCTTCTTGGTTAATTTTGGTTATCTGGGAGGGGACAGATAGTTATAAAAAGAAAGAACAAAAAGAATTGTTTGCCCGGTTACAGCAAGAGCCCTATGCACAACCATTTGATGTGCTTTCTGACATAAAGCGAAAAGCTTGGATAGCGTCTCGTATAAAAGAGTCAGGAAGCACGATACAACCCAAAGCGCTTGATGTATTGCTTCGTTCTTGTGGGGAGGACCTTTGGCAAAGCAATCAAGTAATTGCCCAGTTGGTTGCCTATGCAAAGGGAAGAGACATTGAAGAAAAAGATGTTTCGTTATTTGTGGATCCGTTGATAGAGGATGCTATTTTTGCGTTGGTTGATGCAATTGTTTCAAAAAAAACATCTCAAGCCCTTTTGTTATTATATGAACAATATGCCTTAGGGAAAGAATCTGGGTATGTATTTGCCATGATATTGCGGCAAATACGCATACTTTTACAACTGTTGGATATGAAACAACACTATGGAAGTATTTCGCCACAAGATGCGGCAAAACAATTAGGGATTCATCCGTTTGTTATTAAAAAAACGCTTCCGCTCCTACAAAATTATTCGTTGGAAGAATTAATACAACAGCATACACGATTATTAGAAATAGATGTGCAAACAAAAACAGGGGCAGGGGATATTGCGGTATTACTGGATGCGTTTATTGTTTCTGTGGCTCGTCGGTAAACAACACAGGAGTACAAAAAAATAGGGGTGAGCCCTATTTTTTCTTTGTGCGATTTGCTTGTTTCATGACGCGAGATAATTTTCTTCCAGCAGTATTTGCTTTAAGGACGCCGCGTTTACTTGCTTTGTCCAAACTTTTTTGCAACAAGCGCATTTTTTCTTTTAATTCAGATTCGCCTGCTTCAATACCTTTGCGAACAGTTTTCATTGCTTGCTTATAGGTATCTTTTACTATTTTATTTCGTACCGCTCTTTTTTTAGATTGGCGTAATGCTTTTTTGGCATTTTGTAGATTTGGCATAGAGATGGTAATGAAGGGTGTATATGTATAAATGATGTTTGAGTATGGTATCAATCAAGTACCCTAAAACAGAAAGAAAACCATAGCGTGAGAGTTGGGCAAAGTATAGATAGTTTTTCCTAATTTGTCAAGTATGTGAGTGACGATATCTCATTATTATCCCTTCTCAGCACACAAGCATATGCTATTCTTCTTCTTTTGGTTTATCCAACGATAGTGGTTCAATATGCGGTTCGCTTCCTGCGATACGGACGACATCTTTATCTATTTTTGATAATTCTTTATAGGCGGTATTGTAATGGTTCACCGTTGTTCCCATAGACAAACCTAATTTTTGCATATAACTATCAAATACTTGAATATGTTTGCCAAGCTTCTCAACATTTTTGCGGATTTCTTTTGCTCCTTCTTCTATCTTTAAGGCGCGTAACCCTTGCAGAACGGTTTGTAAATAGGCAGCAAAAGTTGTGGGAGAAACGATAATCACCTTGCGTTCATTAAAGGCATAATCAATAAGATTACGCGTGTTTACTTTAACCACCCCAACCTCGTTTACGAGTAAATCATAATAAATTGCTTCTGCTGGGATAAACATGAAGGCAAAATCAACAGTGCCTTCTTTTGGCTTAATGTACTTACTGGTTTCATCAATACGTTTTTTTAAATCATTTTTAAAGTCTCTTTCTATTTGGGCACGGATATCATCATTTGTTTCATTTACCAGTTTTTGATAATTTTCAAGAGAAAACTTCGCATCCACAGGGATAGTGCCATCTTTCGTAAAGATAAGGGCATCAACCGTGTCGCCATCCTGAAAACTATGTTGGAGAGCAAAGGCCGTTGGAGGAAGAATATTTTCTAATACTAAGCGAAGGCCAGCTTCTCCTAAGTTACCGCGTTGTTTTTGGCTTCGGAGGGTTTTTTCTAGGTTGGTCAGTTGTTCTGAAAAATTAATTACCTGTTGGTTTGTTTTATCCAGACTGGTTAATTTTTCAGTAATCTCTGCAATCATTTTACTGCTTTGTCCAGTAATACCTTGCATAATTTTCGTATTTTGCCCAAATTGATCTTGAATGGTTTGGTTGATATGTTGTTGAGATTCACGCATGACGTGGTGGGTGTCTGAAATTTTTTTATCAACGGTTTTGTTAAGATCTTGAAGTTGTTGCTGTAATAATAAAAAGAGTTGTTGTTGTGAATCATCGGGGGGCTTAGCTTGTTGTAAGCGGAGTTGTTTGTTTAGTACAAATATAAAGCCAGCAAGGGCAATAACGACCAAGATAAGGATACTAATAAGGAGAGTGAGCATAGGAATGATATAAGGACTGGTAGTATAGCAAGGTTTATGGTAGATTGTCACTATTCTTTTATATACTTATTATTTATTTTTTATATATATTGTGCGACATAACTAAATATTTTAATTTAGCCAAATAATAAGCTCCTGTAGTTCAATGGATAGAACCAGACACTCCTAACGTCTAAATACATGTTCGATTCATGTCAGGGGCACCAATCTACGCTTTCGCTTCATCCGATGAGCCCGGATTAAAATTTTTATAGTATCCTTAATATATATTTTGTATTCAGTCGAATACAATTTTTTATATTAAGATGAAGTAACATACATGATTAACTTTTTTTTGATAGATATTGTTATTTGTTTTGCACACCTGAAGGGTGTGAACAAATTGGCGTAACAAAATCGGTAATATCCTACTTAGGTAGGATATATGGCGACAAAAGAACCATCCCGAGACGCTACATCTGATTAATAAATTGATCCCCTGTGGAGGAAAAGGGAGGGTTTTTTGTTTCATGTGAAACAGGAGATATTTAAATGATATGTTTATTAAACTGTTAATACAGTGGATAATTTTGTTTTTTTATATAAATTGACTAATTTGTATACACTAGAGTAACCAAAATTTCTTATAAAACATTTTATATATATTTTAGTTTTTTATTTGTTTCACATGAAACAGGCGTCAAATCCCTTTTTAGCTGTTTATATAAAATAGACAAAATGGGGATGCCGGATGGAACCCTCCGGCCAAGGTTATTTTTTGTAGGTGGCCCCGATGCGGGAAGCGATTGTTTGCAATGAAGCCTCGCTTAATTCTCCAAAAGAAAGAGAATGCCCAAATACTTCGAGCGTATGAGGTTGGGTAAAGCTATCCGTGTGGATATCACATCCACCTACAATGGAGTACCCCTGAAGGCGCAGCTGTTCCAAGAGCAGGGCTTCTTCGTTTGGTCCAATGGGAGAGAGTCTTGCTCCCAAGAACGTAAGGAAAGAACGCAACAGTTGGCGGTGGTAGCTGTCGCTACCTACCAAAAGGGTCAGCAGAGAGTCTGACCCTTTTTTAAGAAGGATCGCTTTTTGAGCTAGACCATTTGGGTCAAACGTTCCTTCAACGCGACCTCGTTGTGTATAGGTAAAGACGATCAGTTCCACGTCATTGCTCCTCGTGTTCTTCTCAAGATCGAGATTGATCTGTTTTGAAGAGAGTGTACTTGTATCAATGAATGTTTAAAATGTAAATAATTTTAATACAAAAACATATACATATATAAAAAATACTTGTAATATAATACAAAAATGATATACTTATTTTTGACAAAATAACCATATGCAAATAAAACAAGAACTAAAAAAAATCGGACTAACGAAGTCTGAGACAGAAATCTATGTATTTTTGCTTCAGCAAGGTATATCTTCTCCACCTCAAATAGCACGAGGGACACATATCTCTCGTACAAATTGTTATCATATTTTATTTGCTTTACAGCAAAAAGGGTTGATAGAACCACATGTTGTCAGTAAACGGAAGGTATATCGAGCAACAGACCCAAGTTCTCTCCTTGATAATCTTGAAAAACAAAAAAATACCATTGAACAGATCATTCCTGACTTGCGAGGTTTATATAATGTTCAAAAAAATAAGCCAATAGTACAATTTTTTGATGGATGGCAAGAGATGAAATCTATTTATGAACAATCGCTTGATGCACAAGAAATTTTTGCTATTGGGTCTCCGCAAAAATTATCTAGTATAGATAATATCTTTTTTCAAAGATATATAAAAGAAATTCAAAGAAGAAAGATTGTTTTTCATGATATTATGGAAGTTGCTTCAGCAGAAGGATCATATCAACAAGTAAAAGAACTCCTGAAAGGATATTATGACGCTACCGTTTTACCAAGACAATATAATAATATAGAAACTGATATATTAATTTGGGATGATACGGTTGCTTTTATTCTTTTAGAACAACCGCTATTTGGAACTATCTTGGTTAATAAACAAATGGCTCGAACATGTAGAATGATATTTGCTTTAATAAAAAGTATATAATACCGCTTATTCCTTATTTTATAGCTTAAAAAAGGTAGTGAGCACTTGAATTTTTCGATAATTTGCTCTACTCTAAAGGGGGATGCTTATTTTTAATACTTGTATATGGAAATTATCTTCGTATTTGTTATTTTATTTATCCTTCTTATTAGCATTCGACAAGTAAATCAATATCAACGCGGGGTAAAATTTCAATTGGGAAAATATACTGGTATGGTAGAACCCGGATGGCGTATTATTTTGCCGGTTATCCAAACCATGGTAAAAATTGATATTCGTACGAAAGCGGTGGATGTTCCCTTTCAAGAAGCAATCACTAAAGATAACATATCAGCTAAAATTAATGCGGTTATTTACTATAAAGTCAGTGATGCGGCTAAAGCTGTCCTTGAAGTGGAAAATTTTTGGTTTGCAGTCAGCCAATTAGCTCAAACCACCATGCGTAATGTGGTTGGAGAGATGGAATTAGATGAATTATTGGCCAATAGAGAGTCTGCAGCGCAAAAAATTCAATCAATTATTGATGCTGCGACAGACCCGTGGGGTATTAAAGTAGAGGCTGTTGAGTTAAAAGACGTGATTTTACCAGATGATATGCAACGGGTTATTGCGAAGCAAGCAGAGGCAGAACGAGAAAAACGAGCAGTAATTATTAAGGCAAGCGGAGAGCTTATTGCGGCAGAGAATATTGCAAAAGCAGCAAAAGTGCTTTCTGAAGCACCAGGTGCTCTTCATTTACGAACCCTTTCTACAATTAACGATTTAAGTTCCGATCAATCTAATACTGTTATTTTTGCGGTACCGTTAGAAATATTGCGTGCGTTTGAACGCATGGCGCAAAAGTAATGGAAAGTATAAAATAAAACGACTCCTATATAATAATAAGGAGTCGTTTTATTTTAGACATTGACAAATATAGGTAAGTTTTCTATACTACGCTTCATTCAAAAGCCCTTAGAGGGGTGGCCATGGTGTAGTGGTAGCACAGGAGATTGTGGCTCTCCTAGCACGGGTTCAATCCCCGTTGGTCACCCCTTTGTGGGTTTTGTGTAAAAAAACAACTCTAATCAGTGCTAGAGTTGTTTTTTTATGCTATACTATACGGTGATTAAGTTACTTAACAGTGTTTTATGACAATAACACCATCTAAAGAACCTGACACGGTAAGAAAAGTGGTTGTATTTATGATTATTGCATTGCCTATTCTGGCACTTGTATCTGCCGTAGCATTAATTTTTCGTGGTATTCCTTTTGCATCTGCTCACCCTAATCAAATAACGGTTATTGATTATGGTATTCAAGGAAGCATTGCTGATATGGCAATTTCTGATGATGGGGAAACACGATACTTTACTGGTTCATTTAGTTATGTTGGCGCAGGGACAGGTCCTGCGGTTATTGTAAATTCCAGTACGGGGGAATTAGTAACCTATCCAACTGTTACGCCAGAAAATGCCACTGTTCGCGTGGTTATTCCAGATGGAAATGGCGGGTGGTATGTTGGAGGAAGCTTTACAGGAATTGGGGGTGTCGATCAAGATCGTATCGCTCATGTGCTTTCGACTGGTGAAGTTGATGAAGTGTTTGCTCCAACATTTGATAGTTTTGGACATGTGTATAGTCTTGTTTTAGATGAAGAAGCGGGTCTATTATATGTGGGCGGATCATTTTCTGAAGTAAACGGGGAAGCGAGAAATGGTATTGTTGTTTTAGATAGTACCGATGGAAGTTTATTTGATGGCTTTGCATTAAGTTTAAATTCTTTTGGCGTAATCTATGATTTGGAAGTAACGAGCGGAACACTCTATATCGCTGGAAATTTTTCTTCGATAAGTGGATCAAATCGTTATTCATATGCCGGCATTGATATCTCCTCTAGTACCACAAGTACTGTTACGGATTTTGGTGATTCTTGGGCATTGGGGACCTTTAGCACGGCAAATGCAATTGCTGTGGATGATAATTATTTGTATATAGGAGGATCTTTTTTTGGACTGGGCGCTGATTTTGATATTAGTAATTTAGCTCGTGTAGATATTGTAACAGGAGATATTGACTCTACCTGGAAACCGGGTGTTGATAGCACGGTCTATGATATTGAATTAACAGAAGAAGGTACAATATATGTTGGCGGAAGCTTTTCAGGTGTTTCTGGTGATAGTGGACAAGGGTATCTGGCTGCTATCGATGTTGCAACTGAAGTGTCAACGGGTTGGGCTCCAGAATTAAATGCCTCTGTTGAAGATATTTTTGTTGATGGGGGAACGATATATTTTGCAGGAAATTTTAGTACAGTAAACGGTGTAACAAAATATGGTGCTGCTGCGGTAGATGCTGAGACTGGACTAGTAAACACAGGATTAACGGTTGTGCCAACGTCTGGATCCGTCATCTATGCAATTGCTGCACAAGCAGAGCGCGTATACTTAGGTGGAACATTTACTGCCATTGGGGGGCGTCGTTGTGAAGGACTGGTTGCGATAGATGTTGATTCAGGAGAACCAACGGATTTTTGTCATAGTTTGAAACGTTTTGGTTCTGTAACAGGTGGAAGAAATCTTTTGTTAGAAGATAATTTATTATATGTAGGGGGTGGTTTTGAAGAAATTAATGGTGAGTCATTAAAATACGCTGCTGTGTTTGACGTTAACACGAATGAATTACAAGATGTTGATTATAATTTATCAGCTGGTTTTGGGATGGGAGATCAGGGAGTATACCAATTTTTAATTGATGGAGCAGATATTTATATTGGTGGAAAATATTCTTCTGTCGGATCTAATAGCCATGCAGCACTTGCACGCTTTAATAAAACAACAGGAGTATATGATGCAACATTTAATCCTGGACTACACTATCCCAATTGTTGTGGCGGAAATGATGCGGAAGTACGAGATTTTCTTTTAGTGGACGATATAATATATGTGGGAGGGTATTTTACTTCTGTAACGGGTACAGTTGACCGGGCGCATTTGGCGGCATTTAGTGCCGTAGATAGTAGTTTACTTGATTGGGCCCCTGAAGCGGATAACCGGGTCACTGATATGCAAATTGATGGAACAAGCACCATATATATAGCAGGAAATTTTAGCACCATAAATGGTGATGATAGAGATTATCTTGCGTCAGTTAACGCAAGTACTGGTTCAACGACGGATTGGAATCCTCAACCCGGTGGCACACCTACTGCATTGTTACTACAAGATGGTTATGTCTATGTTGGAGGTAGCTTTAGCACGATTGGTATTGTAGATAGAACATTGTTTGCTAGTTTTGATCTTACTGATGGTAGTTTAACCGATTGGAATCCTGAACTTGATTCAAATATTAGTGCCTCACAATCAAGCATCAATCGTATTATTAAAGATGGGTCTACCTTATATGTTGCAGGAAATGCAATAACAGCAGGAGTGCAGCGAATATTTAATTTTGCACAGTTTGGGCCACTGACAATTCAATTTAACTCAAGTACCTTTGCACAAAGTGAAACAGTGACGAGTACACCATACGAGATTGAAATTAGTAGTAGTAATACCTCATCGCTTCCGATTAGTGTGGTTGTCGATATTACAGGGGGAACTGCAACCTATGGAGAAGACTACACAATGGTAACAGGAACAGTGAGCATTCTTCCAGGAGAAAACAGTACCTCATCTGTTATTACCATTATAAATGACGATTCTTTTGAGGCTGATGAAACAATTATATTAACGGTAGAAAGTGCGCTTGGTGCAGAAATAAGTGGTAATACTACCTTTACCTATACTATTCAAAATGATGATGTCGCGACACCCGGTGTTATGATTAGTGAATCTGATGGCACAACCGCAATTACAGAAGGTGGTGCAACAGATACCTATACCGTGGTATTAAATTCTGAACCAGCGGCCAATGTGACGGTAAGTTTGACGGCTGATGAGCAAGCAACTCTTTCAACAAGTAGTATTTTATTTACTTCTGCAAACTGGGATGAACCTGTGACGGTGACCGTAACCGCGGTAAATGATGATATTGATGAAGACGCGCATACGGCGACAACCACCCATAGTGTTGTCTCAGCTGATCCAGACTATGACGACATTGAAACAGAAAGTGTTGTTGCCACTGTTACAGATAACGACACTGCAGGAATTACCGCTACTCAATCTGCCGGAACAACCACTGTGAGCGAAGCGGTAGATGGAAGTACTGACAGCTATACGATTGTATTAACGAGTGAGCCAACAGCGAATGTAACGGTAGCGCTAGATGCGGGTGACGACATTAGTCTATCAACCACCAGCATTGTGTTTACCACTGAAAATTGGGATACGCCAGTGACCGTAACGGTGACTGTTGTTGATGATGCGATCGATGAAGATAACTCACATGAAGATACCATTACCCATGTAGTGACAAGTGCGGATGGTGATTATGATGAATTTGTTATCAATGATATTGCTGTTACCATTACGGATGACGATACTGCGTCTATGACCTTAACTGAAGCTGGTGGCTCAACAACGGTAACAGAAGATGGGGCAACTGATAGTTATACCATTGTTCTTGGAAGCGCGCCGACAAGTTCTGTCACTGTTGAGTTAGATATAAATAATGCAGAGGTGAGTCTTTCAACGACCAGCATTGTGTTTACTGCTGAAAATTGGGACGATGTTGTTACGGTAACCGTAACGGCTGATAATGATGCGGATGTAGAAGCAGATCATACGAGTGTTATAACGCATAGTGTGACTTCTGATGATGATTCATATGATGGATTTGTGCTTGCCAATGTGACCGTGACTATTACGGATAATGACGTTGCTCAAGAAGATGACGAAGAACCAACAACCGGTGGAGGGGGAAGTGCGTTTTTTATCGCTCCATCACCTAATACCCAAGCAGGACAAGGAGCTCCGTTGGGCGCAACTACCGCTCGTTCTCAAACAACGATTGCGCTTACTCCGGGAGATAGAACACCGATTGCTATTGGCGGGGCGACACATTCTATTAGTGTAGAAAAAGCCTCTGCGGAAGAAGTAACCGTTATTTTACAATCAACCCCTGTAGTTGTCACAGTGAAAAAAGGTGAATCTGTTGAGGCAGATATTACGGGCGATTTTGTGAATGATGTCGTTGTACAATATCTAGGTATTTTGAATGGAAAAACACAAGTGGTTGTGTCTGATCTTATTATACAAAGAAAAGCATTTGTGATTAACGGAGATGCCTTAGAGACAGAAAGTGATATCGTAACGTTGCATATTTTGACGCAAGATGTACGCTCCGTAGCCTTTTTAAACAGCCCTGATTTTGCAGATCTCAGCTTTACTCCGTTTACGAGCTCAAGTATTTCTTGGAAAGTAGTACCTGGTTTAGGAGAAAAAACGGTCTATGCACGATTACTGTTGAACAGTGGAAATATTTTAACTGTTTCTGACACGATTACTGTTGTCCCTGTAGGGGCTCGTCGCATAACGAATTGTTCATTAGAGCCTGGTGCAGCCTATAAGTCAAAAGAAAGTCCTTCTGTCTTCTTTATTACAGAGTCTTGTACAAAACGCTTGTTTTCGAATGAAGATATTTTCTTCTCTTACTTTGAATCATTTTCTTTTGTTAAAACAGTTGCTGCCGCTGAATTAGCCGTCATTGCTGATGATACCCTCGGTGCCATGCCTATGGGGATTCGAGCTCGATTTAAAGATGGTAGTATCGTAAAAAGCGTTGCTCGACCGGCAGTGTACCTTCTTTCTCAAGGCGAAAGACGACACATTCTTAACGAAGCAGCATTTTTGGCTCTTCGATATCGTTGGGATTGGGTTGAGTCAATTACAGAAGAATTGTTAGATAAATATCAAGAAGGAGATGCTGTTGATGGTATCCCACGGCCAGCGTATACCTTAATTACTTATGCGAATTCGCCTAAAGTGTATCGCTTAGAACCAGATCCAAAAAATCCAGAGGTGTTATTAAAAAGACATATTGTGAATGTTGATGTATTACGTCGTTTAGGATACAGAACAGATCGTATCGTTACGGTCTTAGATACCGAACAATATGCGGATGGTGCCCCAATTGGTCAAGCCTCACGATGATAATATATTGATCTAGCTCGAAGGAATACTGTATATGAAAATACTGATTGTGTCGGTTTCTGCAGGACAAGGGCATGTAAGTGCTGCACAAGCAATTGAAGATACAGCAAAAAAACAATATCCAAATATTGATGTTGTTCACATCGATATGATGGACTATGTAACAAGTGCCGTGCGCCACGCTATTGTTGATGTGTATGATGTATTGGTAAAAACAATACCTAGCCTGTGGGGGTATGTATATGAAAAAACAAAC
Source organism: uncultured Gammaproteobacteria bacterium (assembly GCA_964522435.1). Lineage (GTDB taxonomy): Bacteria > Patescibacteriota > Patescibacteriia > Magasanikbacterales > UBA922 > CAZFUL01. The sequence goes on from CAZFUL010000003.1 coordinate 45,023, forward strand.
GATGAAAAACGCATGCGTCAGGTGAATAAAATAATGAATCGTATAAATTGTTTTCATGCAAAAAAATTCTATGCATTTGTAGAACAATATCAACCAGATCACATTATTTGTACGCATTCATTTCCAGCTCAAGTAATTCGTCAAGCCGATCTTCCTTCTATTGCGACTGTCCCAATTTCGCTCGTGGTAACAGATTATGGTTTTCATTCCTATTGGATTAGACCGGATATTACCCATTATTTTGTTGCCACAAAAAAAATGGCCTGGGAAATGCAGCGTCGTGGGATACAAAAATCTACCGTGACCGTCACGGGTATACCGGTTCGTCAGCAATTTTTAGAAAAAAAAGACACACAAACTGTAAAAAAGAAGTACGGCATTGCGAAAGAATACGCTGTGCTATTAGTATTGGCAGGAGGGCAAGGTATGATGAAAAGCGATGGTATTGTTGAATTGTTGCAAACATATCAAGAGTGGAAGCGGCCGATATACATTATTGCGATCTCTGGAAAAAATGCCACTCTCTATGAGGCCTTACAAGACGTACAAAAAAAACCGAAACAGTCTCATATCATCGTTGAGGTGGTACAGTGGACGAATGATATTGATGAATATATGCGTATGTCGGATGTAATTATTTCTAAACCAGGAGGAAGTACGACGAGTGAATGTATGTTATTGGGCAAACCAATGATAGCTGTAAATCCTATACCTGGACAAGAAGATACCAATGCAACGTCTATATTAGAACAAGGGCATGGCTATATTGCCCGCACAGACGAAGAAATATTATATTATACAGAGTTGTTATTACAAAAGCCCGTATTAATACAGGCACAGGTACAAGATCCAGCAAAGAACATTTTGGAGTCTATTATTCAAAAATAAAAGATCCCCGGGTATACCGGGGATCTTTTTAAATGGCAAAGGGAGTAGCATCTTCTTCGAGTCCGTCATTCATATATTGTCGTTGGTCGGCTTCAAGAGAATCGGCAGGGCTTCCGGGGATAGGGTTGGGAGTAAGAAATTGAGTGACAAATAACGTAATTGAGTAAGCACTCAGAATAATAATAAGTCCCACAGCCCCACGAACAATGGTGAGCTTTCCTTTTTCTATCCGATCTTCGTTTCCCGCGGAGGTCATCCATAGAAAGCCACCCCACACGACATATACCAATAACAGCGTTCCTAAAAGCGTCAATACATTACGAATTAACACCGCTGCCGCAATTCGAGGGTCAACGGCTTCACCAAAATTAGCTCCTTGCGTCCCAGCCGTTGCTTGGAGTTGCTTATCTAAATCATCCCTATAATCAGCCTGTGCACTAAGAGGGATGATAAGTGCTATAGAAAATAGGAAACAGAAAAAAAAGCGTTTCATATACGGTATTAAAATTCTTCAGAATAATTTCCTGCACCACGAGCACAAGTTCCTCGAACAAGGTCAAAGACATTACAGGTGACAGAAGCTCCCTGGGGGGTAAGCCGATCACCTTGTACAGATTGCTGTACTAGTCTACCTACGTACAGCGTAATTGCGTAAGAAATAAGAATAACTACCAATCCAATAACTGCTGCGGGTAAGGTTTTTTTTGCTTTTTCTATGCGTTGGCCTTCACCACGGTCGGTAAGCCACCAGTAACCAGAGAGAATAATAAGTCCCATGAATATCGTTCCAATCATCGTAAGCGATACTTGAATTATTTGTGCAATAATAATTCGTGGGTCAACGGGCGTACCAATTTCTGCACCCGCTGCGCCTGCTTGCAGTTGGGTGGATACTGCGCCACTCAAATCGTTTGCCGCTAATACGGGGGTGGCAGCAAAGATAATCACGAGGCAGCAAAGACGTAATAATATGGAAAGGTATGTCATAGATTATCGTTCAATACAACGATTTGCTCGGCACAAAGATCCTTCTGGACAGTCGAGAGATGAATCACAGGCACCACCAGCTTCGGCACTTGGGTTTGCATTACCACTTGCTCTGTTGACAATACGAGGAACCACAAAATTTGTAATGCTATAGGCACCAACGGTGATAATTAACCCAATAATCGCTGCTTTAATAATTTCTTGCGCTTTTTCAATATCGCTTTCATTTCCTCGAGCACTCATCCAAATAAACCCGGCATATACGGTAAGGAGTAAAAATATCGTTCCAACAAAGGAAAGGGCGACTTTAATCACCGCACCAATATTTTGGGCAAGGGTTGTTTCATTTGCTTCTGCAAAACCAGCTTGTTTGGCTGCTCCCGCAGCTAAGTCGCCTCCTAAATCAAGCGCAAATACCACCGTAGGGATAACAAAAAAACTAATAATGAAAAGACTAAAAAGATATTTTTTCATAGAGTAAATTAGCCTACTTGTCCCAAGCGAGAGGTAACAAGGGCAGTAATGGCATAAGCACTCATAACAACAATGAGGCCAATGACCGCTGCTTTAATAATTTCTTGAGCTTTTTCTATTTGGCCAGAATCTCCACGCGCAGTCATCCAAAGGTAACCCGCATATACCGTTAATACAAGAAAAATTAACCCAACAAAAGACAGTGCAGTAAAAATAATTTGTCCGGCAACAACATCTACTTGTGTTTCACTCGTACCTGCTTTTTTTCCTGCAGTGCCTAAATTTGTCATCGCATCTTTTAAACTACCAGCCGCATGTGTGGCAGAAGTAAGGCTAACAAAAGAAATCACAACGAGTAAGAGAAAAGAAAAAATTTTTTGTTTCATACGTATGAATGTAATTATTGTTGACATTGAGCAAGACAGGTTTCTACTCGTTCAAGACCTACCCTAAATTCATAATCAGTGCCGTCGCAAAAATCATCTCCAACATCACAACGGGTTCCTTGTGTTTGACAATCTTGCATCGAGGTAACCCGACATGCCCAGCCAGCATTTACGCGATCGAGACAACAACCGAGGCGACTTCCATCTTGTCCTCCCGGAAGATCATTTCCCGATGCAGTCCCTTCAATGGTTGGTTGAAGTCGCGTGAGTAAAAACGAGGTAATGGCATAAGCAAATAATATCACGGCTAAACCAGCAAGCGCTGTGAAAAGCGTATTTCTAGCTTTGTTTACTTGATCATCATTTCCTCGAGCACTCATCCATAGTATACCAGCATATACGGTGAGACCCAAAAATAAGAGACCAACTAATCCCAACACTCGTTTGATGAGTTGGCCAGAAGAGTCACTAAGATTTTTTTGAGAAAGTCCAGTTTTTTGCGGATCAGACACTTGTTGTAAGAGTTGATCCGCATTATTAATGGTTAAATTTCCTTGTGCAAATACAGAAGCGGTACCAAAGAAAAGTACGGTACAACTAAGGATGGTTATGAGAAAAAATCTTCGTATATGCATAAAAACACGCTATTAGGTATTTGGTTGGCCGGCTTGAGGAGGTTCAGCGCTTGTAAATATAAAGTTCGTAATCGCGTACGATCCAAGAACCACAATAAGACCAATAATTGCCGCAATAATAGTTTCTTTTGCTTTATTTACCACACTATCCTCTCCACGGGCAGTCATCCATAAAAAGCCACCATAGACCATAAGAATGAAAAAAATAACCCCAATCATAGAAAGAGCTGCCCCAATAAGCGTTCCAATAAGATCAGGCACCGAGCGATTATATTTTTGAGATAGACCCGCTGCTTTTGCGGTTGCATCTGTACCAAAACTATCAGCGAATACGGGTTGAGATAGTGATAGAGCTCCAATAAATAAGGCGATACAGAGTAGGGGAAAAAAATATTTTTTCATAACAATACATTAAATGATCAAATAGGCATGCAAGAGCACCGCTTTATGTTGATGTAGGAGAAGGCTGTGGTGCGGGGCTACTTTCCAATGATTGAAAAACGAATTGGGTCATAGCATAGGCTGCTAATACAATCACTAAGCCAATGGATGCTGCCACAAGGGTATCTTTTGCTTTTTTTGTATACTCTTCTTTTCCATGTGCGAGCATCCAGGTGAAGCCAGCATAAATGGTAAGAAGTAAAAAAATAACCCCTAAAAAAGCCAGGGCAACCCCCACAATAGTCCCGAGCAATTCTGGAACAGAAGAAGAAACACTGTTTTTTAAGGTATTATTTCCTACCTTGGATGCTCCTGCAATGTCACTTAATCCAAGGTCAGCTGAAATAGTTGGGCCACTTGTCAATACCGGAGTGGTAAACAGAACGACTCCCAAAAAAAGAGGAAGAAGTAACAAACATAGATTGTTTACCACTCGACGCATAGACAGGTAGAATTTATTGCGGTGCATCTTGATAGTCTCCCGTGGTTGCTTCGTATGCTTGGCGGGTGACGTAGGTTGTAATTGAGTAGGCACTTAAGATAATGATAAGACCAATAACTGAGGAAATAATAATACTTTTTGCTTTACCGATTTGATCATCATTCCCTGCCGCTGTTGTCCATAAGATACCAGCGTAGACAATGAGCGCGACCATAATGGTTCCTAAAAGAGGAAGGAGACCTTTATTAATAATGGTGGCAACGGTAACACGAACATCTTGATCTTTTAGGCCGGTGGCTCTTCCTGGAGCAAGTCCAAGAGGGTCTTGTTGCGCACTAGCCAATTCTGGCGTGTACAATACGACTCCTGTAAGCAAGAGGAGCATTGCACCTACGATGACACGTTTTCTCATAGCGTGAAAATAGATTAAAAATATGTTTTAAAAAGTTTTCGCAACAGTGGCGTGTTACGAACACTTCTTAAAAGGGGAGAACTCTACCCCTTAATTAAGAGGGGCTTATCATTAAAAATCTATTTGATCAGCACCATCTACGTTTGTTGCTTGCCCGATTTTGACTAAAGCAAATTTTGCTAAAGACCATGAGGCGAGAACAATTACTAACCCGATAATACCAGCAATAATAATTTTTTTTGCTTGGGCAACGGCATCGTCATTACCACCGGCGGTCATCCAACGGAAACCACCCCATAGCATAATGACAACAGAAATAATCGCTAAAAAGCCAATAATGACATTAATAACTTCAGCAATAGTAACAATCGGAGATTGTGTTCCAAGAGCCGTGTTATCTTCAAATTCATTAATTCCTTCTTGGATAGGACTGACGTTCGCATTATTGCCACGACCAGCACCTGCTTGTGCAGAGGCAGATTGAACAAAGAAAACCATGCTCAAAAAGAGGGCCATAGCCATGAGAACTGCTGTTTTATTTTTTGTAAGTACTTGTGTTGTATTCATGTAGCTCACCCCCTTTCTTGGGAAGGATTAAATAGGTTATTTGGGCTTGCAACACACAATATTTGGTGTTGCACCACAACGATTTACTTTACAGATATTACTTGCCGCATTTCTACACTCTTGCCAGGTTGCGGGTTCAGGAAGTCCTGCACACTCTTGCACAGGCAGACATTGAAATCCTTCTGCCCCGAAAAGTTCGACACAATCGCTTGCAGGGCCACCACCAGGATTTGGGGTCGTTGTTGCTGGACCTTCTCCGGAATTATTGCGTAAACCAGTAATAATTGTACTCAGTATAGCATAGGCACTAAAAATTACCAAGAGACCAATTGCCGCATACATCATGGCATGGCTGCCTTTTTTTACCATATCTTCCCGACCTGCTGAGGTAAGCCAAAGAACGCCACCATAAATAAAGGCAAGTAATGTGAGAGAACCAAGAATACCTAAGCCCGAGGTGATTATTTTTCCTAAAATAATGGGAATACTGGTATTTCCAATAGGATTGCTAATCACGATATCAGAAGAAAATTCCTGCGCAGCGGCAATACTTACTATCGCACAAGAAAGGCCGATGCTACAAAGAAGAACAAACATGTATCTATAATAGTGCATACCCAGGTTACTGAACAGCGCGGAACGCACTGCTGACATTTAATGTATCGAGTAAAAAGTCTACGGCAATATAGGCGCTTAAAGAAATAATAACACCTGTTATCGCAGCAATCAAAATTTCTTGCCCTTGTTTAAATTTTTCTGGGTTACCAAATGAGGCTGTCATGATAATACCCCCATAAATAAACATAATAAAGGCAACGGATCCAATAAGAGAAAAAATAAATTTGCCAACATTAATGGCTAATTCAATGAGGCTATTTATATCTCGACAGCCTGTTTCTGAGAATGCACAGGATGGGATAGGGCCAGCATAATTATCTGGAAGTCCAGCGCTGTCTTCGCATTGTGTTGCGGTTTCGTTATATATACAACCCGCCACTCCTGGGGTGCTGCACGCCTTTGTGCAAAATGTTGTCGGCGTATCCTGTCTTCCTACCGCAACGCCTTTTTGTTGAAAAGCAGCTTCTATCCCTGGAATGTTAAATATACCATCTTGTTGTGGATAGATAACACAAAGCGTTTGTTCATTTTTTGTAAAACGACATGTTGCGGCCGATGCCTCATGATACGGGATCAATACACCAAAAAACAGAGAAAAAAGAACTGAGGGGAACAACAAATATTTCATACAGGTTATAAGGTTTGTTGAATAGTTTGCGCTGCTCGTTGTAATAGTTCTGTATCTCTTTTTATCGCATCTTCTCCTTCTGGCACCGGAACAAGGTAGGAATCAATCATCGTTTTAATTGCTTCTGTTGCTACGGCTGCATTTTTACCGCGGTACCAATTTTGTGCGGTGAGCACTTGGGTCGCGAATGGGGAGAGAAGCGGGCTGTCAATTTGTTCTGCAATGTGCGCCCGTACGGGGGAGGGTTGTTGGACCGCTTCTGTATAGCGTTTAATATTATTTTGACTCGTGATAAAGCGGATAAAGTCCCAAGCAATATCTTGATGAGGTGATTTTTTTACCACAGATTGAATCCAATAATTCGCAATATTGATAGGTTGATTTTGATTGAGTTGGGGTAATGGGATAATTTCAACATTCATTTGAGGGGCACGCTCTCGAATGCGTGTTGCATCAAAGGCATAGCCAATATAAAACGCACTTTGTCCTCGGGTAAATGCCTCAAACGCTGTATCTTTTTCTGCGTTCCAACTGTACACATCTTTTGTTGGTTGGGCAAAATCAGTATAAAATCGCAGCACTTCAAAAGAGGGATGATTCATACCTAATTGGCGTAAGTTTGCGTCAAGGGTCACTGTGCCATCATTGATAATTGCAATATTTCTTTGCAACAATAGGGTGGCAAAGATGTCGGCGGCATTATCAATATTACTGCCTGTTCCAAGGGGAACACCAGATTGAATAATGCGACCATCAGCGCCAAAGGTCGTCGTCTTTTTTACCGCATCTAGAAATTGTTCCCAACTCTCTGGAGGGGTAGCAACACCGGCTCTGTCCAAAATGTCTTTATTATAATATACCGCGAGGGTATCAATAGAAAGAGGAATACCGTAGACATCCCCATCAATAATTACATCGTCTGCAACGGTTTGTACAAAATTTGTTTCAATCGCTCGTGGGGTGGGCATGGCAAAATTTTGTAGGGTCACCACGGTTTCTTTTCTATAATTTCCTTGGATAGATACGTCAGCGACTTGTACTTGGGCAGGCATTGGGGCAAGCCGAGGTTGATACTTTCTCATCCAATGCGCATGGACAGAAACAAGATCTGGACTCACATCATCTGCAAGGGCATTGGTAAACAGGGTATCAAATTCCTCGTAACGAATTTGTCGAATCGTAATGTTTACATAGGGACGAAGGGCAGTATATTCTTTGGCAAACTCCCGTAGCAGGGTAACGTCGTCAAATACCGTCCAGTACTCGAGGGTCACGGGGCGAATCGCTGCTTGTTGTTCTGACGTCAGTCCTTTACAGCCTAAGCCTAAAAATATCCATATGATACAGATAAGGCTGATACGAAAAAAGGAAAAACGATTCATACAAGAACAGGCTTAAAACGATTAAAGTATTTGATTAAAGATAAATTGAACAACGGCGTAACTGCTTAAAATAATAATAACGCCCATCCCTCCCCAGAGCATTGTTTTCATCGCTTGTTGTTCTTTTGAGGAATTTCCTGCCGCAGTCATCCATAAAAATCCTGCATAGATCAATATAAGTAAGGCAATACTTCCAATAATTCCCATCACAATACGAATACCCACACCAATGAGTTCTGGAATTGATTTTACGGATAATAGGTTTAACTCTTTTATTTGGTTTTCAAGACCATTTGTATCAATTTCTGGAATCGTGGGGTTTGTCGGTATTGTTGGAGATGCTGCTAATCGTGCCGAACAAGAAAGAATTGCTATTCTATAATAGCCATTAACTACAAGGGGAACGCCTGGTTCTCGTTCTATTCCTCTGATGGTGGTGTTTGGTATGCGCTGATACCCTACGCTGGCTCCTGTTTGTGGAAGGGCGGTACAGTCATTTTCTTCACGGAGTTCAAAGGGAGTTGGTTCTGGTGCTCCATTAGAAATTGGTGCTGGAAAAAAAGGGGGGCCTCCACCAAGAAGCCCTTGAATTGTAGCGGTAAGTTCTGAAGCAGAAATGACATCAGATATCGTATATTGTTTTGTTGCATTAAAGGGCATTGACTTTGTCATTGGGTGAGTTGCATCGACCAAGGCATCAAATTCCTCTGCTGTTCGAGGGTAGTTTCTATTATTGAATGTTCGATAATCCCTGAACCCCGCTACTTGTAATTGACAAATACACGTCCCTGTCACGCTTGTTTCTGTTTGTGCAACGGCAATCGGAGTAATGCTAAAAAAAACAATAACAGAAGTAAGAAGTGACAGGGAGAATAGTTTCATAGTAATTAGAGGACGAGACCTTCTTTTTTAGCAAAATGAATGGTTGCTTGGAGTAAGGCGAGTTTATTACCTGTATCAAAATACTGTCCTTTATATTCGTAGGCAAAAAACGGTTTTTTCTTCGCTAAATAGTTTGCGGCGTCAGCTACCCAAATTTCTCCATCTTTTCCTTTTTGTTGTTTTTCGAGTGCGGACCAAATATCTTTGGTAAAAATATAGCGCATGCCTCCCACAATTAAACCTTGAGGAGAGACTTTTTGTAGGGCAGGCTTTTCTACAAGGGTATCTACCCGGTATAAGCGGTCAGCCACCTGAGATTTGGCATAGACATTGCCGTATTTTGTCATGGCTTCTTTATCTTCAATTCGCTGTACTCCAATAATAGGTCCTTGTTTCTTATTAAACGCAGAAATAAGCTGTTTAGTAACAGGTGTACTTGCGTCAATAATGCTATCTCCATCTGAGAAGGCAAAGGGGTCGTCTCCAATAAATTCTTTTGCACAAAGCAGGGCATGCCCATTTCCGAGGGGCTCTGATTGCCGCGTATAAAAAAAGCGTACTTTTTTGGTTAAATCAATGAGCGGTTGTAAGCGATCTAATTTTCCTTGTTCTTTTAAAAAGTTTTCTAAGTCTTTATCTCTATCAAAATGATCTTCTATTGCTCTTTTTTGTTGACTAGTAACAAAAATAATTTCTTTAATACCGCTATGCACCATTTCTTCTACAATATATTGCACCACCGGTTTATCTAATACCGGTAACATTTCTTTGGGCATGGCTTTTGTTGCAGGTAAAAAGCGAGTCCCTACTCCAGCAACAACAATAACTCCTTTATGAACCGTTCGTGAAGGCATATAAAAAATGTCAAAATATATAGGGATAGTATAACAGAAAACACTGTTGGTTCATAGTGATTCGTATTTTGTTATGGTATGCACGCAGCGTTATATCTCTATTTCTTCCCAACTAATGAGTTCGTAGGTTTCTTTTGTTGGGAATCCTGGGGGAACATAATATAACAGGTTGCCATCATAAATATGATTGGTGGTAATAAATCCTGAAACAGGAGGGGTTCCCCATTTCCAGCCGCCACCAGAAAATGATATTTGTGATCCAAAAAAGGTCAAACTTTCTTGTAAGCTGTTTTGGTAATTAGAACGATACAGGGGGCGATAAATTTGGCCATACTGAGCAAGCGCTGCTGCATGAATGGTCATATGTTCAGGCACTTGGAGGGGTACAATAATATCGCTTTGGGCAATAAGACCCAGAACATCGTCGCCGCCAAGTGTTGCATAGGTAATATTTCCGCTGATATAGATATCACGATAATTGGCGGGATTTTCTGGAAAACGTGCCGCAACTACGGTGACCCGTCCATTCACTACGCCATTTACCCAAACGTCATCTTCAAAAAACATTGCACCATTTTCGGGGATAGGATAATTTCCTTCTAAGACGGTTCCGCCTAGGTCGTACCATTGTTGTACGCACGCGCCGCTCCATTGACAGTAGGGAACGCGAGAGGTTACTCGATACAGGTTAAAGGTCCCATTTGCCAAAAATTCTACGCGCCAGCCCTGGACGCCAGACGCGGGGCGGTAAAATCCTTCCGGCTCTTGTGACAGTTCTTGTAATAATGAGACGTCTGCAGAAACACTGTTAAAATCTATGGGAGGAACAGGAAATTCCCAAAATCCTTGAGGACCGCCAGTTCCCCACACCCCATTTTGAACGCCACTTGTTCCCGTATCATACGTTTCTCGTGCACTTTGTACATAAGAATCCGTGGTTCCATTAAATTCAACCCCTCCGTTTGAATGAATTTTTCCACTCACAAAGGTTGTTGGACTAAAGCGCATGTTGGCATGTTGTAAAAAGGTATAGTCAGATAATGCGGGTTTTCCCATGCGCACTTGAATAGTTCGTTGACTTTGTTCTTGTTGTGTACTCCATCCGGTTGACTGAATAATAACAATACTACTTCCCGGGTCAGGGGGAATAATGGTTAACGCATAGTGGCCAATAATGTTTCCGTCTTTGTCTGTGACATCGTGAATATAGGGTCCTGGAGTACTGCTGGTGTTCCCATCCCAAAAATCATCAGCATCATGAGCTAAATGCCAGCGATAATACCCAATCCCTGCTTCTGCCATATGCAGGGCAGCTTCATTATTATGTCGATAGTTGGATGCTCGATGTTCTGATAGACCATAGCTACTGATACCGGTAATAATTAATAAAGCCACAGAGCCAAATACCAATACCGTCATAAGCATGGAGCCGCGGGTATCGTTTACAAAAGCATTAAGGTTTTTTTTGAAAGGAAAAAAACGCATACTTAATTTTGTTTTAAATTACGAATATGGACCAACCCTTCTACAGAAAAAGGGACAGGACTTTGGTTTAAGTCGCGTTCAATTTGCAGCTGTATCCGTACCATCCGGACATCAGAAAGAGTAATAGGAAAAGAAAGTGGCGTGCTTGTCCCAGTAAACTGTTCATCATAATAGCTAAATAAGGGAGTGACTTCTGTATTCACAATATCTCTAGCTAATATGGTCATGGTTTCTGGCTGTGCATACGATAAGGGGCTTCCACTCGGTTCAATAATGCCACGATATAAAAGATTATTTTGCAACACATAGCGTACACGCTCTCGTGTGGTATCGTCATCAATATTTGCATAGAAAATAAATTCAGTGCTTGTGACGAGGCTAATAGGAAAGGCGCCAAGACTTGATTCTTCTGCTTTGCGCACATCTTTGATAAATTGATTTATGGTGCGTCGTCCATCACTTTGCGCGTTTAATTGATCCCACACCACATGTTGTGACCGCAAGCTGGTAATAAATACACTCGTAATAAGAAAAGAGACGCTGGTAAAAATGGCCATCCAAACAATGGTTTCAATTAATGAAAGCCCCGCTCTATTATGGACTACTGAGCATCGGTTCATAGGGTTAGGGTGTTCTGATAAGCGGCACAACAAGCGACGTATCGCCGCTTACCTCTATTGCTGTTTCAAAGGGTTCATATCCTTCGGCGGTTACGGTGATAGAAAACGCCTCTGGGTTTAATGAACCAAAGTATGCTTGCCCTGGCGGGGTACAGCTGGTCGTGTAACTAATAGCAATATCAGAAATAAGTGGGGTAACAACGGGATCCTCTGTAGAAAGGAAGAGTTTATAGCGAATAAATCTCTTATTATTGTGTACCGCATGAATGGCCACAGCGTTTGTGCTATAAAAGGTATGTTCTGTGCCATCTGGACCAAAAAATTCCCAAGACGCCGGGGTACTGCTATTACTACTTGCTATCTGAAAGCGCACGGATTCTTCACCTGTTTCTGCTGCTTGGGCAAAAGGTTCCCAAGAAATATTTACTAAATTTGCTTCTGTGCCTAAATCAAAGGTAGATGATTCAAGAATACCACTAGCCGTATAGACGCCGTTAAGAGAAGGGAGGGTAATTTGTCCAATTGGATTCGTGGTAAATATATTTCCATCATCAGAAGCATATTGGTTTTCATTAACAAATTGTTCTTGGCCGCCACCAAGAGACCAATCTGTTTGCTGTATGTGCCCGACTCCTGTAATGGTTGACTCCGTAGACGCTGCAGCGGTTATCTCTACTTGTGCTTGTGATACGGGTTGTTGATTAATTGCATCTTGTACCTCAACCAGTAACGAGTGTGCTGTATTGGGTCCTAAAAGTAATGACATCGGTTGCTCTATGCCTGGGGATAATAAAATAGGTGTTATGGGAATAGCTCCGATGATATCGTATCCTTCTGCCAAAAAGGTATAGTTGTCCCATTTGTATTCACCTAAAAGAATAGCACCAGCACCATTGGTCGTAACGGTCGTATCTACGCGTAACACATTTGGATTTGTTCCAATTAATTCCGCGCCAAATATACGGATATCTACTTGTGGAATTGGCTCACACAAGCTATTGAGTGTTTGTAGATCTATGGAAGCGTGGCTATCAATAGTAAAGGTTACTTGCGTCAGTGATTGTGCAATAACAGATACGGGGGGTTGTGTTGGGTTTGGATTATCTATGCTACTTGTATATGTTTGGTCAGAGTTAAAGCCTCCTTTACTAATAGTAATATGGTAGCTTTCTTGACCAGGAGGAAGGTCGACTAAGGTTACTTTTCCATTATTATTGGTGGTATCAGTAAGGTCAATAATTGGATCAGTGTTTGTTGCACTAATATGCACGCTAGCTCCTTGGACGGGTTGGCCGTTTGCATTTAATACTTCAATAAGGAGAGCGCCATGATTGGGATTTCCTTCTAGATATTTGGGAGGAATAAGGGTATTCAAAAAAATAGGTTTTTGTTGAGGACAGGCAACACAACTAATTTCTAAGTTAACAAATTTATAATCTGCAGGAGAAAGGTCGGTGCCTAATTCAATCGTCCCATCAAAGGGGTCATCAATATTCCGTATCGTCCTGGTAATAATAAAATCAATATTGTTTCTTGTTGTGGTTGTTGTGCGGGGCAATACGCCGGCAGGGCTTCCATTTACAATGCCAACATCCTCAAAAGGCATGTTGCGAAGAATTTCTATCTGTTCATTAAGAATAGCTGTTTCTAAAATTTTTAAACGAGAGTGATACACTGTTTTGAATGTGTATTGAATACTACTATAAATGCCAACAGCAAATAACATAAATATGCCAAGCGCAACAACAATTTCAAGAAGGCTGGTTCCTTGTTTATTTGTGACAGGCATAAAAATAAATGTTGATATACGAGTAGTATATCATACCGTAGCTATACTTGTGCTAAGAGTTTTGCTACGGACGCGTGTGCCACCTCTTTTCTTGTTTCTTCTGACCATTCAGGATGTTGTTTTTGTAAGTCCTGCTCATAGGCAGTAACAAGATCATCTTGCATATGAAGAAGCTCTTCATGGTGTTCCTGTATTTGTTTTTTTAGTTTTGCTATATGTTGTTCATCATGTACGAGCGAGGTGCTTGTGTCAGACTGTTGTTGCAGTTGGAGTTGTTTTCGAATAGCGGTGATCATCTGTTGTACCTGGGTCATGTGTAAAAGAATATTTGCGATTTGCTGTTTATTGCTTTTTACTTCTTTTACCAATAAGTCGGCTCGTTCAAGTGTGGCGGCCGCAAGCAACTCTGGATCAATTTCTTTTTCTTTTTGTTCGCGAGACTCTCTGTTTTTTTCTTTTTCTGCGGGTGAATATACTTCAGGGCTAGGCATACAATAACAGGATAAAATTTTCTCTAGTATAGTGCAAATAGCGTACTCTCGCAATAAAAAAACCCCGATTCAATCGGGGTTTTTACTATTTTGAGAATGGGAGGAGTCCTGCGATACGAGCTTGTTTGATTGCTTTTGCTACTTTGCGTTGAAACATTGAGGAAAGACCACTTCTTCTTCGTGGACGAATTTTTCCATAAGAAGAAAGGAATTTTTTTAATGTTTCTACATCTTTATAATCAACATGTTGAATATTGTTTGATTTAAAGTAACATGCGCGTTTTTGTTTTCCTGTTTTTACCATAAGGGAGGGATGTTATTAAAATGGGATATCTTCAACTTTTATTTCTTCTCCATCTTCAGGCAGTGGTGGCATAGAGTCACTTGCTCCAGATGAGGAACTAGATCCTGGGTTTGCTGCTCCTTCACCTCGAGGGCCATCAAGCATAATGAGATTGTCGACAATAATTTCTGTTCTATATCGTTTTACGCCATCTTGCCCATCCCAACTACGGGTTTCAATGCGTCCTTCCATATACACTCGGCGACCTTTACTGAGGTATTGTCCGGCGATTTCAGCGAGTTTTCCCCATAACACACAGTTATGAAATTCGCTTCTCTCTTGTTTGACACCGCTTTTGTCTGTCCAAACGCGGCCGGTAGCAACTGAGATAGTTGCAACCTGTTGACCACTGGGCGTGGTCTTTACTTCTGGGTCTCGGGTTAGTCTCCCGAGAATGGTGGCTCTGTTGAGATCCATATGAATGATACGTTAAATATTACCTCCTTTAACCCACGTTTTAGTTAACGTTTAGGATTAAATCTATGTTTAAACGTCTCCGATTGACTCATCACCTAATATTTTATCTAATTCTTTATCAATATCAGCAATAGTTGTTGGGGCTTCAACTGCTTGTTCAGCAGGTTTTTCTGTTTTCTTTTCTTCTTCTTTTACCGCTACTTCTGCTTCGTCATCGGTATGAAAGGCTGGAGTTTTTTCTCCTTGCGCTTGCATTTCTGCCATACGTGATACGTATTGATTTTGTTTTTCTTCGTTATATTTTTGAATCATGACACGTAATAAGTCAGTCATGAGGCCTAATTTTTTTTGAATCGCAGGCACTTGTGCTGGATCTGCTTGAAACAAGGCGCGGTAAAAGTACCCATAGCGGATATGTTTCATTGGGTATGCCAAGCGATTTTTGCCCATGTCAGTAACAGCAACCCCTGTTCCACCTTGTTCTTCAATTGCGGTTGTAATAGAAGCAATATGAGGAGGAAGTTCGTCTTCAGCAAAAGTCCCTGGGAGAATACAAAGCAGTTCGTATGTATGCATAATAAAAATAAATACAGTAGGTAAAATACGGTTTAGTAATAAAAAGATACCACATGTAAAGTGTCGCTACTATATCAGGGGTTTTTGAGGCTGTCAAGGCCAATAAAGGCTTTTTTTAGCGTTTTTTTATTATTTTCTGTTCTAAGGGGAGTATGCTATACTTATTCTATAATGTTAGATATATAGTACTATGCGATCTGCGGTATCTTATTTTTTATTTTTTGCTCTATTAAGCAATTTTTTTCTTCCTCAGCTGGTTCGCGCTAATATGACAGGCGGGGGGTTTGCTATTTATGCGGATTCGTTTTCTATTGTGAGTGATGAATATACAACTGGGGGTAACTTTGGATTATTTGGAACGGCGGGAGAATTTGGTGCGGGCATTATTCAAAGTCCTATTCAAGGAAGTATTGTTCAGGTAGATGAATATATTGCTCACTCGAATTTAACCCATGAAATAACTATAGGTGATGGAGTTGTTACAACTACCTTTGCTCTTCGCAATGGTGCAGGATTATTAAATGGCCAACTATTAGATGGTGTCGGGCCGGAGATTGTTATTGATTGGGGTGGAGCAGCATCAACGAATCAAGGACTATTGTCTGATAGAATTGCTCAGGCAATTAATGCCGAAACGCATAATCTTGCAATATATGCGCAAAGTGATGGGGTAGACAGTGTTTTTCTTACCAACATTCGAACAGAGGGGGCTCAAGCCGTTGCTATTGTAGAAAACATTACCGAAGATGCCATGACTTTTTCAGGCATGTCTCAAAATGGGACACGTTCCTTACGTGGTGGGTTTCAGGCTATGGAATTAGGCGCAGTTTCTCTTACCTTTAATACCACTACGGTTAATTTATCAGATTTAACGCTTCTAAGTGTTGCGAGTTCGTCTATCACTGCAACCGTTACGTCAGATGGGGGGTATGTATTAAGCGCTCAAGAAGATGGGAATTTACGTACGGGTATTCATGATATCGATGATGTTATTGGGGGCGCCGTTGTTGCAGGAACAGAAGGTTATGGGATACGCACGAGTGGTGATGATGGCCAACAAAATGGCGCCGATGTTGCGTTAACGGGGATTGATCTTACGATTGCGAGTAATATAGGATCTGTCGTTGGAGAAGATACGATCATTGATTTTCGAGCAGCGATCGATCAAGACAGTATTGGCGGAGACTACAGTCATATTGTTACCTTTACTATTACTTCATCATTATGACCTTGCGTAGGATATATTCATTTTTTATAGCAGGAGTATTTCTTTTTGGATTTCCTCAAGCTTTGTTCGCCCTGACCCTTGGTCCTTCTAAACAAACGATTGTGGTTGATCAAGGACAAACAGCCACTGCGAACATTTTTGTTCTCAATGATGGAGAGACTCCCCAAACATATATTGGAGAAGTAGATGCCTTCGTTGCTTCTGCAGATGGGGTGACCCCGGTGTTTGGTCAGACGGATGAGGCAAAAAAATGGATATCTATTCAACCCGCTACCCTTTCTTTGGACCCAGGAGAAAAAGGAATAATGACCTTTTCTATTTCTATTCCTCAAGGAACGGCCCCAGGCGCACATTATCTTGGATTATTTGCGCGGCAACAAGCGGCGGAAGGACAAGTAGGAATTGCCAGTCGAGCAGGATCGTTGTTGTTTTTATATGTATCTGGAGCTATTGAGGAAGAGTTGCAGCTACAAGAACTGAGTGTAGAAGGAAACTTTTTTTCAAAAGAACGAAAGCTTTTTGTACAAACAAAAAATTTGGGAAATATTCATATTATTCCTAAAGGAACAGTGAGTATAAAAAATATGTCGCAGACTTCCTTGTTTCAACGAGAGCTTAATCCTCACACAAAAAGCGTGTATGTGGGGCAGACCTGGAAATTTCAAGAAGATATGGTATTGCCAAGTGTACGAGCGATAGGAAAAAATAGCGCAGACCTGCAGGTTCACTATGGGGTATCTGAAAAAATAATAACGGGACAGGTATCATTTTGGTATATACCGCTGTGGCTTTTTTATACCGTTGGTGCCATGATTATTGCTGTAAGTATCTTCTTTTTTCGCCGTCGATAATACGCTATGACTATTCGGAATCAACTTGTATTTCTTTATGGCTGCATGACGGCCTGCTTTTTTTTGAGTAGTATTTTATGGTGGGTGAGTGTTGTTCGAGCACAAGATATTACGATAGATGTAACGGTTCCCGCCATTTGTGGTAATGGCGTTCAAGAAGGAGCAGAAGAGTGTGATGAGGCTGATTTAAATGATCAAACTTGTGCTAATGAGGGATTCGCTGGTGGTGGCAATTTAGCCTGTCAGGTAGATTGTACCTTTGACACCAATGATTGTCGTGTTGGTGGTGGGGGTGGGGGCGGCGGAGGTGGTCCACAACTACCAGATCCTGAGCCGCAACCAGAACCCGAACCTCCGGTCCTACCTAATCCTGTATGTGGAGATGGTATAAAAGAAGGGGCAGAAGGTTGTGATGACGGAAATCTTTTAGATACAGATTTTTGTAATTCCCAGTGCCAACCACGAGTCATTGTTTGTGGAAATGCATTAGTAGAAGTAGATGAACAATGTGACGATGGAAATGTGCAAAATGCAGATGGCTGTAGTAATCAATGTCGTGTTGAAGCACCGCTTGCTATTTGTGGTAATGGACAAATAGAGGCCGCAGAACAATGTGATGATGGGAATCTGCAAAATGCGGATGGCTGTAGTAATCAATGTACCATCGAGCTCCCGGCACCGATCTGTGGTAATCGTCAGATAGAACAAGGAGAACAATGTGATGATGGAAATGCGCAAAACGCGGATGGGTGTAGTGATCAATGCCGGGTTGAAATTCCTGTTATTCCTCCTCAGGTGATTCCTCCTATCATTAACCCCCCAGTTGATCCTATTGCTGGTGGAGAAAATGGAGATGGCGGCGGGGGAGCGGATAGAGAACGAATAACTCTGGGACAAGTAGTATTTTGGATCGCAAATGGAGCTTTTGTGGTAACGCCCGATGAGCAACAACAGTTGCGAACAGTACAGGGGGATGCTCTTATTATTGGAATCCATGAGCATAATATTCCTCAAGCCGATGTTGCGCAAATTATCATTCGTGTGGGAGAAAAACAATTCGCGTTTACCTATTCTGCAACCGATGGTAGGTATTATGTCACTGTTCCTGTATCATCCGGTGTTGCCAATGCTACCGTAAGCATTACGTACAAAGAAGGAATGGAAGATCGTATCTCGTTTCGTATTCTTGGGGTACCGCTTGGCCGCATAATAGATGAAGAAAAAAATCCACTCTCTCAAGTGCGGGTTTCTCTTATCAATAATGAAACGCAACAGCTAGTAAATGTTGCCGTGGTTGGAGGGACAAATCCCTCTGTAACCGTTGCAGATGGGCAATATTATTTTCTTGTGCCTAATGGTCGCTATAGCTTGCGCATAGAAAAAGAAGGATTTCATATACGCAATACCCTCGCTTTTGTTGTGAATGATCACATCATTAATCAAGAATATGTGTTAATAAAAAAACAGGAAACGATTTTAGAGGCTTTGGCAGGACTTGATGAGAATGCCCCTATTACTGAACGAGCAACCGTATTATCGCAAGCAATCGTAAATAATGTTCAAGAACAAAGCGCGTTAATTACTCAACAAATAACAGAACGTCTTGCCCTTGTTAATGACGTTGCGGATGATCCGCAAGTAGAAGAAACAGTAGAAATATTTGTAGCCCCGAGTGTTGTTGGGGTATCTGCGGCGATTATTGTTCCTTCCCTATGGTCGAGTATTTTTCCCTTGTTGCGCTATATATTTTTACAACCACTTTTGTTATTGGGAAAACGTACCCGTCGAGAATGGGGTATTGTATACAACAGTTTAACAAAACTTCCTTTGGATTTGGCGGTTGTTCGTCTTATTGATGCCGCCACAGGTAAAGTAAAACAATCTCGCGTAACAGACACGCATGGACGATATTTATTTATTACTGAACCGGGGGAATATACGGTTGAAGTAGCAAAAGCAGGATTTACCTTTCCTTCTCAAATTATTCGTCATGTGCGCAATGATGGAAAATTTGTAGACGTATATCATGGAGAAACAATTCGGGTAGCATCTGATAATGTTACTATTACTCCCAATGTTCCACTTGATCCTGCCGGAGAAGTAAAAACACCCAAGAGAGTTGTTTGGGAGACACGATTGCGTATCCTGCAACAGACTATCTCGGTTTTTGGTATTCTCTTGGCGCTTATTTCTGTATATATTAGCCCAACGGTCTTTACGATTGGTTTTTTGATACTCCATATGGCGATGTATATTGGTTTCCGTGCATGGATTCAACCCAAACAGCCCAAAGGCTGGGGTATTGTATATAATGAAATCAATAAAGAACCAGTTTCTGGTGCGGTGGTACGACTCTTTACAAAAGAATATAATAAATTGGTCGCAACGCAAATAACGGATCGCAAAGGACGCTACGCGTTTTTAGTTGGTCCAAGTACGTATTATGTCACGTCACAAAAAACTGGATATGACAGAGTACAAACAGGAGAAATTGCTATCGACACCAACGAAGAACAATCGTTTTTAAAAGAAGATGTTCCTATGTCGCAGCATCCTAAGGAATAATAACTTTCAAGAACCACGAACAGCCCCAAATAATTTGGGGTTGTTTTTATATTTTCATTTTTTTTCATTATTTTTTTGCTACTCTTCTAACAGAAAGAGTATTCATTTATGTTAAGGAGGAACATATGCGTTATCGTATTTTTATTGTGGGTATATTAGTACTTATTGGCGTGTTAGGCATTTTTTATAATAGTTATACACAAGGTTCTGCAATTATTATTTCCGAAATTGGCGCCAGCGAAGCAAGTGGACTTGAGTGGATAGAACTCTACAATAGGAGTAATGAGGCAATCGATGTGACTGATTGGATTTTTTTTGAAGCAGAGACAAATCATACCCTAACCCTGGTACAGGGAACGAGCACGATTCAGGCGAAAGAATTTTTTGTTGTTGCACAAGATAGCACCCAGTTGCTTGAACGAGATGCATTATCCGGGATTACAGTATTTGATAGTGCCTGGGGGAGCTTAAACGAAAAAGGAGAATCTCTTGCAATAAAAGATCAAATCGGAAATATTGTTGAGCAATTTGTATATATCGCAAGTAGCAATTTTTCCTTAGAAAAAATAGATCTTGATGCATTTATCTATTCAGCAGAAAATTGGAAGGAACATCCCACTGGGCATTCTTTAGGAAAAGAAAATTATTGGAGTAGTGTACCAACAGAAGATTTGCCGCCTGAAAACGAGGGAGAACCAGATGTTCAAGAACATGGGTTTATCCCTATTGTGATAAACGAAGTGGTATCAGATCCGGAGAGCGGTGGTGAATGGATAGAGTTACTGTCACTTGCTACGACAAGCGTGCAAGTAGCAAACTGGGAGATCTATGATAGTAGTGGAAAGATAGCTACCGTATCAAGCACTCTTGAACCAGGATCTTTTTTTGTGGTGGAGCTTGCACGTTCTGTACTAAATAATACTGGTGACACGGTGATATTGCGGAATCATACTGGCATAGAGGTGGAGCGTATCGTCTATGGGGTTGCGGATGGTGCCGTTGTTTCTGCGCCCCAAAAAGGCCAAAGTATTGCAAGAACGATGCCGGCTAGTGGCGAGTTTGTGATCACAACAACTATTACGAAAGGAGAAAAAAATAGTATCGTTTTTCCTGTACCTGAAGAAGGTTCTTCTCCACAAGAACCACCAGCTTCCCCGAGTAGCACACCAACCCCCACGGGTGTTATTGGTGATATTGTTATTAATGAATTGGTCTCTGATCCTGCTGATGACTCCGAAGAATTTATTGAATTATATAATAGTACTCAGGCCACCGTGAGTATTGATGGCTGGTATATAGAAGATGGAAGTGAAGGTAAAACAGTATTGCAGGGGAATATTCCTGGGCAAGGATTTTTTGTCGTAGAAAAACCAAAAGGAAGTTTAAATAATGCCGGAGATTTAGTGCTGTTGTTTGATGCGTATCGAGATCAAATGGATAGTGTGGCGTATGGGAGTTGGGACGATGGAAATAAAGCAGATAATGCTCCGGTGGCAAAAGATCCACAATCCTTGTCGCGCAAATCCGATGGCAGTGACACGGATTATGACTATCATGATTTTGTCATAACTGATGTGGTAACACCAGGAGAATCAAATCGTATTCATGAGAGCGGTATGCTTGGGCAAGGAATATATACAAAAGATCTTCGTATTTCAGAACTCTTTCCCAATCCCAAAGGAAGTGATACGGAACAGGAATTTATTGAACTGTTTAATTACGGAGAGATTCCTATTGCCTTACAAGGCTGGCAGATGGGGGATAACTCTAAAAAAATTTTTCGTTTTACAGACAACCACGAAATTCATCCCTTTTCATATCTCCTGTTGTATCGTTCTGAAACAGGCATTTCTTTGAACAATTCTGGTACAGAAGAAGTACATGTATTTGCACCCAATGGAGAAATAATAGATTCGTTGCAATATAGCGGATCAGTAAAAGAGGAGAGTAGCTTTGCTCGATTTGGGGATACGAGAACTGACTGGACGACTCTTGCGACGCCAGGAAAAGAAAATGTGTTACAAGGACAAGCCGCGGCACCACAGATTGTTTTTCAATCAATACCAGATGCCTTTGTCAATGAACCGATTTCTTTTGATGCGTCAGATACTATTGATGAGGATAGTGATAGCTTGTCTTTTTTTTGGGATCTGGGAGACACGACAACCAGTAGTAACGAATCATTTATCCACCGCTATACCCAACCCGGAATATATACGATTCAATTAACGGTTCAAGACAGTGAAGCAAATAGTTCAACGATGCAACGCATGATACGTATCAGTGATGTTATTGGGGCGACCGAACAGTTTGCTACGTCGTCGTATCATGCCCTGCGGATTACTGAGTTAGTCCCTAATCCAGAAGGGACAGACGATACAGAGTTTATTGAATTATTTAATGCAGGATTTGTGGATATAGATATTTCAGATTTGTTTCTTGATGATGAAGATGGTGGTTCGAAGCCCTATCGCTTTCCTTCTGGTACGAGTATTGCGGCTCAATCATATCGGGTGTTTTCTCGTACTGAGACAAAATTAGCATTAAATAATACCGCAGACCATGTGCGTTTGTTGAGTAAAGAAAAAGATATATTATTAGATGTGGCATATGATGGAAGTGTGGAAGGGGCTGCATATGTCCTAGATGATGTCGGAAATTGGGTATGGTCACAGCGTATTACTCCAGGAGAAATATCGTATGTTGAGGAATTGGATATCATATTATCTTCTACGAAAAAAAATAATAAAGAAAAAATAGTTCTGTCCACCACGATTGCGGGGGCAAAACAACAAGATGTTGGAGATATGGTAGATGTGTATGGCGTTGTTGCCGTTGAACCAGGTGTCTTTGGGACGCAATATTTTTATATGGTTGATGAAGAACAACAAGCCATACAGGTGTATATGTATAAAAAAGATTTTCCCTCACTTTCTATTGGAGATGGCATGTATGTGCGAGGTGAATTGGCAATGACAAAAGGAGAGTGGAGAATAAAAACAAGTGACAAAGAAGATATTCGTGCACATGATCACCCGAATCTTGAGGATATTATGACAGAAGACATTGCGCATATTAAAGAGGCGCAGATACAATTTGTTCGTATTGCTGGAGAGGTTACAGAAGCAAAGTCTTCGTATTTGTATGTGGATGATGGGACGGATGAAATAAAAATATATCTAAAAAAAGGAGCAAACGTTCCTAAAAAGTTTGTCTCTGTGGGAGACCTTGTTGACGTTACGGGTATATTGATTACGAGTGGAGAAGAATTACAACTCTTACCCAGATCGTCAAAAGATATAATAAAAACCGGCGTTGTAGAAGAATCAATTATTGATAAAGGAATAGGAGATTCAGTGAACGAGGGAAGTGTTGCACAAACATATTTAACAGCAACTGCTGGAGGTATTAGTTCATTGCTACTCGGCATGTTAGCTAAAGTGCACGGCGCTACTATTTGGAGGAGAACAACGTACGTGCTAGAAAAAATTATTCGGCGTGCATAAAAACATAACAGAAACAAAAAAATTTGTTATACTACAAGACATTATATAGTATAACAATATATGTATGATTGATTCTGTTTTTGCTCAGCTCAGTATATTACTTGGGATTACGGTCACTATCGCTTGTGTGATGCGTTTTCTCCGACAACCATTAATGGTTGGGTATCTCATATCAGGTATTATTGCTGGACCCTTTGTCTTAAATATTTTTCAAGGACATACGGAACTGTTTGATGCCTTAGCAGAGTTAGGTGTAGTGTTGTTGCTTTTTGTTGTTGGTCTTAGTTTAAATTTTGATCATATCAAAAGAATTGGGAAAGTGTCTTTGATTGCTGGAGTATCCCAAGTATTATTTACCTGTATTTTTGGGTTTTTAATGCTCTTTTTCTTTTTAAACATGGGTTTTTCTTCTGCCTTGTATTTAGCCATAGCAATTACTTTTTCAAGTACTATTATTATCATTAAGTTATTGACCGATAAAAAAGATACAGAATCGGTATATGGGCGATATACCATTGGTCTCATGATTGTTCAAGATCTTATCGCGTTATTTATTATTGTTTTATTGACCTCGTTCAGTGAAGGGGTAACGGGCATGGAATTTATCAGTGCTCTTTTATTAAAAGTGATTGTGTTGTCGGCCTTTGTCTTTTTTATGGGGCGCTACATTATTCCTCGTGTCATGCCCCATGTTGCTTCTTCATCAGAATTCTTATTTTTATTTACCGTTGCGTGGTGTTTTGGTATTGCCAGTCTGTTATTTTGGCTAGGTTTTTCTGCGGAAGTAGGTGCACTTATTGCTGGTCTCACATTGGGATCTTCTCCGTATCAGGCAGAAATAAGTAGTCGAGTAAAGCCGTTACGAGATTTTTTTATTGTGTTATTTTTTATCATTTTGGGAAGTGAATTACACTTAGGAAATATTGGTGATTCACTTATCCCCGGAATTGTATTATCCCTCTTTATTTTGATTGGAAACCCACTTATTTTTTATTGGGTATTTCGTCGGTTAAAATTTACTCGACGTAATAGTTTTTTAGCAGGGCTTACTGCAGCACAGGTGAGTGAGTTTGGTTTCGTGTTATTGCTTACTGGAAAAAAATTAGGTCATATACAAGGGACCGAGATGGAAATATTTACTCTTGTTGCCCTAGGGACGATTATTATCTCTTCCTATCTGATTACCTATAATGAAAAAATATATCATTGGCTTATGCCGGTGTTTACTCTTTTTGGAAAAGATAAGTATCGTCAAAAAGAAGAAAAAGAAGCAAGTTATGATGTGTGGCTTTTTGGCTATCATCGCTTAGGGTGGAAAATTTATGAGGCCTTACAACAAAAAGGAATGAGCGTGGGTGTTGTAGATTTTAATCCAACAACAATTCAAAAATTAAAAGATCGGAATATTCCTGCATACTTTGGGGATGCGGGCGATGTAGAATTTTTAGATCAATTGCCTCTTCATAAAGCAAAAATGATTATCTCTACTATGCCGGATGTTGATGATCAAGTGACGCTTATAAAGCATGTGAAAGCAAAGAGTGAAAAACCTCTTTGTGTGGCAACGACCTATCATTTGGATTATATGCACCAGTTATATGGTGCTGGTGCACACTATGTACTTATGCCTCATGTTATTGGAGGAACCTGGTTTGCAGAACAATTAGAGGGATCAGCGTGGACTAAAAAAACATTTGCGTTATTAAAAAAACAGCAGAAAGAAGAATTACAGATGAGAGAACATTCTGGTATAGCCTAAAAAATAGATAATAAAAAGCCCCGATTATATCGGGGCTTTTTGTCGGAGTGATAGGACTCGAACCTACGACCTCATGGTCCCAAACCACGCGCTCTAGCCAACTGAGCTACACTCCGCCTATGCCTTCGCTACGCTCAGGCTTCGGCGGACATGTCCGCTATTTATAATGAAGCTTCGCGTATAAGAAATTTTCTTAGCAAAGGAGTGCCGAGGGGCAGGATCGAACTGCCGACACGAGGATTTTCAGTCCTCTGCTCTACCACTGAGCTACCTCGGCCTTATAAAACAAGTAACAGGTAACTTGTAACAGCTAACGTCTCGTCGGAGCTTGTTAATTGTTAAAAATTACCTGTTACTTGTTATTTGGTGGACCAGAGAGGATTCGAACCCCCTACCTCCTCGGTGCAAACGAGGCGCTCTACCAAGTGAGCTACTGGCCCATAATGTAAATTTATGTGCGAGAAGTATAGCAATACACGATAAAGAAGTCAATAGAATATACACAGTTGAGAGTTTTATCAATACCCTCTATGATAGAGGGGGTATTGTATATATTATTTTTATGATCTATGAAAGCTGCTGATTTATTAGTAAAAGCCTTGGAACATGAAGGAGTAAGTTTTATTGTGGGTGTTCCTGGAGAAGAAAATTTGGATGTTGTTGAGTCACTCCGACAATCACGCATCACCCTTATCCCTACGCGTCATGAACAGAGTGCGGGATTTATTGCCGCAACCGTAGGAAGGTTAACAGGAAAACCCGGGGTTGCTCTTTCTACCCTTGGGCCGGGCGCAACTAATTTTGCAACAGCCGCTGCCTATGCAACGTTGGGGGGGATGCCCCTACTTATGATTACCGGACAAAAACCAATTCATTCAAGTAAGCAAGGACATTTTCAAATTCTTGATATTGTACAAATGATGCAGCCCTTATGTAAGTCTACGAAACAAATAACGAATGCAAATATGCTTGCTGCTACGGTGCGAGAGTCATTTCGTATTGCTACAGAAGAGCGTCCCGGCGCCGTACATATTGAGTTGCCTGAAGACATTGCTGCGGAAGATACCTCCCTGACGACATTATTTCCTATCACAAAAATTCGTCGTCCTATTGCCGAACAGAAAGCCATTCAACAAGCTGTAGAGAGTATCCGTGCTGCGAAACATCCCCTGTTGTTGATTGGTGCTGGAGCAAATAGAAAATTAACCTCAACCATGCTTCTTGAATTTATTGAACAAACACAGATTCCATTTTTTAATACGCAAATGGGGAAAGGGGTTGTTGATGAACGTCATCCCTGTTTCATCGGGACTGCCGCTTTGAGTAGTAATGATCTCATCCATAAAGCGGTTGAACATGCCGATGTTATTATCAATATTGGGCATGATGTGGTAGAAAAACCGCCGTTTATCATGAACAGAGAACAACAGGTTATTCATATAAATTTTTATGGTGCAAAAGTTGATAACATTTATTTTCCCCAAGTAGAAGTAATTGGCGATATTGCAAACGCAATTTGGCAAATCAAAGAAGGTTTGCGAGCTCAGCAATCTGAACAGACTTGGGATACCTCTTTTTTCTTTCAAATAAAACAGGCAATTGATACACATATCGCTCGAGATACGCAGAACCCAGCGTTTCCTCTTATTCCCCAGCGCATTGTTGCTGATGTACGAAAAATAATGCCAGAAGATGGTATTGTTGCGCTCGATAATGGTATGTATAAACTTTGGTTTGCACGTAATTATCGTACGTATGCGTCTAATACGTTGTTATTAGATAACGCGCTTGCAACTATGGGGGCAGGATTGCCAAGTGCTATGGCAGCAAAAATGATATATCCGGATAAAGCCGTCCTTGCCGTGTGTGGTGATGGAGGCTTTATGATGAATTCTCAAGAAATAGAAACCGCGTTACGGTTGCAACTGCATTTGGTTATTTTAATTTTAGATGATGGAGGGTATGGCATGATTAAATGGAAGCAGGAGCTTGGTGGTTTTATTAATTATGGGTTAGATTTTCATAATCCAGATTTTGTACGCTATGCAGAAAGTTATGGTGCGTATGGCTATAGAGTGACGCATGCTGATGAATTGTGCACCCTTATGACTAAGGCATTTGCTATTCCTGGTGTTCACATTATTGATGTTCCGATTGATTATCGACCGAATATAGATGTGTTATCCACAGAACTTATGGAGTTAACAAAACAGGTATGACCACAGAACAAATAAATCCTGCGACAGGAGAAGCTATCGATAGTTATTCATATATGGATTTTTCTGTTGTTGAAACTATGTTGCACAACATGCAAGTAGCCCAACATGTTTGGAAAGAACAATCCTTTCAATACAAAGCAGTCTGCTTTCGGTCACTTGCAACATTGTTACGAGCAGAAAAAGAATCTTGTGCCCGCATGATTACTCGCGAGATGGGAAAAGCAATAACAGAATCTTTTGCCGAAGTGGAAAAGTGTGCAACGTTGGCTGAGTATCTTGCAGAACATGCGGAATCTTGGTTAAAACCGAGAACATTGCATGCTGATGGAAAAAAACATGAGTTGCACTTTGACCCCTTGGGGATCATTTGTTTAGTGATGCCATGGAACTTTCCATTTTGGCAGCCCCTAAAGGTTGGTTTACCGCCACTTTTAGCAGGGAATGCCATCGTGTTAAAACACGCAAAAAATGTTAGTGGCAGTAGTCTCTTATTAGAGAGGCTTATGGTACAGGCCGGATTTCCTAAAGATATATTTCGTAGTATTATTGTTGATCATTCTGTGTTAGCGCAAGTAATAGCACACCCAGCGATTGCGGCGGGTTCATTAACAGGAAGTGAAAAAGCTGGTTCTATCTTTGCGGCTCAAGCTGGAAAACAGCTCAAAAAAGTCGTAATGGAATTGGGTGGCTCTGATGTGGCGATTGTTTGTAAGGATGCGGACATTCCTTTAGCTGCAAAAGGAATAGCAAAAGGGAGAATGATGAATGCTGGACAGGTCTGTATTGCAACAAAACGTATTCTTGTTCATCAATCAATTGAAGTTCAATTTCTACAAGCGCTTGTGCAAGAAGTACGTGCACTGCGCGTAGGTGATCCAGAACAAGATGCTATTGATATGGGGCCATTGGTGAATGAACAAGCGGTTAAGGATATGGAATCATTTGTAGAAGACGCATTAAATCAAGGAGCGCATTGTGTGTTAGGCGGAAAGCGAATTAACCAATCCGGAGCATATTTTGAACCAACAATTCTTACAAACGTAACACCAAACATGCGAGTGATGCGTGAAGAAGTATTTGGACCAATTGCTCCTGTCATGGCTTTTACAAATGAGGAAGAAGCAATCACTGTTGCCAATAACAGTACCTATGGATTATCTGCAACTGTGTGGACTCGGGATATGCAACAAGGAGAACGGATAGCAAAAGCACTTCAAACAGGATCTGTATTTATTAACTCCTTATCAAAAACTGACCCACGACTTCCTGTGGGTGGCATAAAGAATAGCGGTTTTGGTCGCGAGTTATCCGAATATGGTATTCGAGAGTTTGTGAACATAAAAACAATAAATGTTTACTCATAGTGGTATAATAAAAAACCAGCGTAACGTCCACGCTGGTTTTTTATTATACGAGTCGATCAATCGTATAATGGGTAATGGTAATAATGGCAATTCCTAGTAGGAGTGAAAAAAGATAACTCATGGGAAGATTCCCTGGAAGCAGATACATATCTAAAAATCCCCAAATACCCCGCCATAAACCAATTAAACCAGAAAGAATAATTAAGTTAAAAACTAATTGATGATGTTTTTTAAGTTTAAATAATTTTTTTAGCATAGAAAAATGAACATATCTCGGTAACGTACATAGTATAGCACAGTGTTAAAAAAAACGCCTTGGTGGTATTCTATCTAAAATAGATGTTATATGTTTTATCATCCTATGGAAAATAAAAAAATAATTGTTGGAGGGATATATCAGCATTATAAACGTCTTTCTTTGTATCAGATTGTCGCTCTTGCATTACATAGTGAAACAAAAGAAGAGATGGTGGTGTATCAATCAATAGATAAGGAAACAGAATATTGGGTGCGTCCCCTCGCGTTGTTTTGTGAAAATGTTATTGTTGATGGTATTTCACAACCACGCTTTCGCTATATAAAAATGAATATCTCTCTCTAAAACAAAGAACTCTCCTTACTTAAGAGGAGAGTTCTTTTTTTGCCATACAGTGCTAGGGGAAACTGTATAGTTATGGAATAATTATAGCAGTTCTTAAAAAAGAACTCAATTAGCTACAAGCGTGGGTGTGGATATTCTTTTTTCTTCTGTGGCGATTGACAAATTTGAAACAAGTACGTATACTACGCCTCGTAGCAAATAGCTGCGGATGTCGTATAATGGTTATTATCTCGGCCTTCCAAGCCGATGACGCCGGTTCGATTCCGGTCATCCGCTCTCGGTAGCAATAAACATTTAGCTATTGACAATTGACGTGTTTTCAAAGATAGTGAGTTGGTAGTAGCTAAATGTTTATTGTTAGTTATAGCGAGATAGAGCAATTGGCAGCTCGTCGGGCCCATAACCCGAAGGTTCCAGGTTCGAGTCCTGGTCTCGCAACAAAAGCCTATGCGGTAATAGCTCAGCTGGCTAGAGCGCCTCCTTGCCAAGGAGGAGGTCGCCGGTTCGAATCCGGTTTACCGCTCACATGGATAGAAAAAACACCCAGTAGCATGGGTGTTTTTTTGTATAAGGGGGGTGGGTAGAAAATAGAGAGGTTAACATTCTTCCCATCGACTGTCGTTTGCTGTCTCTCGAGCAAGACGAGGAGTACGACAGTTTGCGCACACAATAGAACAGTCTACCCAACTGTCTGTGTGGATATTCGGGTTTTCCGTGGCAAACGTTATGGTAGCAACAAGTGCGTTGCTTTTGCCACACCCTGAACACAATTTTTTCGCGTACGCGCGATATTTTTTATACCATGGCACGTAGCCTTCTCCTTTTTCTCTTGTTTGCGCAAGTATGCAGGGATATACACTGTTTGTCAACAAGAGAAGGTATTCCTGTACACTGTCTCTGTGTGTGAAGATCAAGCCTTGATTGTGTAAGAGCGTGTATGCTAAAGTGACTTCATTATGCACCATATCGACCATATCCGTCTTCATAAAACATCCCTCGACATGCGTTGGGCAATACTTCGATGTATGCGAGAATGGTTTTGGCAACAACACTTTATTGAAGTAGAGACACCAATTATATTAGGTTTGCCTGGTCAAGAACCCTACCTATCTCCCATGGAACTCACGGTGCATAATGAGCAGGGGAGAGCTTTTTCTGCGTATTTACACACCTCACCAGAATATACATTAAAAAAAATGTTGGCAGCAGGATATACCAACATTTTTTCGCTTACAAAAACATTTCGTGACTATGAATCATTTGGTGGAACACACAATCCAGAATTTACGATGATTGAGTGGTATCGGACAAATGCAACTATTGTTGATCTCATGAATGATGTTGAACAGTTGATGAGACAAGTGTGTAGTTATATAGGACAACACTATCCTGAACAGCAAGAACGATTAGAATTTATCAATCTGCCACAGGGTATACGGCGAGTGTCTATGAAAGAATTGTGGCAAGAAACAATACAAATAAATTTAGATGAGTATCTAACAACAGAATCGTTATATACCCTTTCTATTTCTAAAGGGTACCATCCGCAAAAAGAAGAACGATATGAAGATGTCTTTTATCGCATATTTTTAAACGAAATTGAACCCAGATTATCATCTATGGGGGTAGTCATGCTGCATCATTATCCAGCACAAATGGCAGCTTTGTCTCGTTTATCTCCAGATGATTCCCGGTATGCAGAACGAGTAGAGGTGTATATCGATGGGATAGAATTAGCAAATGGGTTTAGTGAATTAACTCATGCGCAGGAACAACGAGATCGTCTTGTAAGAGAACAACAACACAGAAAAGAGCTAGGAAAAACGGTATACCCAATTGACGAGGAATTTATTGCCGCCGTTCAACAATTGCCTTCTTGCGCGGGGATTGCCTTGGGAGTTGATCGTTTAGTGCAGCTCGTAACTGGTTGCAAAAATATTAATGACGTGTTAGTGTTACCCATGTCTCGCATGGTGGATTCTGTATAAATCATGCATATTTATTTTTATTATTGTATTTTATGGCAGATACGAGTGCAATTAAAAAAGGTGCTGTTATTCAACATCAAGGTGACTTGTATGTGGTAACGGTGTTCCAATTTGTAAATCCAGGTAAAGGCGCGGCGTTTACCAAAACAAAAATGAAAAGTATTTCTACAGGTAAGACAATTGAAATTACCTATAAAAGTAGTGAATCGGTAGATGTGGTACAGGTACAACGTCAAAATATGCAATTTTTGTATAAAACAGGCAGTACCTTTTCTTTCATGAATAAAGATACCTATGAAACAATTGACGTTTCAGAAGATATTTTAGGTGATGATGGAGCGTATTTAAAAGAAGGGTTAGAAGTTATTGCGGTATTATATAACGATGCGGTAGTGGCAATTGACTTACCAAAAAAGATACAATACACGGTTAAAAGTGCGCCACCTGCAGTGAAAGGTGATAGTGCAAGTGGTAATGTTACCAAAGAAATTGAATTAGAAAATGGATTAAAAGTGCAAGCGCCTATTTTTATTAAAGAAGGCGAAGAAATTTTAGTGAATACCGAAACAGGAGAATACGGTGGGCGAGTAACTGAATAATATTAATATAAAAAACACCCCGATTGAATCGGGGTGTTTTTTATATCCTACTACCGTAAAACATACTATGTGCGCATGATCTGTTTTACTGTGTTTGTAATTCCCACTGCATCAATCCCCGCCGCCATATAGAGATCCTCCGCGGTTCCAGATAACTGATATGCATCTACGCCCAGCATGCTGAAAGACTCTACCCTAATTGAGCGAAGCTGTAATTCTCGGGCGAGCATTGCGCCTATCCCAGAGTGCGTCGTGTGATCTTCTACGGTAATGACCCGCTTTGTTTTTTGGATAGAATCAAATAGGGTTGCATCAAATGTTTTCGGTGAACTGGCAATGATAATTTCTGCAGAGATATGTTTTTCTTTGAGGGCAGTTTGTGCACGCAGTGCCTCAATAACGATTGGCCCACTTGCCACAATGGTGATATCTGTTCCTGTTCGTAACAGGTCACATTTCCCATAGGTATACACATAGGTGTTATCAAAAAACACCTCGCCATTTTCTTTGGTTAATACAGGAATTTTATGTCTGCCCATGCGAACATAATAGTTTCCATAATGAGAAGCAACATAGCGAATAATTCGGTCACAATGGTTCGGATCAGCGGGCTCAATGATTCCGGTATTCAATAATCCTAAAAATGAGCCCATATCATCAATGGCTTGGTGCGTTGGTCCGTCTTCTCCTACAGACAGACCACAGTGGGTTGCCACCATTTTGACATTTGTTTGGTTGATATCATTCACCCGCGCTTGGTCTTTTGCACGACTCGTCATAAATACACCAAAAGTAGAACAAAAAGGAATTATTCCAGATAAACTTAATCCTCCTGCACAAGAAAGCATTTGCTGTTCTGCTACGCCACAATCAATATGTTGGTTGGGCAGGGCTTCTTTTACCTGTTGTGTTTTTACTGATTCAGCAAGGTCAGCCGTAAGGGCAATAATTTGTTTATTTTTTTGAGCAATATCCAAAAGAGCATTACCATATGCGCTACGGCAATCAGTGAGTGTTTCTTTTTCATATAGGCGAGGTGTTTCTATTGAAAGAGTTATTTTTTCCCCGATTGGAGAAACTGTTGGTGTTTTTGGTTTCCATTGGATATTTTTTCTCCAAGATGTAATCAGATTTTTTTCCTTATCTGTTATTGCATTTTGTGTGAGCCAAGAAGTTGCAAGTTCTTTTGGAGGTGCTTTTCCATGCCAGGTCGCTTTTCGTTTTTTTCCTTGCTCTTCCATAAACGAAACACCTTTTCCCATAATAGTATGGCCAAGTAACAGTGTTGGACGACGTGTTTCTTTATAAGCAGCCTGTAAGCCATGCCACATGTCTTGCATATCATGACCGTTTACTTCAATAACCTGCCACCCTGCAGCAGTCCACTGTTTTTTGGGATTAATCGGCATGATCTGTTTTATTCCATCAGAGAGTTGTACTTGATTATAATCCATGAAGACAATTAAATTGTGTAATTTATATTTATGAGCAAAGTTCATCATTTCATAGACTTGTCCTTCTTGAGACTCGCCATCACCAACAAGGGCGAATACTTTTTTTGGTTCTTTCTGTGACTTATATGTTTCTGCTAAGGCAAAGCCAGTGGCTGCAGAAACGCCAACACCAAGCGGACCGGTTCCATACCATACTCCCTTCACATGACGGGTCACATGGCCTTCATAAGGAAAACCAAATTGACGAAATCCGTCACGTAATTTTTTTCCTGATATATAGCCCGCTTCTGCAAGAATAGCATATGCGGCAGGAGAAATGTGTCCATTTGAAATAACAATTTTTTCACCGCTGACAGAAATAATTTGTGTATATAAGAGTGCTAGGTAATCAATACAACTCAAAGATCCTCCTGGATGACCGCTTTGTGATTGCACGAGCATATCAATAATTCGCTGTCTGCAAGAACGGGCGACAAGCTCACTAAGCTGCTGTTGTTTTTTTGATAATGGGGGAAGTGTCATAAGCCGTGCAGATGCGGAGCAAGAAGTTAAAATAAGGCTGATTGTCTTTGTTGTTGAAGAAGGTAGGTAACAAGAATCGCTGCATGGATGAGAACAATAAGAAATAACACGAACTGAAAGCTGATTTTTTTTGTTTTGTGACGAAAGAGCATCATCGCAGCGATAGCACCTAAACTACCGCCAATAAAAGCAAAGAACCACAGTGTTTTTTCTGATACCCGTCGTCTCGCTCCATAGGATAATGATTTATCTGCCCCATACAGAAAAAACGTAACCACATTGATAAGGATACTATAGATAATAATGCTTTGTGTCAGTAGGGTAAACTCTTGAAATGCTAATGGCATAGATTACTCAGTATCATCGGAAGCAAGATTTGGGTAATGAAATTTACGATCTATATGAGAAAATTGAATAAGATCTTCTCGTATCTTATTTGGACGGTAAATATTTTTAAAGACAATATGCACATTATTTGACGCTGTTTTTACGGTAACGGTGCCATAATTAAATACTGTTGCAAATAGGCCGTGTACGTCTGTGGTAACATCTTGGATACGAAATAAATCCAGTTCAGATATGGTCCGAGAAAAAAGGCCCAATTGTTCCACATCAACGATACGATCATTCGTTACTACCCACATATCAAGATAGAAAATAATGAATTGTTCATAAAAAAATAAAAGAATACCAAGATAATAAATACTTGCAAATAATACACTACAGGTAAAAAATATTTCATTAAAAAAGAGGGTTGGGAAGAGGGATTGAAAAATAAAATAGACAATAGGGATCGTAGAAATAAGGAGAAGAAAGAGGAGTATTTTGGGTAAAAATGTTATTGGATGGCGACGCAAAACATACTCAACTTTTTCATATGATTTTTGTTTAATAAGGTGTGAGACATTCATATACAAAAAACTAAAAAGAAGAAGAGGAAGTAAATATCGTAGATAGCCATGCAGGGTTAAATAAGGTAATGCCGTTTTTCCAATCTATTCCTGCGCCATTTAAGAGCGTTATGGTGACATATAATATCAGTGCGGTAGCGGAAAATGCAAAAAATGTCATGAAAAAACTCCCAATAGTAAATGAGGCGGTTGATATAATATGATAGAGCATGATGAGCATGAATATCGCAAACACCGCTAATGCCAAAATATAGAGAAAGAGGAATATATACAAGGGAAGCGTAATCATACAAAACCGATGAGTTAGGAGAGAATATGCTGGTGTGCGAGTATGGTCGCAATGCGACCGCGAGGGGTTCGCTCTAACATGCCTATTTGCAATAAATAGGGTTCATAAATAGTTTCTATCGTATCAATATCTTCCGCAATAGAAGCAGAAAGTGTCTGAAGACCAACTGGACCACCTTGAAATTTATGAATAATCGTTGCGAGGAGCTTTCTATCGATAGGGTCGAGTCCGTGGGTGTCTATTTGTAAAAGAGACAGCGCGTTTATTACTAAATCATCGGTAATTATACCATCTGCTGTTACTTGTGCATAGTCACGGACGCGTCGTAGTAACCGGTTGGCAATACGCGGGGTATGACGAGAGCGAGAGCCAATTAATGATGTCGCAGAAGAAGGAATAGTAATACCTAAACGAGAAGCATTTTTTTGAATAATCGTATCAATTTCTGATGGTGTATAAAAATCTAAATGAAATAAGTGGCCAAAGCGGTCTCTAAGCGGGTTGGAGAGGAGATGTAATTTCGTGGTTGCGCCAACTAAGGTAAAGGGTTCTACCGGCATGCGAAGGGTTTTTGCTCCAGGGCCTTTTCCTACAATAATATCAATCGCATAATCCTCCATGGCAGTATACAGTACTTCCTCAATGGTTCTATTAATACGATGGATTTCATCAATAAATAATACATCACCTTTTCCTAAATGAGAGAGAATCGCCGCCAAATCTCCCACTCGCTCTAAGGCTGGGCCGGCCGTAATGGTCATATGTGCCTCCATTTCTTTTGCAACAATACTCGCCAGAGTTGTTTTTCCTAATCCAGGATTCCCATAAAGAAGCAGATGTTCCATGGGCTCTTGTCTTTTTTTTGCTGCCTCCATAGAGATCGACAGGGGACGTTTTACCTGTTCTTGACCAATAAAATCAGCCAATCGTTCTGGACGCATGGCATAATCATGTTTTATTTCTTCTGGCTGTGTTTTTGCGGTCACGATCCGCTCTTCGTCAAGAAGCTCCGATTCATCAAAAATCATAAAGATAAAGAAGGAATAGCTATACGGGCTCATCGTACCATAGCTTGAGTGATATGGAAACAGGGATATAGATAAAAAATTGTCTGAGAGAGTTGTTTTTTTATACGAAATCGCAGGCACTTTTTTAGGGTTGTATGTTTCTGTGGATAACATGCGGATACGATTATTTTGCGACATTTTTTTACTGCTTGGTTGTGCATATTTTAATGAAATAGGGTTTATTCTGGTCGCATGTATGTGAATGTGTTATACTACGTATCCAACGTTGAAACACAATATATCGTGGTGTATATATAAATATGACACTATATATAGTAATTTATAACGTTTCGTAAGGGGCTGTTTTCATTAAAGCAACAGCACTTTATCGCTCTCATTCACTCTCTTTATTTTATTGTATGGCCCTCACCAGTACTATTACGCGTATTGTTAAAAGAAACGGTTCTGTTGTTCCGTTTGAACCGTCTAAAATTAGTGTTGCAATGGAAAAAGCGTTTATTGCCACACGGGGGAGTGTTGTTCCTGAAGAGCTGCATCGCTTGTTAGTGGCGGTGCTTGGTTTTGCGGAAAATCATTTTGGTGAAAATACGCCAACGGTGGAAGATCTTCAAAATATTGTTGAAAAAACCCTCATGGAAAACAATTATTTTGATGTGGCAAAACATTATATTATCTATCGCTACGAACACACCAAACAACGCGTAGAAAAAAAACAAGAAATGGTGAAAAAAATTGAGAGCGGTGGGTTGTATGTCATAAAAAGAAATGGTGATCGGGTGCCATTTTCCATGGAAAAATTGAAAAAAAGTATTCGCTATTTTGTTACTGGATTTGAAGACGTGATTAATATCGATGTTATTGCAGAACACTGTCGCTTAGAATTGCATGAAGATATGCCAACAAGAGACATTACTCGTTCTCTTATTATGATCGTTCGTTCTCTCATAGAGCAAGATCCAGCATATGCTAAAGTAGCGGCACGATTATTACTTGATCAATTAAATAAAGATATTATTGGCAATGATGTTGTTGATTTTACCCAAAAAGATGCTCAGCTTCGTGCGGCTTTCCCAGAAGCTATTCGTAAAGGGGTTGCTTGTGGTCGCCTTGACCCACGCTTACTCGCTTTTGATTTATCTGCCCTTGCAAAAGAGTTAGTCTTTGAACGAGACGATGTCCTCGACTACATGGCCATGCAAACTTTAGCTGAACGCTATTTTGTTCAAGATCCTGTGAGTAAGGCAGTTTTTGAAAATCCTCAATTTTTTTGGATGCGTGTGGCTATGGGCTTGGCCTTGTCTGAAAAAAAACGAGAAGAATGGTCAGTTTCGTTTTATCATGTTATGTCTGACATGAAATATACGCCTTCTACCCCAACGTTATTTCATGCGGGAACAACCCATCCTCAAATGAGTTCTTGCTACTTAAACACGGTAGAAGATTCATTAGATCATATTTTTAAAGTGTTTTCTGACAATGCGCAACTGTCTAAATGGTCTGGGGGTATTGGAACAGATTGGACAAATTTGCGTGGAACGGGTGCACTTATTCGTGGAACAGGGGTAGCTAGTCAAGGAACCGTCCCATTTTTGAAAATTGCCAATGACACGACCGTTGCTATTAACCGAAGTGGAAAACGACGTGGAGCAACCTGCGCGTATATGGAATTATGGCACTGGGATGTAGAAGACTTTTTGGAATTACGTAAAAACACTGGAGACGAACGACGCAGAACTCACGATATGGATACCGCGTTATGGATTCCAGATTTATTTATGGAACGTGTACGCACCAATGGTAAATGGACCTTATTTTCTCCAGAAGAAACACCAGAATTACATCATGTGTATGGACAAGAATTTGCTCGTCGATATGCAGAGTATGAAGAAAAAGCAGCAGCGGGAGAAATTACTTTATCAAAAACCTTAGACGCAAAAGATTTGTGGAAAAAGATGGTGACCATGTTATTTGAAACAGGTCATCCATGGATGACCTGGAAAGATCCAAGTAATGTCCGTTCTCCACAAGATCATGTTGGTGTTGTCCATAACTCTAACTTGTGTACAGAAATTACCTTAAACACCTCAGCAGAAGAAACAGCGGTGTGTAATTTAGGCTCTGTAAATTTTGCGAGTCATGTGGTTAATGGTGTGTTTGATCACGCTCTCGTACAACAAACCGTTCGTCTTGCGATGCGCATGCTTGATAATGTCATTGATTTAAACTTTTACCCAACAAAAGAAGCGTTGTCCTCGAACATGCGGCACCGTCCGGTTGGCTTGGGTATCCTTGGATTTCAAGATGCCTTGTATAAGTTAGATATTCCTTTTGATAGTGAGGCAGCGGTTCGTTTTGCCGATACCAGTATGGAAATCGTTTCTTACTATGCAATTCTTGGATCATCTGAATTAGCAAAAGAACGAGGACGCTACCAAAGTTATCGTGGATCAAAATGGGATCGAAATCTCTTTCCTGTTGATACGATTGCGTTATTGGAACAAGAACGAGGAATGATGATTAATGTTGATCGGAGTAGTACCATGGATTGGAGTATTGTTCGTGACCATGTTCGCCAATATGGGATGCGTAATTCTAACTGTATGGCTATTGCGCCAACAGCAACCATATCAACATTAAATGGGACAGTGCCAAGTATTGAACCTATTTACAAAAACATGTATGTAAAATCAAATCAGACAGGAGATTTTATTGTGGTGAATGAATATTTAATTGCTGATTTGAAAAAGTTAGGGTTATGGGATTTTGAAATGCTTGGAAAAATTAAATACCATGATGGTTCTATTAAAGAAATTGCAGAAATTCCAGAAAAGATAAAAACAAAATATAAAGAAGCATTTGATGTTGATCCTCGTTGGGTTATTACGCAAGCCGCGTATCGTGGAAAATGGATTGACCAAAGTCAATCAGTGAACATTTTTTATGGGGGAAAGAGTGGAAAAGAAATTAGCGAGATATACATGTTCGCGTGGGAAATGGGGTTAAAAACAACCTATTATTTACGCAGTCTCGGTGCGTCACAAGTTGAAAAATCAACGGTTGATACCAAGCAATATGGATCAACACATGAACGAAAACAATTTTTTGATGCAGCTCCAGCAGCAGAACCGTTATCTGTTCCTTCTGTTACCCCTGTTATGGTGGCGACAAGTACTCCTGTCGCTGCAGTATCTGCTGACCTAAAATTATGCAAGATTACCGATCCCAGTTGTGAATCTTGCCAATAATTTTCTTTATTCTCCTCTTTGATTGTTGTTGCTATGCCTCTCACTAAAACACATGAACGAATTAACATTAATAACCGTCGGGTTATTAATGGTGCGGATGCGGATGTTATCCAGCTTTATCCCATGAAGCATACCTTTGCCTGGAATGCCTACAATGTCGGTAATGCCAATCATTGGCTTCCAACAGAAATTGCCATGCAAAAAGATATTGAACAATGGCGTTCTCCAACCATTTTAACGGATGATGAACGAAAAGCATTAAAAACCGTCCTTGGATTTTTTACCACTGCGGATTCTATTGCAGCAAACAATATCGTTATTGCGATGTATCGTCATATCACCAGTCCGGAGTGTCGCATGTACTTATTGCGCCAAGCGTATGAAGAAGCGATTCATACGCACGCCTATCAATACATTGTTGAATCTTTAGCCTTAGATGAAGGAGAAATTTTTAACATGTATCGAGAAGTAGATGCAATTTATAACAAAGCCTCATTTATCTTAAGTTTTAATGAAGGAATCTTTGATCCAAATTTTAAAACAGGAACGTTTGAAAATGACCAAAAATTCTTAGAAAATATCGCGGTATTTTCATTGATTATGGAAGGTATTTTTTTCTATAGTTCTTTTGCGGTGATGTTTGGATTTCAACGTCAAAGTAAAATGACTGGGAGTGCTGAACAAATTCAATATATTATGCGTGATGAATCACAGCATTTGAATTTTGGTATTAACCTCATCAACACGATAAAAGAAGAACAACCAGAATTGTGGACCGAAGCATTTCAACAACGCATTATCAACTTAGTAAAAGAAGCGGCGGTGTTAGAATATACGTTTGCAGAAACGGTATTTCCAAAAGGAATATTTGGCATGAATGCTGATGGGTTTAAAAAATATATTGAACACATTGCAGATCGTCGGTTAACTCGTATTGGCTTACCAGAGCAGTTTCATACACCAAATCCATTTCCTTGGATGAGTGAAGCGATTGACTTATCGAAAGAAAAAAACTTTTTTGAGACACGTGTGACTGAGTATCAAGTGGGTGGAACATTAGATTGGTAATAAAAAAATAACAGGCATCGGACGTCAGACCTGCTTTACTTGGTAAATTGTGTCTGAGGTCTGATGCCTGGCTGCAAAGCAGGTTTCTCGTTCAAGCAGACCCTCCATGCTTGTCGTGTGGAAGAGCCCCGATTGTTTCGGGGTTTTTTTGTTGTATTATTTTCCTTTATTCCTCTTTTGTTCCTGAAACCAGGCAATAGCCTGATTCAAATCGTTAGGAGAAAAGGCAGGCCATTGTATTTGTGTAAAGTATAGTTCTGCATAGGTACTTTGCCAGGGGAGATAGTTGGATAATCGTTGGTCACCACCCGTGCGAATTACCATATCAACATCAGGAATACCTTTTGTATCTAAATAGGCTTGAACCGTTGCCTCTGTTACCTCTAAGGATGTTAGCCCATCGGACATCATGCGTTGTATTGTTCGGACAATTTCGTCTCGGCCGCCATAATTAGCGGCAAGGGTAAGAGTAAGGGTTTTGTTTTGTGCTGTTTGTTCTACAACCTCTGTCATGTTTCTTTGCACAGAATCTGGAAGTTTGGAAATATCACCAATAAGACGCAAGCGGACATCTTGTTTAAGAAAATCTTCGAGATAATCAACTATTTTTTCAAAGAGAGAAAATAAGTAATTCAGTTCTTCTTCGGAACGATTTTTTATATTTTCTGTCGATAAAATATACATGGTAATATAGGGCACGCCAGCATCAAGGGCTGCTTGCACAATCCGTTTTACATTTTTTGATCCTTCCATATGCCCCATCATTTTTGGGAGGCCTTTATTTGTTGCCCAGCGACGATTTCCGTCTAAAATAAGGGCGATATGTTGTGGGGGGGAGAATTGTTCCATAGGAGAACGGTTAGAAGATATAACAAAGAAAGTATACATAGTTCATGGCCAATAGCCAATACTTTATATAGACTTGAAATTTTTTTTATCTTCTGATATTCTTGTATACGATTAGACACAACTGCCCGGGTGGTGGAATGGTAGACACGAGGGACTTAAAATCCCTTGACCGTAAGGTCGTGCGGGTTCGATCCCCGCCCTGGGTACCACTATACAAAAAAAGATGGTAAATAACCATCTTTTTTTGGTATCAATAAGCAGTTATTAATTTCTTTGAAGCGGCGTTTTATAGTAATGGTCGTACATGTTCATAACCGCTAAAAACAACGCCATAATGATTGGTCCGATAATAAATCCAGACATACCAAACAGAACAATACCCCCAAGCGTAGAGAATAATACCAAAATAGGATGCATTTGCGTCTCTTTTTGGATAAGTGCTGGTCGGAGTAAATTATCAATGTTACTTATAATAACAGCGCCGACTAATAAAATCGTTACCCCTTCCCACAAATTACCAGTTAAGAGCATAATACAGCCTACAGGGAACCAGACTAAAAACGAACCTACCGCGGGAATAATTGCAATAACCGTCATAATCACGGCCCAAACAAAGGCTGCTTCTACGCCAGTAATCGCAAAGGTAATCCAACCCAGTAGCCCTTGGATACCCCCAATAATAAAGGTCCCTTTTAAGGTTGCTCGTGTCATGGAGGTAAACCGTTCAGAAAGCATTTCTTCGTATTTTTCTCCTAAGGGAGAGAGATGCATGAGACGCTTGAGCATGCGCGTCCCATCTTTAAAAAAGTAATATAGGGTATAGAGCATGATAAAAAACATAAACGTAAAGCGAATAGAGTTTTGGGTGATGCTCTTTACGTTTTCGAAAATAAAGACACTAATATTTTTTGCAATATTTGCTGCTTGGGTAGACCATTCTGTGCGTATTTTATCTACCACAGGGGAGAGGAGTTCGCTATCGAGTTGCAAGGTAACGGCGTCTACTTTTTGAACATAGTCTCCAGCAGATATGCGTTGATAGAGGTTCACTGATTCATTTACCAAAAGTGTAGAAATAAGGATTAATGGTAAGAACAGTACGATAATAACGGAAATAACTGAAATAATAGAACTTAAGCTTGGATGTTTCAGATATTTATCAATCCATCGATAGAGCGGATGAAATAGGACGGCAATTACTGCAGCCCAAAAAATTGGGAAAAAAAATGGGCGAATAAGATACAGAGCAACAACGCCAAGTAACACAATCAATGCGAGAAAAAATCCAGACTGCACCGTATTAAATTGAAGTGGACGCATAGGACAATAAAACAGAGATAAATGTATATAGCTAGTGTAGCAACAATACGGACTTGTGTACAGCTGTAAGCCTTCTTTTTGAGATAAGATAAAGTGTGCTATAATTATATATACATACTATTCTTCATGCTCTATTTTATTTTTTTATGAAAGAACCAACCTATCGCAATGCACTTGCTCATGCCTGGCAGATAACAAAAACACAAAAGATGCTGTGGTTTTTTGGTTTTTTTGCTGCGTGGTTAGGACAAATGGGGCTTATGGATATGGTGGCGCATATGATTGTTACGCAAAAAGAGTTTGCTTGGTATCCAACGGTATTTAGTATAAAAACGCAGATTCCTGCTATTCTTCAATCGTTTGAAGCCGTAGATTTTTCTTTTGCTGATAAGTTATGGTTTGGTTGGTTAGGTCTATTTTTACTTGGTGTTGGTATTGCCTTGATTTGTGTATCAATTGCCTCCCAAGGAGCGCTTATTCACGGAATTTCTCAATCATTTTCTCGGGTAAAAAAACATATTGATGTTTCAACCGCTTGGCATAGTGGGGTATCCCATTTGGGAAGATTATTTTTTGTCCAATTAC
This sequence comes from uncultured Gammaproteobacteria bacterium, assembly GCA_964522435.1. Classification (GTDB taxonomy): domain Bacteria; phylum Patescibacteriota; class Patescibacteriia; order Magasanikbacterales; family UBA922; genus CAZFUL01. The sequence continues at coordinate 88,291 of CAZFUL010000003.1, forward strand.
TGAAAAAAGGAATTATTTTTGTGATCACCTTCTTTTTAGGCTTAGCCTTGGTCAATGTTATTGATACAGGAAAACAGGCACAAGAACTTGTTGTATTTTTTGCCTTATTTATTCTGGGAACCTTTGTGGGGGTTGTGGTCTCATTACTGTCTGTATATGCGGCGGGATATATTGTCATTGAAAAGTATGGTTTTGTTCAGGCAATTCATGAGGCATGGAATTTATTTAAAGCGCATTGGCTTGTATCGTTAGAAATTGGCGTTATGTTGTTGTTTGTTAACCTGTTAGCAGCAATGCTTATTTTTTGTATTGGACTTTTCTTTTTAGTAGAAATGGGGATACTGTGGGCAGCTGCTATCAGCATACAGAGTACATTTTTGTGGATGATCAGTGTATTTTTTGGTATAGGGCTGTTGATTGTAAGTATTGCGGCTGTTGGAACCGCCATGAATGTATTTACTACCTCAGTATGGACATATCTCTTTGTTCGTATGCATAAAAAAGGAATGGTGAGTCGTATTCTTCATCTGTTAGTAAAGTAACCTATGGGAACAGGATTTAGTTCGATTGAAGACTTACTTGGTGCATCAAAAAAAACAGGGTCATCAGGAAAAGCACCAGCATATGGTAGTCCAGAAGATCTGTTTCACAAAAAGATGAAGCAAGTCTCTCAAAAAGAAAAAGAAGTTGAGGTGCAACGATCGGCTGCCCTTGTTTCTGTTCCGTATATTTCGTTAGAACATTTTCCGGTGAGCCATGAAGCCTTGCGTCAAATTCCAGAACAAGAGGCCCGAGACAAACAAGTGGTCTGTTTTTTTGCTACACCAGAAGAGTTTCGTTTAGGAGCCGTATCTCCGACAGATGGGCAGGCAGATGAGCTCTTGCATGTTCTTGAAGAAAAAAATAACTCGCACGGAAAAATATATTCTATTTCTGAAGCCAGTTTGCAGCATGTGTTGTTGTTATATAAAACGCTTCCTGTGGTACATGCAATTAGTAAAGACGTTTCGATTCAAGCATCCGAATTAGAGCAAGTACAAGCCTCGGTGAATGATTTTTTGCAGTTTCAAGAACAATTACGCAAGAGTACGACAACAGATTTGCTCACCTTTATTATGGGGGCTGCGTTAAAGCTAGAAGCCTCTGATGTGCATATTGAAGCAGAAGAACAGCGGATTGTGTTGCGTTTTCGTATTGATGGTATTTTGCACGATGCGGCAAGTATTACTTCTGAGCAGTATAAAAAACTGGTTTCTCGGTTAAAATTACTGTCCTCATTAAAAATCAATATCACGGATAAACCGCAAGATGGACGCTTTACCGTAAAAACAAGTACGGGAGATATTGATATTCGTGTTTCTCTTATTCCAACTATTTATGGAGAGAGTATTGTTATGCGTTTGTTGGTACAACGCCAAGAAGCCTATTCTTTTGAAGAGTTGGGTTTACGTGGGCAACAGCTTGACCGGTTAAAACGAGAGATGGATCGTCCCAATGGTATGATTATTACGACTGGGCCAACAGGGTCGGGGAAGACAACAACGTTATATGCCATGATGCATCAGTTAAATAAACCAGATGTTAAAATTATTACGCTCGAAGATCCAGTAGAATATAAAATGCCGGGCATTAACCAAAGTCAAATTGATAGGAGCAGTGATTATACATTTGCAAAAGGATTACGTTCATTATTACGCCAAGATCCTGATATTGCCATGGTGGGAGAAATTCGTGACTTAGAAACAGCTGACATTGCCATTCAGGCAGCATTAACAGGTCATTTAATGCTTTCTACGGTGCATACGAATGACGCTTTTGGGGCCATTGCTCGATTTTTATCTATGGGAGTACAACCCTTTTTATTAGCCCCTGCATTAAACTGTGTGATTGGACAGCGCTTAGTTCGACGCTTGCGTGATGATTTGAAGCAACCAACGACCTTAACGGCAAGTCAACAAGAACGAGTGACGGCACTTATTGAAGATCTACCAGAACCTCTCCGTGCGGAAGTAAAAAATAGACCGCAAGTATTTTATTCTGTTCCAGAAGAAAATCCTCAAGGTGAGTTAGGATACCAAGGACGCTTAGGTATTTATGAGGTGTTTGTGGTTGATGATGACATTGAAGCTGCGATTAGTGCGGGAAACGTTGGAGAAGTCGATATTCGTCGTCTTGCAAAGAAACAAGGTACCATTACCATGGCGCAAGACGGTATATTAAAAGCGCTTGATGGCCTTACCTCTGTTGAAGAAGTCTTTCGTGTGATAGAATAGTATCAGTATTTTTTAATTTGCCTGTTATATGGTGTCTCGTCGTTCACAAACAAGTATTGTTCAGGAACAGCCAGTTCGTTTTTATAAACTTATTGCCTTAACATTTTTGGTATTAACCATTGCCTTATTAGGTATTGTTGTATTTATGTCTGCGAAGCGAGCAGAAATTACTATTAGTACAAAAGTTGCTCCTATTGATATTACTTCTGACATTGTATTTTCTTCTGATCAAACACATGGCGTTGCCTATGAAATGGCAACTACCACAATAACTGAAGAGCGTCAATTTAAACCAAGTGGAACTAGAGAAGAGTTAGGAATTGCCGAAGGTATGGTGACCTTGCATAATGAAAGTACCCTTGATCAACCCTTGGTTGCGACAACCCGACTTCAGCAAGGAGATATTGTCTTTCGACTAAAAGAACGAGTTGTTGTTCCTGCGAAAGCGACGGTACAAAACGTTGCTGTGTATGCTGATAAAGAGGGGGCTGAGTATCATTTACCGCCCACACGCTTTATTATTCCTGGTTTGCAAGAAGCAAAACAAAAAGAAATATATGCAACGAGCGATGCGCCTATGACTGGCGGGATACGAAATATTGGTATTATTTCTTCTGAAGATATGGAGCAGGCGATTGCCAGTATGCGTGCGTATATTGAAAAAAAAGCCGCAGAAACATTTTCACCCGAATCAAGCAGTGGCAAACAAGCGCTTTTTCATGTGCAATCATTAGCCGTGGTACCCTCGCATGAGGTGGGTGAAGAAATTGATGCCTTTACCCTTCAAGCAACTGCTGAGGTATTGATTGTGTCTTATGCGAGTGATGCCCTGCAGCAATGGGCGAAACAGGAGCTCACTAAACGTTCTTTAGAACATACAGATCTTATACAACCGAGTGATAAAGCCCCTACCGTCACCTTTGTTCATTATGATGCGTCTAAGCAAGAAGCCACCGCACGTGTATTTTATGATGGGACGGTAAGTTTATCCGCCGAAAGTAAACAAATAGAAAAGGCATTATTTTTTGGAAAAGATAAAAATGAAGTACGTCGATATTTATTAGGATTGGACCATGTACATAGTGTTGACGTGAAATTACATCCTGCTTGGATTCAAACAGTGCCACACATTGCAGATCATGTAACCGTTATTATCCAAGAAGTAGAATAAAAAATTTTCTTGACAAAAATATATCGCGAGCGTACTATGTAGGTACGCTCTTTTGTTTCGTTTGTATAAGAATCAACCCAGAGTACACCGCTCGTTATAGAGAGGGAAAAGAGTTGCTGAAACTTTTCCTAACGAGAATTGCTCATGGTACCAGTCTTAAAGAAACCACAATACATAAAAGTAAAATAATTGGGTGGAACCGCCTTTGTTAACAGTTATTCTCAGGCCCCGATATAGTAGGTAATAAACGTCTTGTTTGTTGCATACTATATCGGGGTTTTTTATATATAATTAATTATTTATCTATCTATGAGTATGCATGACAAACAGTATCTTGAACACCTTCGTCATTCTGCTGCGCATTTGCTTGCCGCTGCCATTATGGAATTATGGCCAAACAGCAAAAGAACGATTGGTCCTTCTATAGAAAATGGGTTTTATTTTGATTTCGATTTTGGTGATATAAAAATTTCTGAAGCAGATTTTCCTGCTATTGAAAAAAAAATGCATGACTTGCTGCCCAGTTGGAAAGGGTTTGAACGGCATGAACTCTCCGGGGATGACGCAAAAAAAGAATATCCAGACAATGCGTTTAAGCATGAATTAATTGATGAATTTACCAAAAATGGAGAACTGGTATCTTTTTATAAATCAGGAAATTATTGGGATTTATGTCGTGGGGGGCATGTGAATCATCCGGATCAAGAAGTACAATATTTTAAGCTGCTTTCTGTTGCTGGAGCCTACTGGCGTGGAAGTGAAAAAAATCCTATGCTTACCCGCATTTATGGGACAGCATTTCCTTCTCAACAAGCATTAGATGAACATTTACAGATGCTTGAAGAAGCAAAAAAACGTGATCATAGAAAAATTGGTCAAGAACAAGGATTGTTTTTTATTGATGACATGGTAGGAAAAGGGTTGGTGTTATGGCAACCAAACGGCATGATTATTCGTGAACAAGTAGAACAGTTGGCAAAAGAAAAAGAACGGGCTGCGGGCTATAAACGGGTCGCAACACCGCATCTCGCCAAAGAAGAGCTTTTTTTAACCTCAGGACATTTGCCTTATTATAAAGAGGGGATGTATCCTCCAATGGTGATGGATGATGGCACATATTATTTAAAAGCCATGAATTGTCCGCATCATCATATTATCTATAACCATGAGCCGCATAGCTATCGCCAATTACCGTTGCGATTAGCAGAATATGGAACCTGTTATCGAAACGAGCTGTCTGGGACCCTTGCTGGGCTATTACGGGTGCGGGGACTGGCCATGAACGATGCGCATATCTATTGTCGAAAAGATCAAATTGAAGAAGAATTTCGTTCTGTTATGACCTTAACCATGGAGTATTTTGCGATTTTTGGTTTACAAAATTATTGGTTCCGCTTGTCAAAATGGAGTAAAGATCATACAGACAAATATATTAATGAACCAGAACATTGGGAATATGCAGAAGGAGTATTGCGTACCGTCCTTCAAGATATGAAGGTACCGTTTGTGGAAGTCGATGATGAAGCAGCGTTCTATGGACCAAAAGTCGATGTACAGTTTAAATCAGCCGTTGGAAGAGAAGAAACCATGTCTACCATTCAATTAGATTTTGCTGCAAAAAAACGTTTTGGATTAGTATATACGGATCAAGAAGGCAAAGAAAATAACGAGGTATTTGTGATTCATCGTGCCCCACTATCAACGCACGAACGCTTTACCGCCTTTTTGATTGAACATTACGCAGGAGTATGGCCTGTGTGGCTTGCACCGGTTCAAGTAGCTATCTTACCTGTTTCTACAGACAAACATCTTTCTGGCGCACAAGCATTTGCAAAAGAATGTGAGAAAAAAGGATTGCGGGTCTGGGTGGATGATGCTGCTGAAACGGTTGGGAAAAAAATCCGTAATGCCTCTAAGAGTAAAATTCCGTATGTGCTTGTGATGGGAGATAAAGAATTATCTGGTGACCTGTTAACTGTTCGTTTTCGAGGGCAAGAGGAACAACGAGAAATGCTGAAACAACAGTTTATTGACCAGGTTTCTCAAGAAATAGCAGAAAAAAAATAGCGTGTTGCTCTATAAAAAAACCCCGATTGAATCGGGGTTTTTTATCATATATGTTATTGCTGTACTGACATCGATTCAATAACCCAATTTCCTCCTTTTTTCGCAGCTACAACTTTATCTCCAACATGAACTAAATTAGGTACTTTTGCTATTGGTTGTAAAAGGTCATTATCATTGGTAATGTTACTACTTTCACGTACCACTTTTCTCGCAATAGCGATTGCTTCTTTAGGCGATACCTTATCTGCTTCTGCAATCGTACGAGCAAGTGCTTTAATAACACCCATTCCCTCTGCTTGTTCAAAAACAATAGTATATGCATCACTATGGTGTTTTTCAATCCGTAATCCATCTACTGAGTAAATACCACGAATTCCTTTTTTTTCTGGAGCAGCAGCTTGTTGGGTTTTTTCAGAAACAGCTGAATCCTTTTCTCGTGTTGCTGTTTCAATGGTATGCTTAGGTTTTGATTGTTCCGCTGCAGTGGTTGTTTCTTGATGTCTCCCATCAATAGAATTGCTGTCTGGAGTTGCTCTGCCAGCTGTGAGTCCTAAAAATAATCCTACTGCTGTTAACCCTCTTCCAATTTTACCAAAGAATCCTTTTTTGGCTACTGGTGGGGTTGGAGTGACTACCGTTGCTACCGGAATAGCTGTTACCCTGACGGTAGGGTCAACACTTTTTGATTTTTTTTCTGGGGGAATGGTTGTGTCTTCTGGGGATGTACGCGCTATTTCTACCACTGGGTGGAGTGATTTTTTTGGGCTAGGTGCTTGTCCTTCTTTAAATGCTGCAAATAGAACATCTAATTCCCTTGTATCATATTGCACTTGTATGTTTCCACGGTCTTGCTCTTGTTGATCTAAAAATCCGAGTAACATTCTTGGATCTTCTGATAGATGGTTTGTTATAAATTCTCTAAAATAATTGTTTACTCTATAATACGAAAATAATTTTATATGCTCTGATCGTGCGGTTACGTCATTTTTTGATAGATCGAGTACATATAAACATGCTAATTTTGTGTCAGCGGCGGTGGTAGGGTTAAGTGCCAACACCATTTCTACTTTTTCAACTATTTCTCCATTTGTGTAATGAGGCATTAGTTCATTAACAATATCAGCCACTTGTGGATTACCCTTTGTTTCGTAACTTGGTGTATCAGCTGATAAATCCTTTTTAATTTTTTGGTTCAATTGTTCCAAGCTGTGGGTTTGGGTAACGTGATCTGTTGTTAATGCAAAATCGTCTGTTTCATAATCATCAACAGGAGGTGTTGCTGCTCTAATTGGTTCGATGCCAACGTTAATAATAGTAGATGAAGGCGCTTGTTCTGTTCCTCGAATTGTATCAACACCGATGGCGTGTATAACAGCGGCTGGTTTTTCTTCTTGTGTGGTTTCGCTTCTTTCAGTTTCTTGAAATTGTTCTTTAGAAAGACGAATATGAATGCGGTTTATTTTTTTTGCGAGGGGGTTGAGTTTTTCTGGTGGCATTCTTTTCCAGGCAGTACCCTTAAATTCTTCTATACCAAGACCTATAAGCGTATCCTTCCCATGTTGAAGAATATAGCCTTCTATTTCTTGTAAGAGATCCGCTTTTTCTTGATCTCTTTTTTTATACATTTCTGATAAATCTCGTGCAATAATATCTAAATCATTAGCTACTTTTTTTCGTTCAGCAGCTTGCTCGTCGATGTGGCTTAAAGCCTGTCTTATTTTGAGACCTTTTTCATTATCCCCTCTTACTTCTTTAGGATCAGGAATTTGAGTTGCCTTTTTTTTATCTACCAAGGGGTTACGTTGACCAGGTTCGTAAATGGGTGGTTTTTCTGGCATAGGTACGGTTTAAGTATTAAGAGACTGAATATAAATATCATATCACAAGATGAACTTTTTATTCCAGTGATATAAAAAACCAACGAAGGGATACTCGTTGGTTTTAGAATATTATGCACGTTTAAATAACCCACTAAATAATCCAGAAACACGCGACCATGCTGATTTTTTTGGTGAAGAAGTAAACTGTGGTATAACTGGGTCTGTCACTGATGACATTTTTTGTTCCGCTGGTTGTGGAGGAACATTTGGGTAATGGTTAAGAAGGTCATTTCGTGCGGCAGCAATGCGCGCCAACCGTTCTTGTTTCGGTCTATCTTCTTTCAAAAAGTCTATGGTTGGGGGAGGAAGCTTTTCCATTGCCTCTCTAATTTTGGGATCAGTAATATGTTCAGGAATTTCTGAATATACATCCTCATCATTCATAAATGGGGCTTCTGCTTCTTCGTAAATTTTATTATATTCTTCTTCTCCTAATAAGGCTCTCGCTTCGTCTACACGTCGTTTTTCTTCTGCATCACTCATTATTGGAGAAATTTCTAATAAGGGTTTACTTGGGTTGTTTTTTGGTTTTTCTGCGAATTCTGCAATAGGAGGAAGATAGGCTTCTGGCGGCAGTGGCGGTCTTGGAATGTCTCTATACCGTTTTTTATCACTTTTTACTAAAGAATCATTAAAACAGACATTCGAATGTTGTAATACGACTGGCATAAAGAGTTACGTTATTTTTAGCTAAATTAAGCCAAAATACACTTCTATTATAGCATAAAAAAGCGGTTTTGTCAATCCGTGGTAGTTTTGTCGCTCTGTTTCTTGATTTTTTTTATATAAAAAGGTACACTTTGTCTCGTATTGAGACAAATTATGCACAAATTAGCAAAAAAATACGCCTATCACATCATGACCTTTGGCTGCCAAATGAATAAAAATGACTCAGAGCGGCTTGCTACGCTCTTGAATGGCTTATCTATGACAGAAAGCCCAACCGTAGAGGCGGCCGATATCATTATCATGAATAGTTGTAGTGTGCGGGAACGGGCAGAACACCGTATGTATGGCTTAGCACGGCGCTTTGCAGAGATGAAAAAGACCAAACCAGAGCTATTATTGTGTATTACGGGTTGTATGCCGGGGCGCGATAAGGATCAGGCGATGCGTAAAAAATTGCCTATGGTGGACTTTTTTTTCCCCACCAAAGACATGACGCAGCTTCCTACCTGGCTTGCACAAGTGCGTCCAGAATTACGCCCCATGGAAGATTTAGATAAAGACTACTTATCCTTGCGGCCAAGTATAAAAAAGAAATATCAAGCATTTATCACCATTCAAACGGGTTGTAATCATTTTTGCAGCTATTGTGTGGTGCCCTTTTCTCGTGGGTTAGAACAAAATCGCTCACTGCACGATATTCTTGCTGAAGCGCGTGCGTTGGCAGAACAGGGCTGTGTTGAAATAACCCTCTTAGGGCAAATTGTGAACCATTATATTGCCCCAGATCCGCAATATTTTTCTCCTAATAATCCGTATACAAAAAGTCATTTTGCCAAATTACTGTGGGAAATGAATCACATACCAGGCATTGAACGAGTGCATTTTACCGCGCCACATCCTATTTTTATGACAGAGGAGGTTATTGATGCGCTGACACTTCCCAAACAACTTAACTATCTGCACCTTCCTGTTCAATCTGGAAATAACGACGTATTGCGCCGCATGAACCGTCGGCATACGCGAGAATTCTATATTGATTTGATCAAAAAAATTCGTGCAAAAAAACCAGATATTGCTATTGGGACAGATATTATTGTCGGTTTCTGTGGAGAGACAGAAGAACAATTTCAAGATACAATAGAGTTGTATACGCAATGCGATTTTGATATTTCGTATACTGCACAATACTCTAGTCGCACGGGTACCCTGGCAGTAAAAATTTTTGAAGATGATGTCTCTATAGAAGAAAAAAAGAAACGCTGGTGGACATTGCAGCAGCAAATGGAACAAACGGTGTTACGAAAAAATCAACAATATCTTAATACCACGGTATCCGTTTTGGTAGAAGAATGTCATGCCGGATGGTGTACAGGCAATTCACGAGAAATGAAACGAATAAAATTTAAAGGAGATGCGTCGTTAATTGGAAAGATTGTATTGGTTGATATTTATAAAATAAGTGAATGGGTCTTGTGGGGGAGAAAAAGTCTATGACAGATATGCAAAAAAATTCATTACAAAAAGTAGTGGTAATCGTTGGACCAACCGCAAGTGGAAAAACCTCTTTTGTGTTAGATATTGCGAAACATCTTCCTATTGAAGTTATTTCTGCAGATTCACGACAGCTGTATAAAAAAATGACTATTGGAACAGCGAAGCCTACTGGTGAATGGAAATGGCACACGAGTTGGCGTGGATTACGCCATACGTTTTATGTTGATGCAGTGGCGCATCACTTAGTCGATATTATTGATCCTGGTACTCGCTTTACGGTGGCGGAATTTCGAGATCGTGCCATGAAATATATAAAATTAGCCTATAAAAATGATCGTATTCCTTTTGTTGTTGGTGGAACTGGCTTATACGTATCCTCTTTGGTTGATAATTATAAAATTCCTCGTATTGCGGCGAATAAAAAATTACGAAATTCTTTAGAAGAAAAAAGTCATGAGCAATTGCTTCGATTATTAACAGAAATGGATCCCTTAAGCGCTGAAACAATTGATAAACATAATAAACGTCGATTGATTCGTGCGCTAGAGGTGTGTATATTATCCGGAGGTAAATTTTCTGCACATCGCCAAAAAGGAGAACCCATGTTTGATTTTTTACAAGTGGGTATTGATGTCCCACGGCCGCTTTTATATGAACGAATTAATACGCGCATTGATGCCATGATGGCTGAAGGGCTTCTTGATGAAATACAAGCACTCCGTAAGCAAAAATATAGCTGGGAATTACCGAGTATGAGTGGTATTGGCTATCGTCAGTTTAAAGAGCATTTGGATGGGGATATGTCACTTGAAACAGCGGTAGAACAATTAAAAAGAGACACGCGGCGTTACGCACGGCGACAAATGAGTTGGTTTCGACGCGATAAACGGATTGAATGGTTTTCTGATGCGTTAGCGCTGGAACAGCGAGTGAAAGAATTTCTTGAATTACCTTAAGAGTAGCGGCCGTTGTGTCGCTGTGGTACACTAACTACCTAGAGTGATTGTCCGTAGTATATTTGTATATGCCTGGCGTATTACCTCCTACATTACCTTCTTCTCACCCGTCAACTGGTGCACCGTTTGGATTGCCAAAACCGAACATCAAAAGTTCTGTATTTAGCGACGAAAGAAAACAGGCGGTTGTCTCTATCCATCAAAAAGAAGTTGGCGATAATCGGCCAAGTACCTCTATAACGCATATTGGGGCAGAGGGAGAAACAGCCACAACCTCTGTTGCCCGTGAACAACAACATGCGGCAAGAACCTCTATTTATGGTGAGGAAAGACAAGAGACTGATCCAGGGCAAGATGAACGCCGCTATGACTATATTCGTCGTATTGTTCGGGCGCGTCAAGCAAAACAAGCTGCAGAAGCAGAAGAGCAAGCGGCTCAGAAAGCGGCAAGTGCTTCTCAAGGAGGTATATTTCATCCGGGAAAAGGGGCAGGTTTTGGCAAAGTTGGATTCCACAAAAAGATTCGATCATTTTTTAGTGATAATCGGGAAAAATATAAAAATATTTCTGTTGAAGATAGACAAGTCTTAGAAAATATTGTCAGTGAACGAGCCACACACAAGTCTGTTGGGCAAGGATTTACTGGAAGAGATAAAAGACAAATGCGCTTAGCAGCAAAACGGGCAAAATTACGAGGAGAAATTTCTAAAGAAGACGTAAAAGATTTTACAAAAATTATTAGTTCGTTAGAATAGTCAATGACCAACGAACAATGAGTAAATAAAAAACCATCTTTATGGTATGCATAGATGGTTTTTTATTTTTGTTCATTGCTAATCCTTGATTGCTAATTTATTGGTAAAAGCTTGCTCCAATAGCTGTGGATCTGCCGTTCCTTCGGACGCCTTCATCGCCATACCAACAAGAAATTGTAAGACCGTGGTTTTTCCCTCTTGATATTCTTTTACTTGTTTAGGATAACTGATAAGAACCGTATCAACCAGCTGTTGAATAGTTGCGTCATCGCGGACTTGTCCATAGCCTTTTTCTTCCATAATATGATTGGGATCAACATCAGTACCCAGAGTAAGCATATCAGCAAGAAGTTTTTGTGCGTTGGTAGAATTTATTTTTTCTGTATATATCAAAAAGATAAGCTCAGCAAAATTTTCTGCAGAAATACGCACATCAGTGATTACCATTGCTCGTTCATAGAGTTGTCCTTGCAATTTCGTTCCTAACCAGCCACCAACCAAGCGAGCAATTTTTTGTTTTTTTTCTTCCAAAATTTCATCACTGTCTTTATCTATCTCTGGTGAAGCGTGCAGCCATTCAATAGTCTCACTCATAACAGCTTCGGTAAATGCCGCAAGGTGGCGATCGGTACTGAGTAAGCGGGCGTCAGCATAGGAAAAACCATATTCTTCTCGAAAGCGTTGTCGTTTTGCAATGGGGAGTTCTGGCAGCGCAATATGGCCGGCGATTATTTCTGGATGGAAAGGAGGAATATCTGGTTCGGGAAAATAGCGATAATCAGCGGCATTTTCTTTCAGCCGTTGCATAACGGTTTCTCCTGTTTTATCATCCCACCCCCTTGTTTGTTGCTGCCAAGATTCTCCCTGTTCGAGTAATCCGGTTTGGCGGTGTATTTCGTAGAGGATCGCTTTTTCAACCGCCTTAAATGAATTAAGATTTTTAATTTCGACTTTTGCATTAAGGCGATAGCCCTCTTTGGGCACCACTGCGCCGTCAATAATATCAAAACGCCCTTCTTCTTGGAGAGAAATGTTTACTTCACAACGCATGTGCCCTTTTTCCATATCGGCATCACTTACCTGAAGCGCTTTAAGAAGGAGTTGTAATTCTTGGCAATATACTTTTGCTTCTGTGGCGGATTGGATATCTGGGTCTGTAACAATTTCAACTAAAGGCGTGCCAGAACGGTTAAAGTCAACGAGCGTACTGCCATCTGCTTGGTGAATAAGTTTTGCTGTATCTTCTTCTAAATGAATACGACGAATGCCAATAGTAGCGGCGGGTCGATTATTCTCTTCTAATTCAAACGTTAGCGTGAACGATCCATGCTCTGCGATAGGTTGGTCGTATTGAGAAATTTGGTAGCCTTTAGGAAGATCTGGATAAAAATAATGTTTCCGATCAAATTTTGAAAGGGGACGAATAGTACAATTAAGGGCTTTCCCTATGGCTACGGTCCAGGCGATTGCTTGTTTATTTACTAAGGGCAATGTCCCTGGATGACCGAGACAAATAGGACAAATATGATGATTGGCTTCTTTTGTATCCGGATTATTAGTACACGCGCAAAACATGCCACTCTTTGTTTTTAACTCTACATGCACTTCCATGCCAATAATTGGGGTATATGTTTTTTTACTCATACAGTACTGATAAAAGCCGTATCAGGATTGTATCATGAGGGGGTAAAATTACAAGTTCGGAACAGTATAAAAACAGACATCAGGGTTGTTTGCCCTGATGGTTGTTGATTATGCCTTTGTTTGTTTGAGTTCTTCGTACAAAATGGTAATGGCACTCGTAGATAACGGCGTGAGGAGGAGACTGAGCAATGTTGATAGTAATGCGATCATACCAGAGAGGGCTAACGCAATTGTAGGGGTAGCCGTTTCTGGTAAGACAAATGATAGTATGAGAGAAAGGATGCCATCTGCGATAAGCGCAAAGAGAATAAACACTACGGTGGGTGCTACTAAACGACCAAGTACAGGGAAGAATCTTCCGGCTACTAACATTTTACTTTCTTTGAGTGCAGCCATTCCTTTTGTTCCATCAATACTTACATGATAAAAGGCAAAAACATACCAAATAATAAAGACAATGCCTGGGATAAATAAGAGAAATAGTCCTCCAAGAACAATGAGTCCTGTTAATATGGATACCCAAAGTGTTGGAAGAAAAAGAGCGCTTGCTTCTTTGAGTGATGCGTTGATAGGGCCAGTGGTTTGCGTGGTGTAGGCTTTTGCCGTAGCGCGGATAAAGGCAATAGAAATCCAGAGGCTACTACTATATACAATGACAAACAAGACAATACTCAGAATTCGCGCAGCGAGGCCTTGAAGTTCCGCCATTGCCCCAAGGATGCTGATCATTACTGCTAGGGCTGTTGGAATAAATAAAAGAAGCATGTAGCGGATAAATACTCTGTAATGGACTTTGTATAAAAAGATGCTACGTTTAATAATATCTGTAGAAGAGAGGAGCATAGAAAAAATCTAAAATCAAAATATATAGATGAAGTATAGCAAAAAGTAAGAAATAAGACTATTGGCGTATCTGTGTGTTGACGATCTGCCACAGGTGTTCATGAATGCTGTCGATTGATTGATTCGCGTCTATTGGCAGCCAGCCACGTTCTTGCGCCAGTTGTTTATGTGCCTCACGGACGACCGTCATAAGCGCATCATTGGTTTCATGTTTATGGCCTTGTTCTGTTGCTTCGGTAAATCGTTCTCCATCAAACAAAAAAGCAAGATCTTCTTGTAATAAGTGCGCATTAATGGTTTCGAGGTATGGTTTATCAACCCCTGCACCAATTCCCCAGGCAATGCCTGTTCCGGTATAATCTTCTGCAACAATATGTATTCCCTTTGCCAAGAATTGTTTGAGTGTTTCTTCGTATTGGGTTCTGTTTAACGCGTAAATTGTTTGACCTTCTCTTGCAGAGAGGTTGAAGGGGTTACCTTGTCGTAAATACGCATTGAGCATTGTGCCAGAGGGATGAATATCATAAATAGGGTATTTAAGATATTGTGCAGGATAGCCTTCTTTATTCAAGCGCTCTACCAATTTTTTTGCTTGAGTGGATTTTCCCAGGTTGTTGATACCGTAGAGGACAATGAACATACAAAATATTATTTTTTGATATAGGTGACAAAAGAAAATAGGGGATGATCTTCTCGTTCAATTTCTTTCCATATTGTCGGGTCGATTGCGGGGAAAAAGGCATCACCATCTACTGTTTGATCAACATGCGTGATATATAAGCGATCTGAGAGAGCAATGGTTTGCGCATAGAGTTCTGCGCCACCAATAATAAAGAGCTGTTCGTTTGCATGGGCATCGAGTGCCGCTTGCGGCGAGCCATAGCGAAGAACCTCTTGGGGAAGAGGGTATTGTTCTTGTCGAGTAATAACAATATTTTTTCTATTTGGCAGGGGACGAAATTGTTCTGGGAGAGATTCCCATGTTTTTCTTCCCATCATAACCGTTGCGTCAGTTGTGAGGCGTTTAAAATGCGCCAAATCTTCTGGAAGATGCCACGGCAGTGTGCCATTGTTTCCAATACAATTATTTTTAGCAATCGCGGCAATTAATGCAATCATACAGCAATAGGAAAAGAAATACGGGGATGACTTTGGTAATTTTTGAGAATGGTATCTGTGTAGGTCCAGTCAAATATACTTGAGAAGCTGCTTGTTTCAATCTGAGGTAGAGGATAGAGATGGGGATCTCTTTGTAATTGTTCTTTTGCTCCCTCAATATGATTAAGATAAATATGGGTGTCTGCCAAAAAGCCAACCAATTTTCCTTCTTGTAATCCAGATTCTTTTGCTAAGAGATGTAATAATAAAGCATAACTCGCGATATTAAATGGCAAACCCAACATAACATCTACCGATCGTTGGTTCCAGAGTAAATTCAATTTACCGTCAATAACGGTTATTTGAAAATTATAATGACAAGGGGGGAGTGCCATCTGGTTCATCATGCTTGGGTTCCATGCGCACACTAATAGGCGACGGCTAGACGGATCTTTTTTCAGGGTATCAACTAATTGTTTGAGTTGATCAATCCCTTGTCCATCATAATTACTATCCCAATTTTCATAGCGTGCATTATAATGCCGCCATTGAAATCCATACACGGGGCCAAGATCACGCTCTTGTTGCATCCGTTCTTTTGCGGCTTCATCGTGGCCATAGGCTGCTTTTTGTGGATTTGCCCATTCATCCCAAATATGATTATTTCTGTCTTTGAGCCATTGCTTGTCTGTAATGCCTTTAATAAAAAATTCTAACTCAGAGGCAATCAGAGAGAAGGGCATTTTTTTTGTGGTTAACAGAGGAAATCCTTGTGCCATGTCGTGTTCAAACATGGTGCCCGCAATGGCAAGGGTACCGGTACCGGTTCTATCTTCTTTTTTGACGCCGGTAGTGAGTACCTGGCGGACAATATTCAAATATGCATCCATAATCAAACAATTAACGCTTATGCTGGTGTTTGGGGTGGTTTTTTCAATAATTTACCTTTGCGAATATCTGGTGGTTTTACTACTGTCGCGGGTGTAGGAGGGGTACTTACTTTTTGTGATCGAGGTTGTGGGGTACTGATGAAAACATCATCATCCTCCTCTTGTGATGCAGCTTGTACCATGGCCTCTTGTGCGAATGAGGCTTCGACTAATTGAGCGATATTTGCTTCAATATCTTGTTTTTGTCTTGCTTCAAATTGTGCGAACTTTTCTTCTTGACTGATCGCGGGTCCTTCTGGGTACGTATCTTTTTCTTCAGTATTTAAGATACGAATCGGTTCTTCAGGAGAAGGAGTATCTTCTAAAAAGGTAGGAGAAAACGCCTCTTTGTAGCTAGCGCCAAGTGCCTCTGATTGATCTGTCATGAGTGGCTGTGAAGGATCACCTTTGGCGGTGGTTGTGTCGGCGAGATCTTCTATTGCTTGAGAGATGTCTCCTTTAAAGGAGGATTGTCTATTTTTTTCTTTTACTGCTGTTGTTATTTTTTCACGAGCTGAGACATGATCTGCGCCTATTTGATCAACAAATGTTTTGAGCGTATCTTTCCAATTTGGTTCGGTAATGTTAATCACCATTGTATTATCTTCTTTTTCACGTGTAGATTCTTTATCACTAAAATAGACACGGATTGGCTTGTCTTTTGGGATATCTAAAAGAGGATCCGCCATAAGGATTGTTTCTATATCTTTTCCATGTTCTTCTATAAAATCTTTTGGGATATGTTCTACATCCGCTCTAACGCGCATAATAACAGGAACCTCTGGCATACGCTCGCGAAGCTGCGCGGTGAGGGTACGTTCAGTTGCGAAGCGTTTTGCGTTCTTCATGCTGTCAATGGCACGTGTCAATTTTTCTTGCCAATTAAATTCTTTAAGGTTTACGTTAATAATCGGAGATGCTGGATCCTCGAGTGGATTACCCGTTGGTTCATGAAGACTAAAAAAGAAAAAGGTTCCTTTCCATACATCATGAGATAATTTTTCTTGTAATATATCAGAAAGATCAGCAAGTGTTGCTTCACTCATCTGTTCATACACCGCGCGATCTTTGGGGTTTTGCATATCGCGGGTTGCAAAGTCTGCCAAAAATTTTCCTAAGAATGGTCGGAATTTTTCTGTGAGTTGTTGTAGCTGGTCCTCTTTACCTGGATCACTATCTATTCGATCCACCATAGCCGTGATTTCTTCATTTGAAACATCGTTAAGTGTTTCTGCTGGAGTTATTTTTTCCATTGACCAAGTTCCATTGTCTATATTTTTTTGTAGTTCCTCAAATAAATCCGTGGACCAAGGAAGAAGCTCCCATTCCTGATCACCTGTTGTGATCATTTGTTTTGTCTTTGTATCATAGCCAACAATAATCATCTCTGTTGTATCACCACTTGCGGGCTCCCTGATGCTATATTTTTCTCCTGGAATAAATTCTTGTCCACCAAAAATAAATGCATTTTTTGTATCAATATCTTTTTGATATGCTTGGTCAACAATAACAGAAGGTTCTTCTTCATCTGGCGTATTATTTATGGTATCAGCCTCCGCTTGCATTGCTGCTAAGTCTTCTGGGCTAATGAGTGGTTTATCTTGAACCACCTCAGTATCATCCGCATTTATATCTGCTGCTTCTTTTTCCCATGCTGCTAATTGTGCAGGGTCAATAAGAGGTTCTTTATCTAATAAAGGTGCCACTGCTGTATCCACCGCTTCTGCTACTGCTTGATCTGCTTGTACTTCTGCTTCTAATGCCGCAATTTCTTCTGCCGCGTCAGTTTGTCCACTCTCTTGTAATACCTTCTTTTTGGTATCCATGTTTCTGAGGATAGAGAGGGCATTGTCAATTGTTTTTACTTTTTCTTGAGAAAGTTGTTCTGCCTTTTGTTTCAGTTCTGCTTCTTCTTTGGCGTACTCAGCTTCTGTCATACCCATGAGTTTCATGTATTCTTTTTTCCAACGGTCTCCTTTTCCAAAACTATCTTTTGCTTTGTCTACAGTACCAACATCAGCCGATTTTTTTTCCAAAACGACAGGAGCTTCTTGTGAGGGGGCTTTTTCTTCTTCTGCAAGTTGTACATTTTTTTTAAACCAATTTGGCATAGAAAAACATTAAAGGGTATCGATGGTTTTGTGAATGTTGGTTAAATCAGCCTGCTCTTTTTGCTGTATCGCAGTAGTAAAGATCTGGTTGGCTTTTTGTTGGAGCGCATCATCTTTTTGTTGTATAGCAAACAAACGCTGCAAGAGAGTGTCGAAATGTTTTTTAATAGAAGGGAAGTTCATATACTTGTTAGTATAGCGAAATTTTTTTATCTTGCCTATCCTGTTGTCCCAAATCCACCACGATTTTTTTTATTCATACTCTCTACTTCTACCAGTGTTGCTTGATCCGCGCGTACGAGCAGTGCTTGGGCAATACGTTCTCCTTTTTCTATGCGAACCGCTTCATCAGTAAGATTTTGTACGAGAAGGTAAATCTCGTCAGCATCACCACAATAATCTTGATCAATAACAGCAATGCCATTTCGCATAGACAGACCCTTCTTTTTGGCAGAGCTAGAGCGGGCTGCAATAATAAGCGCATAGCCCTGTGGTATCTCTACCACAATATTTGCGGGTAATAACAAAAATTCCCGAGGGGGAATGGTGGCTTCAATTCTTGTGTACAGATCAAATGCCACTGCCCCGGGAGTTTGGTAAGCTGGGAGCGGCAGCGTGGTGTCAATACGTTTAATGCGTAACTCCATAGCGTTCAATAAGTGTGGTTAATTGGCGATGAAGATCTTGTTTATCACCATTATTATCAATATGTTCTGTACTGTGTTGTATGACCTCTAAAATACTCAATTCTGTTGATCGTTCATGATCCGCTAAAAATTGTTCATAGGTCTTTTTTTGATCATCCGCGTTCTCGCTTCTTGCGATAAGACGTTCATAACGAATACGGGGATCCGCAGATACGTCTACTAAGACAAATCCTGGAATTGCTTGTAAATAAGCAATATCTGCCATACGGCGGATACCATCAACGACGATTAATTGGTGGGAATCTTCTTGTACATCATGGGCAATAGTTTTTGCCAACACATCTTCTCCAAAATCGTTGCGGAGACTTTCAGAAATTTTTATTAAATGATCACGCGTATGTTCTACATACACCCGATCTAATATATCTCGTAAAATAGTAGAAAAACGGTAGCTTTTGGCTCCAAAGGTTTGTTCGAGGTACGCAGCACAGGTTCCTTTGCCACTGGCAAGGAGGCCTGTTAATCCAATAATACAGCGTTTGTTGTTATTGTCCTGCATATTGTTCTACCATGTCATCAAAATAATGTAGCGCTATACCCACTTGACGGAACATATCTTCACTTTCTGCTCCGGCATGATATTTCTTTTCGCACACTACCCGCACAATGCCCGCATTAATAATCATTTGGGCACACACGCGGCAGGGGGTCATTTTGCAATATAATACAGAGCCTTCAATACTGACGCCTAGTTTTGCGGCTTGAACAATAGCATTTTGTTCGGCATGGGTGGTGCGAACACAGTGTTGGGTTTCGTGACCATCTTGGTGACGAACAATTTTAAATAAATGGCCAAGCTCATCACAATGAGGTAATCCTGCGGGAGCACCAACATAGCCGGTTACGAGAATTTGTTTGTTTTTTGCAATCACACAGCCAGAACGACCGCGATCACAGGTTGCCCGTTGCGCAACGGCTCTTGCTACCTCCATAAAATACTCATCCCACGAAGGGCGATAATGTTGTTCTTGGGTCATATAAAAGAGGATAAAAAAGACAGGCAGCAAGCAAAGTGTAGCAAGTTTTTAGAGGACAATCAAATCAGGTGAGAGATGGGAGGATAAAAAAATCCTGCACCATTCTGGTGCAGGATTTTATGTATCTGATATATTAGGCTGTTACGTCAACTTTTACACTTGGCCCCATTGCAGAGGTAAGATACAGTGCTTTGATGTAGGTTCCTTTTGCGGTATTTGGTTTTGCACGGCGAAGCGCATCAAGGAACGCAACGATGTTTTCTTTTAATTGTTGTTCTGAAAAACTGACTTTTCCTACCACTTGGTGAATATTTGCGGTATCGTCATTTTTACAAGAGATTTTTCCTTTTTTGAGCTCTGTTACCATTTTAGCCACGTCAGTACCAACAGTATCAGTCTTTGGATTCGGCATGAGCCCTCGGGGTCCAAGAACACGAGCGATCATCGCGAGTTTCGGCATCATATCTGGGGTAGCAATAGCGACATCAAAATCTACTTTACCGGTGTCTTTAATAGTTTTAATATCTTCGTCAGTAAAGATAAAGTCTGCTCCAGCATCTTTTGCTGCTTTTTCACTGTTTGGGTTTACAAAGGCAGCGACGCGTTTTGTTTTACCCACACCATGTGGAAGGGTAAGGGTCATACGAATGTGTTGGTCTGTTTTTTTGGTATTAATACCAAGACGAGCATGCACTTCTACAGATGCGTCGAATTTTACGGTGCTTGTTGCTTTAATCAGCGGAAGGGCTTGATCAAGCGAATACAGCTTTGTACGGTCGATTTGGGCTGCCGCAGCAGTCATTCTTTTAGACATATATATGGATATACCCGACTTTGCTACGCTTCGTCGGGCACGCGTGGTACATACCTCTGAATGATCAGAGTCCCACATAAAAATAAGTAGGCTGACTATACGAAAAAAATGCGATATTGTCAAGCACTCAGGGCTTATTGGTTGAGTTGCATAGGCATAGCCCAGCGTGTTTCAAGCCTCCCTTTGCCAATAGCTTCTTGATCAATAGTGCCCATACCGAGTGGAGCCAGAGCCCCAAGAATACGTTCTGTCGTGCTTGCATTTGCTATAAATGGCTGGCTCAGGGTATTTATGCTAATAGGAATAAGGTCATAGCTTGCTTGAATGTGCTCATCGGTTTTTTCTATTGTTATACCAAGGGTTAAGCCCTGCATGGTTTCTTCAGAAAAATATTGATCAAAAATAAAGTTTCCGAGACTATAAAAAATAAGCCGATCATTATATTGTTCAATTGGTTGAATAACATGCGGATGTGCCCCAATCACCATGTCTACGCCAGCATCAATAAGGGCATGAGCTTCTTGGATTTGTTGGGTATTTGGTTTGTCTGTGACATATTCTGTTCCCCAGTGTGGCATAGCAATAAGAACATCTACCTCGCTATTTAATCGTTCTGCTTCGTTGACCACCTCATCAAATCCACTACCAATAAGTTCATGAAAGCCAAGAAATCCTAAGGTAATACCATGGCTACTGGTCGTAAATGATAAAAACAAGGGATCGTTATTGGGATCACCAAAAAAAGCAATGCCCGTCTCTGTTAACACTGTTTTGGTTTGCTCTAATCCTGCTTGGCCAAAGTTATGGGTATGATTATTTGCCAAACTGAGGATATCAAAACGTCTGGATAATGGTTCTGCGAATAATGGCGAAAAGGTAAAGGTAAAGCGGGCGCCCCCGGTGCCATTGGCAATAGATTGAAAGTTGGTGATAGGGCCTTCTAAGTTGCCGAGCCGAAGGTCGTAGTCAGAAAATAATGCGTCAATCAACAAAAAGGGGTGATCATAGCTCCCGGCTGCTTTGGTTTTTAACCAAACACTGCGGTCAAGCATCATATCTCCCACGGCTAATAAGCGGACTACCTCTTTGGAGGGTATTTCTGGGGCTGCGGCAAGCTCCAGCTGAGATGGCGTATTAGGAAAAGGAAGAGTCGTTTTTGGAAATAGGGATCTATTAAACAGCAATACAACAACGCTTGTTGCAAGAAACACCAGCAAACAAATAATCGCAATCAGAACATATCGTTGTGCAGCAGATAAGGGCATGTGAAGAAGATTATTTTTTGAGAATCACCGTACAAGAACTTGGGCTGCTATCTTCGTCAAATCCTGCAGGGCAGCTATTGTTGAGGTCGTTACTCGGGTTACACATAAGAGTCCCATCTGCACGATAGAGGGTACTAAAACAGTTGGGACAGTTTTCTATTTGAAGATAATAGGTATTTCCTGCAACGCGACAACGTGCCACTGAGGCTGATTGTACAGAAGGGTTGTCTTTTAAAAGAGAAAATGGAACGGCTACCCAATCTGGAATACCTTGTTCTGTATAAATGGGTTCTGGCGCACTGTAATCTGGAACCGTCGGAGGAGGAGTATTAGAATTATTTTGGGATTCATTATTTGACTGTTGTTGTGAGGATCCTGTTTGAGATCCTGGTCGGCTGGGTTCTGGAACAATAGGAGGATTTGTTGGTTCTTGGCCAATAGAGCAGGTGCCTATATGTGCTACGGTTACCTGTTGTTGAGCCGCAATACATTCGTTACTATAGGTTCTTCCGTTTGTCCCACAGATGGGGTTTGCAATGGGTTCACAAAAACGTGGAGCGTCATACACATCTTCTGCATTCGCACTGGTTGTTGGTGTACTCAGCGCTAAAGCCGTATCAATGCCGCAGTCGCCAGATAAAAAGGCAAGGGCGTCACAACGACGTGCATCGGTTAAGACGCAATCAAACACATAGCCTTGGTCGGTCGTAATAATATCAAAGCTATTTCCATTATAGACACACCAGGCATAGGCTTGTTGCTCTTGTGTACTTGGCACGACGGTTTCATTATTGGTTACGGGGGGTTGTTCTGTTTCTTCTTGAACACGAGAACAGCCAGCACCAAGAATAACCAAGATGCTGAGTGAAAGGAGAATACGCAAAAGAGGAATACGCATAACACTATGACAAAACCATGTTACTGGGCGAATGAGCAAGATAGCTATGAATATTTTCTATACCTGTATCTAAAATACGTTGAATTGCTTCTTGGCTGTTAAAGGCATTATGTGGGGTAACGAGTACTTGGGGATGATCAACGAGCACGTTATTAATAAGACTGACCCGTGTTTCTTCAGCAGAATGCTGTGAGAGTAATTTTATCGAATCTTGCATCACATCTTCCCCTTCTAATACGTCTAAGCCAGCTCCTGCAACAATCTTGTTGTTGAGGCCATAGAGGAGTGCCTCTGAATCAATAAGTGCGCCACGAGCCGTGTTAATAAGAATAACACCTGGTTTCATTTTTTTTATGGCTTTTTTATCTATAAGATGATAGGTGCTGTCAAACAACGGAACATGTAACGAAATAATATCTGATTGTTTTAAGAGTTGTGAAAGCGAAACATAGCGAAAACGATATTCTTGTTGTAATTCTTTTTTTGGCATGGTGTCAAAGGCAACAATATTTGTATGGAATCCTTGCAACATACGAATGGTGTGAATGCCAATTTTTCCTGTTCCAATAATGCCCACGGTTTTATCTTTTAAATCCATGCCGCATAAACCATGATAGTCAAAATTGCCTTCTTTTACCCGTTTAATCGCTGGAAACATTTGGCGACTTAAACAAAGCATAAGGGCAATGGTATATTCTGCCACCGTATGTTCGCCATAATTAGGAACATTGCACACGGGAATATGTTTTTTCTTTGCGTAACCAATATCAATATGATCATAGCCCGTTGAGAGCGTAACAATCAATTGTAATTTTGGTAACGCATCAATGATTTTTTTTGATACAGGAGAATCTACAAACACCACCAGGATATTCGTTTCTTTATCAAGCGTTTCTTGGCTGAGTGGGGTATGACAAACACGCAGCGTAAGGCCGCGCAGTTTTGTGCGAAGATATGTTTTGTGTTCTGGAGTAAGCGTAAGGTAGGCGCTCACGATCGTTTTTTTCTTTAGCATAGTATCCGTAGTATAACAAAACTCGCCAGAGTTGGCGAGTTTCGTATATTGTATATGCGTACGTCCCTTCTCGGTATACAAGCACGAAAACGTCCTCGCGTTAGGGTACCTGCTGTACCCTGCGCTGTGGATGTTTTCTTTGCCTGTATACCGTAGCGGGACTGATAGATGTGGCAGATTAGCCTTCAATTTTTACGCCCATTTGTTTTGCGGTTCCAGCAATAATCTTCATTGCTGCGTCCACATCATTTGCGTTTAAGTCAGGCATTTTGGTTTCTGCGATTTCACGGAGTTGCGCTTTGGTAATAGTACCTGCTTTATCTTTTAATGGATTTGCAGCACCAGATTTAATACCAGCTGCTTTTTTAATCAATGAACTTGCCGGAGCAACTTTCATGATAAAGTCAAAACTGCGGTCGTCGTACACACTAATAACCACAGGAACAACTTCTCCTTTTTTGTCTGCAGTTCTATTATTAAACTGTCCACAAAAATCTTGAATGTTTAACCCGTGTTGTCCAAGTGCTGGACCGACTGGAGGTGCTGGGTTAGCAGCGCCACCAACAATTTGTAATTTAATTTGGGTGACTAATTTTTTTGCCATAGGTTTGATAGGATCAACTGCCTAAATAATCGACAGGAGTAAATACATTCTATTAGGGGAGAAGCTTCTGTGTTGTATTGCAGAACGCCCTAAATAAAATGTACTTACCCGACTAAAGAAATTATACTTTTTTTACTTGTAAGGCATCTAATTCAACCGGTGTTTCTCGGCCAAACATGTTTACAAATACTTTAATTTTTCCACGAGTTTCGTCTACCGCGTTTACTTTTCCTTCAAATCCTTTAAACGGACCGTCGACAATCTGTACCATATCGTTCATGTTCACATCAATCTTGTGACTTGGGTCATTCACGCCCATACGTTTTTGTAAGGCATCCATTTCTTTTGCATCAATGGGGGTAGGGGTAACGCCAGAACCAACGAATCCCGTAACATTTGGGGTGTTACGCACCACATACCAAGAATCATCGTTGACGACCATTTCTACCAACACATACCCAGGGAAGATTTTTTCTTCCACGACTAAACGTTTTCCATTTTTAATTTTAATTTTCTTTTCTTTTGGAACCAATACCGCAAAAATACGGTCTTCCATACCAAAGGTTTCAACACGTTGCTCTAAGTTCCGTTTTACATTTTCTTCGTAACCACTGTAGGTGTGAAGAACATACCAACGTTTTCCAAGATCCTGGGTTTGTTTTGCCATATAGATGAAGAACTAGGGTTGTGGTGGTGGGCACCAGCAAAAAGAAGTAAATAATTATGAAATAAGAGAAGAAAGTCCAAGGTTGAGGAAGTAATCGAGAAGTCCAAAAAAGAGGGCAACCGTAATACTTAAAATAACCACTACTGCTGAGTAATAGGTCGTTTGTTTCTTGGTTGGCCAAGTGACTTTTTTCATTTCATGAATTGCTTCAATGAGATAGTTTTTGAGGGCGGTCATAAAAAAAGAGTTAAAAGGCTTAAGGGGAGTACAGAGCACTGAGCTATTGCTCTCTATTCCTATTGAGCCTTTTTTTGTATCTAAAAACCGGCTTTTGGCCAGTTCTTTGCTTAGTATAGGGAAAAATATCTTGTTTGTCAATATGGGAGGAGGGGATAACCTCATACATTGGTGTTATTTAATCGGTGCTTACGGGAAAGCTATTTGCTATATCCTTAAATGTCGTATATCGGATAATTGAAGGAAGATTCCATTCTTTATTGGCCGGATTTTCTGAGAACAAGGCTTCGGTATAAGGAATTGAGAGACTTTGTTCTATTGCCATAATGGTTGGCTTACCCATACCAGCAAAGTACCCTGCGTCCCAGCCTCGGCCTTCGCTACTATCATCGGTCGGAAATAGACAAAGGGCGACATCGCATTGTTTACACAATGCATATGCCTGTCGCACTGCTTCTGATTTTGACAGGACATTTGTATCCAAATTCCACCCTTGAATATTGCTAATCATGGTAACTACTTCATGGCCATTATTTTCTAATAATACAACTAGCTCATTGAGTTGTTTTTTCAATGTCTCTAAATCAGCACCGCGAAATTTATAGGCTAACCAAATTTTCATAGGTTCTTTTATTGTATATAGTAATCCAATTTATAGCCGCACGCAACAAATAAAAAACACCCCATATTTGGGGTGTCGTTTATTATGATAGGATTTAGATATCCAAATTCTTCACTGCTTTCGCATGTGTTTGAATAAACTTTTTGCGAGGGACAACGTCGCTGCCCATAAGAATATCAAAGATTTCACTGGCTTTTTCTGCGTCTTCAATCACCACTTGTTTCACCACACGGCTTTCTGGATTCATGGTTGTTTCCCACAATTGTTCTGGGTTCATTTCTCCCAACCCTTTATAACGTTGGATGTTGAGTTTGGATTTACTTGCCGCCTTTGTTTCTACCACAGCTTTTTCTTCGGTGTCTTCCGTTTCAGAACCTTCTTCATAATTCACTTCCAAATCTTCACTTTTTACACCGTACTTTTGTTTAAAGGTTTCCAAATCATGTTCATTATATATCCAGGTCATTTCTTTTCCTTGTTTAATACTAAACAGGGGAGGCTGGGCAATATATAAGTGTCCCATATTAATAACATCTGGGAAGTAGCGGAAGAACAAGGTTAACAGCAGGGTACGAATGTGAGATCCGTCCACGTCCGCATCGGTCATGATAATAATTTTGTGATAGCGGAGTTTACTTAAATCAAACATTTCGCCAATGTTGGTACCCATGGCAATAATCAAAGATTTCAACTCATTATTAGTTAAAATTTTATCCAAGCGTGCTCGTTCTACATTTAATACTTTTCCACGCAGTGGCAAAATGGCTTGGGTTTCTCGGTCGCGTCCTTGTTTGGCACTTCCACCAGCTGAGTCACCCTCTACAATGAAAATTTCTGAATTTTCTGCTTTGCGACTAGAACAGTCGGCTAATTTTCCAGGTAGGGTAAAGCCATCGAGGGCGCCTTTGCGTAATACCGCATCACGCGCAGAGCGTGCGGCTTTGCGTGCTTTGGACGCCAACACACATTTTCCAATAATCGCTTCACCGTCCCGAGGATTTTCTTCAAGAAAAATCATGAAGGCATCAGAAAAAACCGTATCAACGGCGGGGCGTACTTCTGGGTTTCCTAATTTTCCTTTGGTTTGTCCTTCAAATTGAGGATCAGGAATTTTTACAGAAATAACAGCAGTTAACCCTTCGCGCACATCTTCACCACCCAAATTATCATCTTTTTCTTTTAAAAGATTTTTTTTGCGTGCATAGGTATTAATAGCGCGAGTAAGGGCACTTCTAAATCCTGCCACATGCATCCCACCTTCTGGATTGGTAATGTTATTGGCAAAGGGATGGAGAGATTCGGTATATTCATCGGTATATTGTAAGGCAACTTCAACAAGTACATGCTCTACTTGTTTTTCGACATAAAAGATATTGCTGTGTTTTGCTTCGCGGTTGCGGTTAATGTATTTTACATAACTCGCAATACCACCTTCAAAATAAAATTGATATTTTCCTGCTTGCTCAACAATAGCGCTACTATCGGCTTTTTTATCTTCCTCCGTACGTTCATCAGTAACCGTAATTTTTACGCCTTTGTTTAAGTAGGCTTGTTGGCGCAAATGGTCGATAATGGTTTTCCAAGAAAAATCAATGGTATCAAAAATTTTATTATCTGGTTGAAAGCTAATAATGGTCCCGCGTTTTTTGGTGGTACCAATAGACTTTACTTTTGCTTTTGGTTTTCCGTAGGTATATTCTTGTACCCAAATTTTTCCTTCACGGTGCACTTCTGCTTTTACGTTTACTGATAACGCGTTTACGACAGAAACACCTACCCCGTGTAACCCACCAGATACTTTATAGCCGCCATCACCAAATTTTCCTCCGGCATGAAGGGTGGTTAATACGACTTCTAAGGCACTGACTTTTTTTTGTGGATGAATGTCAACAGGAATACCACGTCCATTATCTTCTACAGAGATCCAATGATCAGGGAGGAGGGTAATGGTAATTTCATTACAGTGTCCAGCCATGGCTTCGTCAAACGAATTATCCACGACTTCCCAAATCATATGGTGCAACCCCGCAGTACCTGTTGACCCAATATACATACCCGGGCGTTTTCGCACGGCTTCGAGTCCTTCTAAGACGCTAATGCTCGCGGCGCTGTATTCACCTGGTTTTTTTGTTTTTTGTTTAGTTTCAGCCATACATTAATCATACAAAATAATACAGGCCTATAGTACCACAGGGGAGGTTGGCTCACAAGAGGACGATGAAGAGGTGCGGGGAGAGGCATTTTGGTGTATACTATGTAGGGATATTAGTAACATATTTTCTCATGTCTCTTTTTTCTAAAAAACCTAAAGACCCGCTTTTTCGCTACCAAGACCCAACAGGTGAATTTGATAATCGCCAGTTAACGAGAGGGTTATGGTTTGCCAAACATCGCGAACAATTGCGTAAAGCTCTTATTATAACCGCCATTATTTGGTGTGTGTTGAGTGTGGGTGGAAGTGTTGTCCTTTGGATAAAATATGTGAGCTACGATCTTTGGATTGATAACGCGGCTCTTATTCGGCAAACACAGGAATTTACCAATTTTACCGAGGTGCAAGAACAATATCGCGCCCTTCCATTACAATTTGCTCCAAGTCAGGTATTTCAAAGTAATAGTAACCGCTATGATTTTGTCACACCCGTAAAAAATGACAATGAGCGTTTTTTGGCACGCGTGTTTTATCATTATGAATATGCAGGGGGAGAAACCCCAGCGCAGACAATACTCTTATTACCATCAAGCGAGGCGGTGCTTATTGCTTTAGGACAAGAGACCGGCAGCGGGTTTCCTTCTCAAGCTCGCTTGGTTATTGATGATATTCGTTGGAAACGGATTAATCCACATGTGATTGCTGATATCGAGCAGTATACAAAAGATCACCTCATGATTCCCATGAGTGACTTTGTGTTTCAACCAGAACAAATAGCTCAAGGGTTATTTCATTCAGAAGTTTCTTTTACTATAACTAATAATACCGCGTATTCGTACTGGGAAATGCCTATCCAAGTGGTATTATTTCGCGGCCAAAATATGGTTGGCGTGTTATATACCTTGTTGCCAGAATTTTTATCTGGGGAGCAACGTCGGATAGAGTTATTTACTCCTGCACCATTATCTTCTGTGGATAGTATTGAGCTCCATCCTATTATCAATATTTTTGATCCATCGGTATATATTGACGTGGGTACGAATATATAATCTGTTGTGTTGCAAGCTGCTCCAAGTCAGGGTAGTATAGTGACGATATGCATCGTCTATTTTTATTTTTAAAATTATTTGATTGGGTATTATTGTTACCCGTTTTTTTGTTATCTATTATTGGCCTATCTGCGATTTATAGTATTGATATTTCTCGCAACGACACGCTTATTTTTTTTCCGACGCAATCCATTGCATTGGGTTTGGGAATGATGACTGTTATGATAGCGACGCTTATTCATAAAACGCGCTACGAGTCATTGGCAAAAATTGGGTATATTATTGGCTTAGTGTTATTAGTGTCTGTATTATTTTTTGGGGTAACCATTCGTGGAACAACCGGATGGTTTCGGTTGGCTGGATTTTCTTTTCAACCAGCAGAAGTTGCAAAAATTTCTTTAATTTTATTATTGGCTTGGCTTATTCAAAAACAGGGTAGACGGTTTGAAAAAATGGAGTTTGTGGTTTCGAGTATCTTTGCGGTAGGATTTTATGCTGGGCTTATACTCTTGCAGCCGGATTTAGGGTCAACGTTAGTATTGGGGGGTATTTGGTTTGGGTTATTATTGGCTGCAGGTATTCCTAAAAAATATATTATTACCTTTATCAGTATCGCCCTTTTCGTCGCCAGTTGTGCCTGGCTATTTTTATTCCAGGATTACCAAAAAGAACGGGTACTCACCTTTTTGCATCCTGAGCGTGACCCCCTTGGCAGTGGCTATAATGTCAATCAATCGTTGATTGCTATAGGATCTGGCCAGTTATTTGGGCGTGGGTTAGGATTTGGTTCACAAAGCCAGCTGCACTTTTTACCAGAAGCCCAAACAGATTTTATTATTGCGGTTATTGGCGAAGAATTGGGCTTTGTGGGCTTATGTGTCGTATTGCTGTTGTTTTATCTCTTATTATGGCGCTTGCTCTGGTTAAGTCAACGAGTAAAAGATGATTTTTCTTCGTATACCCTTATTGGGATTGCCTGCTTATTTTTTATCCAGCTGAGCGTGAATATTGGGGGAGCCACCGGATTGTTACCGGTTACGGGGGTTACCTTGCCGTTTGTGAGTTATGGGGGATCATCTATATTGATTAATTATGCCTTAATTGGCATTGCGGGGAGTATTGCACAAAGTAATGCTCGCTTTCGTCTATCCTAGAAGACTTGTCTGATTACGATAAAAAGGGTATAGTATGAATGTATCGTATAGCGTCTCTTCTTGACAGACCTACGTTGTTTTGTTATTATTTGCCCGCTACTATGAGTCAGCAACAACCCTCACAACCTGGGGCTCAAGCATCATCTTTTTTGCCAAAAATGATACAGCAGTGTCCTTTATGCACAAAAGAATATGCACAGACCGATGTGCTCTTGGTTGGAGAAGCAGATGGAACACAGCTTATTCATATTACTTGCCCGTCTTGTAAGCATGCGATTGTTGCTTTAATCGTATTATCACAAGTAGGAGTAAGTTCTATTGGTATGTTAACTGACTTAAACGCACAAGAATTACGTCGTTTATTGCACAAAACACCTATAGCCGATACAACGGTACTGGGCTTTCACGATCTTCTTGTAAAACAACCCTCACATTTGATTTATTTACTTTCACAGCAAACCGTATGAATCTAACGCTGAACGCACAAAAACGTATTGGAAAAGTTGAAGCTATTCGTGCACAAGGAAATATTCCTGCCGTTGTGTATGGTCCTCATATGGAGGCAATGTCTTTTTCTGTTGATGCATCAACCTTTAACAAAATTTACCAAGAAGCAGGGGAATCAACCTTGATTAATTTGTCTATTGATGGAGCAGAACCACTCATGGTGTTGATCCAAGACATTCAAGTAGATCCTGTAAAAAGAACCATTATCCATGCTGATTTTCGTCATGTAACCATGGGAGAAGAAATGGATGTTACAATCCCATTGGTATTTGTTGGCGTTTCTCTTGCCGAAAAAGAACAAGGTGGTACCTTATTGAAACCAAAAGAAGAGCTCAATGTTCGTTGTTTACCACAAAATTTGGTGGACCACATTGATATTGATTTAAGTGTGTTAAAAACCTTTAGTGATGCAATTCATGTAAGCGATATCGTGCTTCCTCCAGGGTTAACCGTATTAGATGGTGCAGAAGAAATGATCGCTACGGTGAACCCACCATTATCTGCAGATCAACTTGCTGCCTTAGAACAACCCGTTGACGTAAGTCTAGACAAGATTGAAGTAGAAGCAAAAGGCAAGAAAGAAGAAGAAAGTGCTGATGCTGACAAAAAATAAGTATACAAATAAACACCCCGATTGAATCGGGGTGTTTTGTTATTGTCAAAAACAGTATGATTCGGTATTATTGATTCACTATGAAAAAACACATTCTTTCTTTTATAAAAAGTATTCCACAAACAACCTGGCTCTATGTGTTTGCTGGGGTAATTATAAGTATTGCTCTTGGATTGATTGCGTGGTTTTGGTATCAGTCTGTTCATGAAAAAGCACGCGAGGTGATTACCTTTGATGAGCCACAAGGGAATAGTAGTTCAACGGCCTATTGTGAATTTTCTCATGTATTGGATGGTGTTTGTGTCGCGTCTGTGGAAGAACAACAAACTCGTATTATTGGGGTCATGGTAGAAAACCATTATGAAGCACAACCTCTTGCTGGGATTGCGGCGGCTTCTCTTGTGTATGAATCTCCTGTTGAAGGAGGGATTCCTCGCTTATTTGCGGTATACAAAGAAGGAACTGTTGTGGCAAAAGTTGGTCCGGTGCGCAGTGCGCGTGCGTATTACCTTGATTGGTTGGCAGAATATGGCAGTGCGATGTATATGCATGTGGGCGGCTCACCTGAGGCCATTGATCTTATTGAAAAGCGACAAGTATTTGACCTCAACGAATTTTATCGTGGTTGGTATTATTATCGCAGTGATGATAGGTCTGCTCCTCATAATGTTTACAGCAATAGTGAATTATGGGAATCTGCCTTAGCACGCTATGCCCCGTCTACGACGGAGCCATTTGTTGGTTGGAGCTTTCGCCACATAGATGCGTGTACCAATGCCTGTACGAAGGGAGTCGATATTATATATGGCGGTGGCTATGATGTATCATGGCAATTTAATTCAAGTACGAAACAATATGACCGTCGGCAGTTTGGTAAATTTCATCGTGATCAAGACGGAACGCCCTATGTTGCGGATACCGTCTTGATTCAAGAAGTAGAGGCAAAGGTATTAGATGATATTGGCCGCTTGGGAATCGAAACAATGGGTTCTGGAAAAGGGTATATATTACGAGATGGATTTTTATTTGATGCGACTTGGCGTAAAGAGTCTCTTACCCAAAGAACCCGATGGTATGATGAACAGGATCAAGAAATTTCCTTAAAACCTGGGAAAATTTGGGTGGAGATTGTAACGAAATTTCAGAGAGTGGAGATAGTAGAATAAAAAAAATTCCGAGGTACCTCGGAATTTTTTATGTATCATATATTCATGCGAGTTATCCAATCATTTTCTTAAACTCTTCGACCATCGGGACTTGTTCTGATTCCAAGCCATAGTGTGCTGCAATTGCGACCGCTGTCCAATCTGCTAACAATAGTGATTGAAATATTTTTTGTTGTACTGTTGATCCTTCTAACAAAATACTCTCTACGGCTAAGCCCCGTTTTTTATATAACTTCTTCATGACCGCCATGCGTTGTTGATTTTTTGGGTGATCAGTTTTATCTTCTAAAAATAAAAAGATGAATGATTTGGATAGATGCGCGCTTGACGCTGCCACATCAAAGCCGGTCATTTCATTATGATTGAGTTCTGGAAATATATTATAGAATGCAGGAATTTTTCCTGTTTCATTGAGTTTAATTTTCCAGTTGTAGGCAACGGCCAGATTGGCTTTTGAACTATATATAACAGGAACTCGATCCACTAATTTTTTTGCCAGTGCTTTTCCTTTTGCTTCCCATTTTTTTGGTTGAAGGGTTTTATGAAGGGATTGAAGTTCTTTTGCTAATTTGCTTTCTCCCATAAGAGCAAGAAGGCCAACAACACTAAATCCCAAGGCACTGCGTGGTTGAATACCCGTGTTCGGTACTTGAATATAGGCTAACTTTTTTTGCTTTGCGATATCAATCATTTTTCCCCCAACCGAAATAACCGCAACCGCTAATTTTTGTTTGAGTGCAAGCTGTAGTCCTTCAAGTACTTCTTCTGTATTCCCCGAGTATGAACTAGCAATAATCAAGCTGTCTTGTAACTCTTGTTTTGATAGGGAGGGTAAGCCGTAGTCGCTATACACCATAAGAGGAAGTGTTGGTTTTATGGCAGCAATCACATCCGCGCCTAAATGAG
This sequence comes from uncultured Gammaproteobacteria bacterium, assembly GCA_964522435.1. GTDB lineage: Bacteria > Patescibacteriota > Patescibacteriia > Magasanikbacterales > UBA922 > CAZFUL01. The sequence goes on from CAZFUL010000003.1 coordinate 121,534, forward strand.
ATCCGCCCATGCCAAGCACAATAATACGTTTTTTCTTTTTGAGTGCGGTTTTATTTTCTATTGTTGGGTGATACTCAAATTGTTTTGCAAAGTTGAGAATAGCAGTTTGCATCATAAAAAAATAATTAATTGCTAAGTAAGGAACTCAGTGTCCCGTCTGCATGCATACGATGGAGATCATCACAGCCCCCAATGCATTGATCTCCAATAACAATAAGCGGAACAGTTTGCCAGTGGTACTTTTCAATGATTTCATCACGAAGCGTCTGGTTGTGTTCTACATCAATTTCTTGATACGAAATACTTAAAGAGTCAAGCAAGGCTTTGGCTCGTTTGCAATAGGGGCAGTAGCTTGTGGTATAGATGGTTACTTGTTTCATAATTTTTGTTGAATAGCTGACAGATCAATATAATATCGTTTAGTATTTGCCATGTCTATGTATACATTTAGTGAATCGCCAATCTTTGTTACCGTATTCGGATCTTTCCAAAGGAGATCACTTTTGAGCTCTCTTGTTTTTTGTGTATCGCCTGGAATACTGACGTTCACCACAATGCGATAGGGGTGTTTGCCATTCATATTATAGGCCATATCTTGTGTAATGCTCGCTATTGTACCATGGAATGCTTGCCCCTGGTGGCGTAGCCAAAGAATATCTTTTTTTCTTTTGACATATACCCCAAGCATGATGCCGCCAATACAGACAAAAACGATCCCAATCCCTCCTGCGATAACAGGACCACCATAGAGTGCTACGGTAGTACCCATTTTTGCGCTGTCTGGATTTGTTGGGTCATAAAATACCACGACACTATCTCCCACCGCATAGGACGCTGGATTACTTGAATAATTTGATACCAGGCTATAGCGTTGTCCATTCACCATATAGCCTAGTTCTGGTGCGTAGGTGGTACCATCACTATCCGTTTGTGGAATAAGTGCTGTCACTTCGCCCATGGTTTGTTGGGCCGTTTGTGCAAATTGATATTGGCCTACAGCAAAAAATACGCCAATAGCCATAACAAATAATCCAATACAAAGAAAGAGAATAACAATAGGGAGCATTTTTTTGTCCATAGTATATTAATTTCCAATTAAGCTGTTCCAGTCAGCAACAAATTTTTCGAGGCCTTTGTCGGTAAGCGGATGGTGAATAGTAAGGGATGTAAGAGGGGCAGTGAGATTAATAACAGGAGAAGAAGGAGCTTCTTTTCCTTTTGGATCATAGGAAAAAGAGGCATCGGGCACAGGCATCCCAGCAGCGGCCCATTCTTTAAGAAGAGAGAGAGGGGCTGTAATAATATCTGCTTGCAGTGCAAGGGAATATAAAAAATGTTCCATATTACGGACACTTGCGACAAGCACCTCAACATGATGATCACTGGTTGCATAGAGATTCATACACTGTTGAATGAGTCCCATGCCGTTTATCCCAATATCATCTAATCGGCCAACAAAGGGAGAAACAAATACTGATCCCCGCGTTGCACCTCTTGTTGCTGCATAGACTGCTGCGGCTTGTTCAACAGAAAATACCAAGGTCATGTTTACACGAATTTGTTCTGCTACTGCTTGCGTGGCGGCAGCTAATCCTGCAGCGGTTGTTGGAAATTTTATATGTGCCTGGGGAATCCAATTATTCATGGCTCTTGCTTGCACGAGCATTTGTTCTGCGCTGGTCTCTTTATCTGCATATACTTCTATGGATACAGATCCTGTGGGAATAAGGGCAGCGATTTCTTGAATAACTTGTTTATAAAAATCATTCACCTCTACAGAAGAGAGAATCTGGCCTGCAGCAATTTTTTCTTGCAGAGCTGGGTGTTTTGCCACCAAACTTGGGTTAGTTGTTTGACCGTCTAAAAAACCCAAGGTAGCCAGAGCTTCTTTGGTATCTTCAGGGTTACCACTGTCTAAAAAAATTTTGGTAAACAGAGCTGGGGGACGTGATGACATAGGCCTGATCTAGATGTTAGAAATATCTCGCTTAGAAAAGAGATGTAGTGTCCAATCAATAATAACTTGGAATTTTTTTCTGGTTGATAATAATTTTGAAACATAAATGGTACGCCATAGCCACCACGTAAGTTTTCCTGTCATATGCATCTTGCCAATTTGTCCTGCTGCATTCCATTGGCCTAACGACACTAATAATCCTGCTAATTTCATATGAAAGGCAGTGGCTGGTTTTCCTTGTATGAGTTGAGCAATGGTATCTGCGGCGTGGATACCTTGTTTTACCGCCACTTGTGCGAGTGCAGGAAAGGGTTGTTTGGTGTTTCTGTCTTCACAATGCGCCATGTCTCCAATAACAAATATGTTTGCATCATTTGCCAATTGTAATGTTGGCCCGACAACAAAACAGCCACGACGATTAGGCGTTTCTTGTCCTATGGTAAGTTTTTGCGCTTGTATACCAGCTACCCAAATAGGGGTATGAGTAGGAATATGTTCTCCTGTAGACAGCATTATGCCTTGTTCACTAACAGAGACAACACTGGTGTTACAGAGAACCTCTACCTTATTTTTTGCTAATATTGCGGTGGCTTTTTTTCTAATTACCTCATCAAACATGAGGAGAATATCGTGATCTCGTTGAATAAGCACTAAACGAAAACGGTCGATAAGTTCTTTTGGATAATAGGCAGGAAAGGTGTCAAAAAAAAGTTCTGCGGTTTCTGTGGCTAACTCGACACCAGTAGGGCCAGCACCAATAATCGCGACGGTGAGTAATGCCTGTTGCTCTTCTTGTGTTTTTGCTTTTGCGGCTGCATCCATGATCTCAACGTAGTGTGATTTGAGGGTTTTTGCATCTTCTAATGATTTTAAGGTAAAGCACAGTTCTTCTGCGCCAGGAGTGTTAAAAAATGCAGTGTCACTGCCTAGGGCAACGACCACATAATCGTACGAGATTGTTCCCGTGTCGGTATGTATTGTTTTGGTATCAGGATCAATACTTTTTACCGTTGCAATAGTAATATCTATGGGGCAGCAGGTAAACACCTTTCGTATTGATTCAACAATATGTTGTTCATGAATCGCGCCGGTTGCGACTTCGTGTAAGAGCGGAGTAAATAAAAAATAGTTCGTATTATTGACGATGGTTATTTTTACATTTCCTTGTTTATGAAAGTGTTTGTGTAGGCGTTTTACGGTATAAATACCACCAAAACCAGCACCTAACACCACAATATGCGTTTGTTGTTGCATGACAATTTTTTTATCTCCATGATCCAAGGATTGCTCCCATGACCAGGGTTACTGCCAACCAGTAACCAGTAGTTAAAACATAATATTTCCATGATTTTCCTTCCCACAATACCTGGTGTAATTGTACTGTTGCTACTAACCCAAGCCATAGCCAAAATCCACTTTGTAATCCAATAGATAAGCCCGTCATGGTAGCGTCACTGGTTGCCCAGCCAATAATAAAATACGCTAATACATAGGCCATTACCAGTTGAGATAAAAAACCAAGGGCTATGGTTTTTCCCATGCCTTTTTCTTGTGCTTTTTTTATGTCTGCTTGGGTAAAGCCCATGAGTTTTATCCAAATTTTACCAAATAACGGACCGTACCATGCCATGCCAAGTGCCATACCGGAGATTCCTGCAACGAGAACAGCGAAATAATTTATTTCCATATAGTTATGTATAAAATAATATTACCGATCGACACCCTGTTCATAGGCATCGATCATATATTGTTTTTGTGCAGTATTATGTTTTTTAATTTCAGTTATTTTTCTTTTTTTTGCTAAGGGAGAACCGCTCTTTTTTATGCCATAATATGATGCGATACGGCGGAGCATTCGAGGGATACTTCGCAATGGAACATCGATAAGAGAATAAACGAGTAGCTGTCTTGTTTTTTGTGTAGAGAAAAATACTGTTGTTAATATTGGATGTTCTTCGAATATTTGGGTAATTTCTTGTAGAATTTCCATTCCCATTGGCAGGTGTATGTTCTCATATAGGGGAGAAGTTTTCAAGACGGTTTCAAGATAATTAGGGGAAGACCCATCACGCAGATAAGCCAAAAGTTCATCTTTTATTCTGTCTAATTTCCATTCTTCATCGTTGCTTCTTTTTGCAATGTGATTCTCTTCTACAAAAGGAATATTGATGGTGTGATTTATAAAATGTTGGCGTTCATGGCGAAGAACTTTTTCAGCCATAAATTTTTGTGTAGTGATTAATGTTGAGTCTTCACCACCCCATGTATTTGAACACATCCCCCCCGCGTTTTGTCCCCAAAATGTAGTTTGATCTTCTTGTTCTTCGAAAATCAAAATAATAAATCCAGGGACAACAGATAGTTCTATTTTTCCTTTAGGTTCACTATTTACTTTTTCTATAAATATTTCCTTACCGAGTACTTCCGGATTGATTGTGCCCACTCTTAACAAAATTTGTTGATAGTTTTTTTGCGCTTGTTCAATTTTATTTTGATAGCTAGTAGCAATGGCAGAGAGTTTTTCTCTTGCAACAGTAGGAAGAATGATATTATTTGTGTCTATAAATTTTTGGAGATCTATATTAGGGTTTTCAAATAATCTTTCTTCTATTCTACAAAAAGATTTCGCTAAATGTTCTCGATGCTGCATCGTTGAATACTCTATTCGTTGTGCGCTTTCTTTATCTTCTCGATATGTTTTTTCTATTTGAGATATCAAAGAAGAAACATATCCATACTTTATTTCATAAAGAATAAATATAAAACCTGTATCTACACATGCATTAACAAGAGACTTTATTGCAGTAAATAATCGTTGATTTGGAGGTGTAGTCTTTTTAAGATGACGCTCGACCCATAATACGTTATTTATATTTTCTACGGAATAGGATGTGCCTTGTGTAATTCCTTCTGCTGTTACAGTGATTACATCAGTCAAGGCGTGTATCATTTTTTCTTGTATTTCAGGTGAAAAAACAGCTTTTTCAATCAGAAAAAAAGTTCGATTATCTAAACCATTTACGTCTTCATGATCATGGCTAAATACGGCATCCAGTGTATCTTTTAATGCTGTGTGGTCGCCCAGGTCTATTGCTTGAATAAGTTTTTGTTTCACGTCATCCAAGAATCTCTCTTCCTGGTCTGGACTAGCCATTAAATCAGCATTTACCTTTTTAATATAATCCTGTGACAAGCTAGAAATAGGTTCAGGAAAATCATGAGTATCTTTATGTTCTTCGTAAGAATGTCTCCATTCCATACTAAAATAAATTATTTTTAAATTCAGCAAGTTGTTGCGGATCAAGGCGCATGCGCAATATTTCCTCTTTAAGTTCTTTTGCCTGAAATTCTTTTGAAGAAGCAATCGTAATAAATTCTTCAAAAGATACCAAGCGAGTGGTAATTTTTTCTCCAGGATCAAGGTGTGGTTCTGTATCCTTGTATGCCTGTTTGGCGATAAAGCAATGCATCGTCCAGGCCATTTTATTATACGGTTCCCAAGTAAACAGGGTTTCCCAGTGGTCACTTGTGTACCCTGTTTCTTCGCGTAATTCTCTTTTTGCTGCATCACGTGCTGTGGTATCACTCAGATCTCGTCGGCCGCCTGGCAATGTAAGGAAGGTGCCTTTATGCGGTTGTTCTTCTTCATTTAACAAAATCATATCGTCAACAATTGTAATAACTTGCACGGTATCTGGACGTTGAAGCATTTCAAACGTTGCATATGAACCATCAAAGAGTTCTTGCTGCCATTGATAGACCGTAAAAATTTCTCCGGTAAAGACCGGCTTTGCTTGTGGGGGAAGTTTGCCCATAAATATATGGTTATATCGTGATATGAAGAATACGTGTATGCCCGGCTAAATCGGTATATGGTTGTATCTGAGCAGTGTTAAATAGTGAAAGAATATATGCGCGTAAGGGGCTTGCTTGCTCGGTATGTATTTCGCAATAGACAGATAAAGAGCCGTTTGATATAGGAAGCGTCTGTAGCTGAGCAAATAATTCTTTATATAAACCAATTCCTTGGTCAGGTGCATAGAGCGCCGAATGCGGTTCGTGCTGAATGCTTGGTTCACTATCAATCTGTTCTTGGGTGAGGTAGGGAAGATTAGCCGTAATAATTATTTTTTGTATATTATTCAATAATTTAGGATTCTTTTTAATTGGTTCTAATATATTTCCACAAAAAAATGTGATAGGAACAGTATACTGTGCTGCGTTTTTTTTTGCTACCGTGAGTGCTTTGTTCGATATATCAATCGCGATTGTTTTTATCGCACTTGGCAAAGAAACAAGAATACTAATAGGGATACAGCCACTTCCTGTCCCCACATCAATCAGCATCGTTGGTATCTGGTTGCTTTGGAGTGTTTGAATTTCTTTGATTGCTGTTTCTACGAGTAATTCCGTTTCTGGTCGAGGGACTAAGGTATGGTTATTTACCAAAAAATTGAGCCCATAAAATTCTTTTTTTCCCGTGATATACGCAAAAGGGACGCCGTTCTTTCTTTTGTGTAATAAAAAAATAATGCGGGCGGTATCCCAATATCCTAAAATTTTTTCCGGATGCATAAGAACCTGTTCCCGTGAGACATGAAGAACATGCGCAATGATGAGATCCACATCTTCTCTATCGGTATATTTTTTTTGCAATGAGGAAATGGTTATCATAAAAAATAATCATATATATATGATATCTCTGCATAGACGGGCTCGTCAATGTTGTTGATAAAAAGGGGATATGCTATAGTAGAGCTACTATGCATAAGGAGTGCGCAGAAAAATTATTTTTTGGTGTGTTGAACGCAATGGTGATTGTCTTACTCTTTTTTGTGTTACTCACCTTGCTCAATGTATCTGATATTCGACAGGGCTTTCCTGTTTTTCCCTGGCAATGTATGGAGGGGATAGCACCCTGTACGTCATTTATCATTCCCTATCGATTTTTTATGAGTGCGTTTGTGGTGGTATTTTTGTTGCAGGAAAGTATTCGTTTTGTATGTCGCTTTTATACAAAAAAACCGCCTTCTCCTCGTGAGCAGCTGCCAGAGGAATCTTCAACATTATACTAAGCTTTGCGCTTCTAATGCTTGATAGTCCGCTTGGCGAAGTTTAAAGATAATATCTTCAATATTTCCACTAAGAATGTTCGGAATATTGTTCCAACTCTCATGAATACGGTGATCCGTAATACGATCTTGGGGATAGTTATAGGTACGAATTTTTTCTGAACGGTCGCCATTCCCAATTTGACTTCGTCTTTTTTCGTCAAGCGCCGCGTGCTTTTTTTCTTGATCAGCTTCAAACATGCGTGCGCGCAGCACGTTCATTGCTTTTGCTCTATTTTGTATTTGTGAGCGTTCATCCTGACACTGGACCACAATGCCTGTTGGAATATGGGTAATACGCACCGCACTTTTTGTAGTGTTCACGCTTTGGCCACCTTTTCCTCCTGCACAAAAGGTATCAATACGTAAATCTTCGACACGGATGGTGAGTTCCTTTTCCTCTACTTCTGGTAATACTGCAACACTGGCCGTTGAGGTATGGATACGGCCTTGTTTTTCTGTTTCTGGAACCCGTTGGACACGGTGAACGCCCATTTCATATTTCATATCTTTATACACCGATCGGCCTTCAATAGAAAATACAATTTCTTTGTAGCCACCAGATTCGGTTTTGCTTTCATCAATAATACCAGCTTTCCAGCCTTGTTTTTCTGCATAGCGCATATACATACGCATAAGTTCTCCTGCAAATAATCCTGCTTCATCCCCACCGGCGCCTGCACGGATTTCAATAATCACATTTTTTTTGTCAAAGGGATCAGAGGGACGGGTAAGGTCGGCTAATTCTTTTTCTTTTTGTAGGAGTGTTTCTTCAAGAGCGCGGAATTCTTCAAGGGCCATGGCACGCATATCCTCATCATTACCGGTGATAAGTTCTTGTGCTTGGGTCATTTGCTTTTCTATCTGTGCCAAGAAAGTAATTTTTTCTACAATTTCTTTTAGGTCACTATATTCTTGAGACAATGTTTGTAATTTTTTGGTATCAGAAATAACTGCAGGATCCTGCAGCTGTTGTTCAAGAGATTGGTAGGTTGATTGTATATCAAGGTATTTTTGTAGCATATACATTACGTATTTTCGAATGAACACTAATCTACAAATAACTACAAATGTGTATTTAATTTACCATTATTCGTAGACATTCGTAAATTAGTATTCATTTGTAGATTCGTATAATATAGAAAAACAGACCAAATAATGGCCTGTTTTTATCGATATATAGTGCTATGCGTCAGCTTTTGCTTCTGTTTTTTCTTCTTTTTTTGCTGCACGACTTGCTTGTTTTACTTTTTTCCCTTTTCTACTTTCTGCTGCATCCGCTTGGCCTTTCATACGTGCTTCAAATTTTTCTACACGGCGAGCAGTATCTAAGAGAATTTGTTTTCCTGTATAAAATGGGTGAGAACCAGAAGAAATTTCAGTATAAATAATATAATGAGCAACACCGTTAATATCACGGGTTTCTTCTGAGGTAAGGGTTGATGTGGTGATAAATTCAGCCCCACAAGAGTTGTCGACAAATACGACGGGATGCGTTGTTGGATGGATGCCTGTTTTCATAGAAAATTAGGAGATTTTTTAGGTGGTAGGAGTATAACAGGGGGGTATTTATTTGTCAAGATAGTCAGAGAATGAATGGGGGACCGCTGAGGTATCTGCCCGATACTGTATCTCAGCGGTCTGGTTTGCCACTTCCGCGCCCTCGTTCCTCTACCCCTCGAACAGCCGCTCCTTGGCTGTTCATTTGGTTGCGGAAACAGGCTTCACACAGGGTGTGATCCCTGTCCCAAAAAAGCCGAGGTTGGCTTCCTGCCCTGTGCTGCCGTGCAAGAGCGGGTTTTCCGCAACCCGGTGTCTCACAGATTCGCTGTTGTTTTGTACCCATGGGATATTCTTTCTTTTGGAAGATGGGAAAACACCATATCAAGGAATCGTTTATTTGTCCAATTTTTTATCCGAAAAAGTAAGGCAGGGAAGATCTTTGGATAATGAAAGACTTGATTTTTTTTGGCCCTTCTGCTATAGTAGCTTTACTATATTTTTATCATCCCTAACTCCCTGCCGCCGCATGGTTGGCACGAGTCTATCCGTATGTCTGACATTATCCTACAAGTATCTCAAATGATTGTTAGTATCTTGCTTATTATTACTGTGTTATTACAACATAAAGGAGCTGGCCTTGGTGCAGGATTTGGTGGTGGAAACGGTACTATTGCAACAACCCGCCGAGGAGTTGATCTCTTCTTACACAAATTAACCATAGCGTTTGCCATTATTTTCTTCGCGTTGGCATTTATTAGCCTCTTCATCTAACAGCTACTCCAAAGCTCTTTTTGGGGTTATTCTTTATCACTAATTTGTGTTTTCGGATTATATACAACGCCTTCGTTTACGATTACGTGAACGAAGGTCAAAAAAACCTACCCCATTGATAAAAAATCGTCATGCCTACGATGTGGTACGCACAGCACGATCCAAGCGCATGCCTGGATTACGACAGCTTCGCCACATTGGGCGTATTTTATCATTGTCTGAACGTCGATTGTTTTTTACTGCTGTCGGGGTATTGTTGATTGGCCTGTTCTGGTTTTCTGGCCTTGTTCTTGCAGAATATAGAACGGTTGTTCCTGCTGTTGGGGGAACCTATATTGAAGCGATTGTGGGATCTCCGGATACTCCCAACCCCTTGTTTGCCACAGCAAACGATGCTGATAAAGATATTGTGTATCTGATCTATTCTGGTCTGTTACGCTATGATAAGCAGCAACAACTCGTACCTGATCTTGCGACTGCCTATAGTGTGAATGAAGATAAAAAAGTATATACCTTTTCGTTGCGCCAAGATGTGGTATGGCATGATGGTATGCCATTAACTGCCCAGGATATTGCCTTTACGTTTGAGCAAATTCAAAATCCTCAAGTAAATAGTCCGTTATTATTTGGCTTTCAGGGAGTACAAGTACGAGTGATTGACGAGTACACAATAGAATTTACGCTTCAGGAACCATTTCAACCATTTCTTGATAGTTTAACCGTAGGCATATTGCCTGCGCATATTTGGGAACAAATTCCCCCAGAGCAAATGCGTTTGGCAAAACCAAATTTACACCCTATTGGGACAGGACCTTTCCAATTTAAGCGGTTAGTGAAAGATGATACTGGATTCATTTTTCAATATGAACTATCTCGTTTTGCAGACTACTATGCAGCCCCTGCGTATATAGAAAAATTGGTATTTCAATTTTATGGGGATTATGAAAGTGATTTAGGTGCTATTCAGGCACTCCGTCAAAAAAAAGTTGATGGACTTCATTATGTTCCATCTTATTTGCGCGATCGTGCCACCCGCAAACATGTGGTGATGCACACCTTACAACTTCCTCAGTATACAGCACTGTTTTTTAATCAAAAAAGACAGACTGCATTATCCGACAAAACGCTCCGACAAGCACTTGCCTTTGCTATTGATAAAGATCGTATCATTAGAGAAAGTTTAGATGGGGATGCACAAGTGATTGATGGGCCTATTCTGCCGGATTTTCCTGGGTATACAACCGAGATTGCAAAGATTGGCTATGATTTAACACAAGCAAATACCTTATTGGATACGAATTGGAAAAAAATTACCGCAGCAGAATATCGTGAAAAGAGAAAAACAGAATTGTTGACCGCGCTTGGGATAACCGCAACCAGCACAACAGAAGGGAATAGCTCTTCTGTCGCAGAAAGTAGCACCACGCCTTCTGTCGAAGAACAACAAGCGAGTATTGAACAACAGCTCGATCGTGAATTACCGAATACGCAATTGTTTTATCGCCAAGATAAAAATGGACAGATTATTCGTTTGCGTTTAGTCACGGCAGATACACCAGAGTATCAACAAGCGGCACAGTTAGTTGCTGGATTTTGGCAAGATTTAGGAATTTTGACAGAAATCAGTTATGTTCGCCCAAAAGATTTATCACGCGATATATTACGAGAACGATCATATGATGTATTACTGTATGGGGTAATTATTGGCAGTGATCCTGATCAATATCCCTTTTGGCATTCCAGCCAAGTAGCCTATCCGGGATTGAATCTTTCCCAATATATCAATAGAAGCGCGGATGATTTATTAGTGAAAGCACGAGAGGCAACCGATACCGCAATCATTGCTGATGTGTATCGTCAATTTCAACAACTCATTTTAGATGATATTCCAGCGATTTTCTTATATACCCCGATTTATCGCTATGCAACGGTTGAGGAGATTCGTGGTATTGATGTATCTCGCATCTTTCAGCCTGCAGATCGATTTGCGAACATCACCGAATGGTATATAAAAACAAAAGGTGATTGGCATCTTTTCCAATCATCATAAAATAAATTCAATTATCTATATTAATTATAGAAGCCACGTGTTCTTACTAAGACAGTGTACTTCTTTATCTATCTATGACACCAAAATCAACACCTTTGGGCACGACAAGTGCTCCTCGATCGCACGGACACCGTGTACGCCGAAATAGTGGACGCAGTGTAACAACAGCTGCCCCAACAAAAGCAGCAGCGCCGATGCAACGAAGCGCGGCTCCTGTAGGACGCATGCAAATAAAACCACATACCAATAGACCTTCTTCAGGTCATAGTGCTGGTTCACGCACGCATCATAGTAAACGACCCAGTGGCGCGTCGTCATACAACCGACCAACGGTTCGTATTCCAGAAGTTGCGCCACAAACGCTGCGTATTATTCCTATCGGCGGCTGTGAAGAAGTAGGAAGAAACATGACTATTTTTGAATACGAAGAAGATATCGTTATTCTTGACATGGGCTTACAATTTCCAGAAGAAGATATGCCTGGAATTGATTATATTATTCCCAATATTAGTTATTTAAAAGGAAAAGAAAAACGTATTCGTGCGGTTATTTTTACCCACGGACATCTTGATCATATTGGGGCTGCCCCATTTTTATTGGATCGTTTAGGATATCCTCCAGTAATTGCCCGTGATTTAACGCTTGCGTTAATTAAACATAAGCAAGAAGATTATAAAAAGAATAGTTCAAAACAATTAAAAACAATTCGCGTTAATAGCCTGCAAGATACCTTTCAGTTAGGAAAAATGACCATCAAATTTTTTCAGGTAGAGCATTCTATTATGGACTCTATGGGAGTTGTGATCCAAACCGATGGCGGAACGGCAATCCACCCGGGAGATTGGACTATGGAACGAGACGCACAAGGCAAAACAAATTTACGCTATGATTATCTTGCGGATCTTCCTCGACCAAGTGTCTTGATGCTCGAAAGTTTGGGTTCTTTGAGTAATAACCGACATGGGACCTATGAAGAAATGTATAAAAATCTTCGTACCATTCTCCAAGACGCGCCTGGTCGGGTGATTATTGGAACATTCTCTTCTCAAGTAGAGCGGGTGAAATGGGTTATTTATGCTGCGGCAGAAATTGGAAAAAAAGTAGCACTCGATGGCTATAGCATGAAATTGAATGTGGAAATTGCCAAAGAACTTGGCTATATTAAAGAACCAAAAGGAGTCATTATTGATATTAAAGACGTTGGCGCGTATCCAGATAATAAAATTGTGGTTGTCTGTACCGGTGCTCAAGGAGAAGATAATGCCGTGTTAATGCGCATGATTCGTAAAGAGCATCGCCATATTCAATTGCAAAAACATGATACCGTTATTTTTTCTTCTTCTATTATTCCAGGAAATGAACGAACCATTCAACGATTAAAAGATAATATTTATCGCCAATGTGATAATGTGGTTCATGGCGATATTATGGATGTGCATATTAGTGGACATTCTACTCGCCAAGACATTACGGACATGATTAATCAGGTACAACCAGATTATTACATGCCTGTCTATGCAAACCATTTCTTTTTGAAAGAAGCAAAAAATTTAGCGGTTCGCCAATGTGGCTTTAAAGAACAAGATGTGATTGTTCCAGATAATGGCAGTATTGTTGATTTAGACAAAAAAGGAATTACCGTGCAAAAACAAAAAGCAACGAGTGATTATGTGTTTGTTGATGGTTTGGGAGTAACAGACATGCAGCATGTGGTGTTGAGAGATCGCCAAGTATTGGCAGAAGACGGCATGCTTGTGGTTATTGCGACCGTCGACAGAAAGACCGGTGCATTAATGCAAAATCCTGATATTATTTCTCGTGGCTTTGTATTTTTGAAAGACAATAAAGATCTCATTGAAGATATTCGAAGTAAAGTAAAAAATTTGGTGGTGATGTCGAATCCATTGAGTTGGGCAGATACCAATCAAATTCGCAATGATATTCGTGATAAAATTGGACAGTTTGTGTTAACCAAAACAGATAAACGACCAATGATTTTGCCTGTAGTTATTGAGGTGTAAGGTATTCCGTAACTCGGTAAAATAGTTCTCTTGAAAAGACTCTATATATATGATAGAGTCTTTTTGTTTTCCGCTAAAAAAGCCGATGTGGTGAAATGGTATACACGCCTGCCTTAGGAGCAGGTTCCTTCGGGAGTGAGAGTTCGAGTCTCTCCATCGGTACGCGTCTACGTTTCCGCTTCGCCGGGCAAGTCGTAGAATTCTTTAGAAGATTGCATAATTGATATTTGTGGATTACCCCAATATCCCAACAATCGATTTACATGGTATTGCTGATATGGCGTTGGCCTTGGAGCAACTGGAAAGACAGTTGTTTTCTTTTTATAAAAAAAAGCAGCTCTGTTGCCGCGTTGTTCATGGAATAGGAACAGGCGTATTAGCTGCTGCTGTGCACCGTGCACTCACAAGTAACCCGTTAATAAAAGAATGGCATGAAGAAGAAAGTGGGGGAAGCTGTATGATATATATGTAGCGCTAGTAGTGGTATTGTTTTCCCATAGAAATTGTTATCGCACGGTACAGTTGTTCAAGTAAGATCGTGCGCACCATTTGATGAGGAAAGGTATATTGGGATAGAGAGAGTTGCATGGGAATTGTTTCTAGCAACCCGGGGTCTAATCCCAACGGGCCACCAATAATAAAGGTTATTTTTTTCCCGGTGTTTGTCTCGTTATCAAGCCATGTGGCAAATTGTATAGAGGTCATTTCTTTTCCTGTCTCATGTAAGGCCACTACCATATCAGCAGCGCTAATATACTGTGTGAGTAACTGTGCTTCTTTTTCTTTTATTGTTTCTTTTTTATCATGCTCACGAAAGGCTTCTTCTTTTACTTCAATAATATCTATCTTGGCATAGGGGCGAAGCCGTTTAAGATATTCAGCCTCTGTGTCTTTCCAAAATGATTCTTTTAATTTGCCAATGGCGATAATACGGATGTGGATCATAGCGTAATCTTCTTATTCTGTTTTTGTTGTTTAAATACCTTCAGATCTCCCACAATAATAACACTAATAATAACTAATAACGACCAGGAGCTTATTTTATGCAAGGATACAATACTCCAGGTAACGAGTTGGTCAGGATATTTCCATGCCCCAAGATAGGTAGAAATATTTTCTGCTATCCAAATAAAAAAAGCAATAAGAATAAAAGAGAGCCAGAGCGGCATCATGCGCTCAGTGTTCCACACGGTAAAAAATACCCGAGTCTTCCAAAAAATAACCAGTACCACCGCTGTCAACAAATACCGTATATCTGGGATATAATGATGGGTAAAGAAATTGAGATAAATAAGAATACAGATGGTAATGCTAGAGCGGTAGGGTGGATAGTGTTCTAGGCGGAGATGAAATATTCGCCAGGCTTGGGAAATATAACTGCCAACGGCTGCATACATAAATCCGCTATATAACGGAACGCCAAATATCTTGAGGTAGCCTTGTTCTGGATAACTCCAGGAACCAATAGCGGGATGGGTTTTGAATATCTCCAGGGCAAGTCCAATAATATGAAACAGGAAAATAACTTTTGCTTCATCCTTTGTTTCTAAGCGGGTGAGGAGTAACATACCCTGAATAAGAACCGCTCCTAAAAACAGAAGATCATAGCGAGGCAGTCCCGGAATATGTATATGATGAGAAAGAAATAATAACAAAAAAAATGAGCCTGCAAAGATACAGGAACGGGCTTGTTTAAGAATAAATAGGGAAAGTTCAATAACTATTTTTTTTAATTGTATATACATAATGCGTCATTAATCTTCTTAGTTGAGTAGTTGTGCTGAGTTATCCCCATTTTATTCAATAATAAGTACTTGACACGTATAGACCTTTTCTATACAATATCCAAGCGTTCAATTAAGCCTTCTCTGTCGGGATATAGAGAGTGCTTAAACTCTACAAGAACACTATATATGTTCTTGGCCACGTCCACAACTATTTTGCTTGGACCTCTGGAAAATGAACAGTTTCGTAACAGCAGTAAAATTACAATATCATGTGTAATTGGTTACAATCATTTTCTCAGTAGTTGTTTCAAGCAAGTGGAAAGTAAACCGCTTGTCAGGCGGTTTTTTTGACAACAAACATCTTGGCAGACAAGTTGAGTGATACATATGACTCGAGTTGTCTGGTAAGAACAACGATAGTAGTAGGGCCAGAATATGATCCTTACAATTCAAGATTCAACCAAAATTTTACCAAATTAATTATTAATTTGGGATAGGGTAATGTAAGCATTTTATCTGCCAACAATATAGGAATTGTTGGATAACAGATTACACCATCCGCCTGGGGCGGATGTAGAGAAGTACCATTGCGTGCTTCTATAGTGTGCATTTAAGGGCACACGGTGGATGCCTTGACACTAAACGACGAAGAAGGACGTTGCAGGGTGCGAAAAGTTTCGGGGAGGTCCCAAGCAACCTTTGATCCGGAAATGTCCGAATGGGGGAACCCAGCTGTGGTAATACACAGTTATCATGTCGTAAATAAATAGCGGCATGAAGAAGACCTGGTGAAGTGAAACATCTCAGTAGCCAGAGGAAAAGAAAACAATATGTTACTTTGCTTTTACGCGACGCTTGTCAGTCTCTCTTTATTGAGAGATGGTCGAGCGTCGCAAGGTAAAGTCGTGATTCCGTGAGTAGTGGCGAGCGAAAGCGGAACAGCCCAAACCTATACAGTGAAAGTGCTCGTGAGAAAAATGTCTTTGATATTTTTTGAAAGAGTACTGAAAGGACAGGCCGTTGCTGTATTGGTGTTGTAGGATGTAATATCAGCTACCTGTGATGCTGAATATATGAATAGTGTATATAGTTGAAGACTCCTGGAACGGAGCTCCATAGAGGGTGACAGACCCGTACATTAAATATCTCACTACATATATAGTTACACTCCTGAGTACGACGGGCCACGTGAAATCCCGTCGGAACCCACCGCGACTATGCGGTAAGGCTAAATACGTTTAGTGATCGATAGTGAACAAGTACCGTGAGGGAAAGGTGAAAAGCAGCCCGGAGAGGGCGATGAAATAGTATCTGAAACCGTGTGCTTACAATGAGCTGGAGTCCGTCGCAAGATGGATGACAGTATTCCTATTGAAGAATGAGCCTGCGAGTTACTCTGCGTGGCAAGGTTAACCCCGTATCGGGGGTAGCCATAGGGAAACCAAGTCTGAATAGGGCGTTAAGTCGCGTTGAGTAGACCCGAAACCGGGTGAGCAATCCATGACCAGGGTGAACACTGGGTAAGACCAGTGGAAGGCCCGAACCCACGTGCTGTGCAACACACGGGGATGAGTTGTGGATAGCGGAGAAATTCTAATCGAACTCGGTAATAGCTGGTTCTCCTCGAAATAGCTTTAGGGCTAGCTGTATGCGTTCCCCATGGGGGTAGAGCACTGGATGTGGCTGGGGCGGTTTACCGTACCCACTACAATCAAACTCCGAATACCATGGATTTAAAGCATGCAAGTTAGACTACGGGGGCTAAGCTTCGTAGTCAAAAGGGAAACAGCCCAGATCGTCAATTAAGGTCCCTAAATCACTGCTAAGTGTTAAAGGTGGTGTCGACTCACATACAACCAGGAGGTTGGCTTAGAAGCAGCCATCCTTTAAAGATAGCGTAACAGCTCACTGGTCAAGAGTCTTCGCGCCGAAAATATACCGGGGCTAAGCAGTGTACCGAAATTACGAATTGTCAGAAGGAACAGAGTTTTTTATCACTTTGTTTGTAAATTTTACGAGGCGCCTTTGGCGCCGAGTTAAATACATTCAAAGATAAGCAGTGTCACCATGTGATGATACGAAAAGATAAAAAATTGCGTTCCTTCTGACAGTGGTAGAGGAGCATTCCTATCGCATTGAAGTGGGATCCGCGAGGACCCGTGGAGCGGTGGGAAGTGAGAATGCAGGCACAAGTAGCAATAATGCCGGTGAAAGTCCGGCACGCCGAAAACCCAAGGTTTCCAGGGCAACGAGAATCGTCCCTGGGTTAGTCGATCCTAAGATGAGGCCGAAAGGCGTAGTCGATGGAAGAGCAGGGTAATATTCCTGCACTTGGTATAGTTTGTGTTTATGTGCGGATTTTAATGGTCTGAGCGTTTTTTGGCTATAGACGTCCCGCAAGGGAAAGACGAGCTCTTCGGAGCAAGTCAATTCAGGTTTAAGAAGTTCCAAGAAAAGCATAAGCACGTTAGGCTATATCAAACCGTACCGCAAACCGACTCAGGTGGGTAGGTCGAGTAGACCAAGGCGAACGAGAGAAACATAGTTAAGGAACTAGGCAAATTAGCGGCCGTAACTTCGGGATAAGGCCTGCCCCTCG
>CAZFUL010000004.1:0-39972 GCA_964522435.1 uncultured Gammaproteobacteria bacterium
GCGAGCTGGGTTCAGAACGTCGTGAGACAGTTCGGTCTCCTATCTGCTGTGGGCGCTGAATGTTGAGGAAACTCATCTCTAGTACGAGAGGACCGAGATGAACGAACCTCTGGTGTACCGGTTGTTCCTGCCAAGGGCAAGGCCGGGTATCTAAGTTCGGCACGGATAAGCGCTGAAAGCATCTAAGCGCGAAGCCGTTTCCAAGATAAACATTCGTTTGAGATTCGTTCGAGACGAGGACGTTGATAGGCACTAGGTGAAAGTCCAGTAATGGATTCAGCCAAGGTGTACTAATAAATCGAGCGCACTATAGAAGCACAGAGTGGTACTTACATGACAAAACAGTACAAAACATATATAACCGTCGGTTGAATCTTGAATTGTAGAGATCATAATAACGTCGTTTACAATCCAGTACATGGTTCTCGGTGCCTGTTGAGACGGGGGTACACCTGTTTACATCCCGAACACAGAAGTTAAGCCCGTCATCGCTTATGATAGTCGCAAGGCAAAAGTAGGTCGGTGCCGAGAACCATGTACTGGATTTTTTATTTGAAAAAACACCGTGTAGTTGGTGTTTTTTTATTTTATTTTTTCCCTAGTGTTACCGGGCTATCGTTTGTGCAAATCGGTTGATGACGGAGGCATCACGAGTTTTTATTTGAGAAAGAATTTCTTTAATAAACGCGATATGCGTTACATAATCAATGGTTTGTGGAAGCAGATAATAGGGAATACTATGTTTGTCTAAAAAATATTGAATCCAGTTATCAATTTTATCTCTAAAATCATCATTGATGGTCCGAATGCCATCCTCTATTGCCGGGATAGGCAGCTTATAGGTTTTAAATACCGCGTCATAGCTTTGCATATGCGCCACTGCACGGGCTTCGTAGTGCCGAATACCCATTCCTTGTGTTGCAACGTGCATATAGGCAAAATTATCAATCGTGGCACGATCACAAATAAGTACGTTATTTTGATGACTATGTGCAGCCTCTTGTTGTATTTGTTCTTCTTGAATCCATGCCTGTGCTTCTCGGGTTGAGCCTTCATTAATTGGATGGGGGCACAAACGAGAAAACTCTGGCAATACAACGGAATCAATACCCTGCCGCTGCAATTGTGCATGAAGCATTTTTATAATGGTGGTTTTGCCGGTTGAGTGGGTCCCAATGATGGCAATTTTCATAGCTATGGTGATAATCGTATTGAAACAGGGCAATGGTCTGAGCCCATCACGTCAGAAAGAATAGCCGCATCCGTGAGCTGTTTTTTTAAGGAGGAGGATAGTCCAACATAATCAATTCTCCAACCCACGTTGCGTGCGCGTGCCCCCGCACGAAAGCTCCACCAGGTATAGGCCTCTGTTTTAGTTGGGTACAGGTGTCGGAAAGAATCAATAAAACCGGCCTTTATTATGTTATCGAATCCCTCACGTTCTTCTTTGGTAAACCCATTTGTTTTTACATTTTGTTTCGGTCTTGCGAGGTCTATTTCTGTATGTGCCACATTTAAATCACCGCAAAAAATAACTGGCTTCGTTTTTTCTAAATATTGCAGATAAGCCAAAAAGAGGGGATCCCATTGCAGTTGACGAAAAGAAAGACGAGAAAGGTCATCTTTTGCATTTGGCGTATAGACGTTTACCAGATAAAAAGAGTCAAATTCCGCTGTCATCACTCTGCCTTCATCATTGGCATTTCTTCCTTGGCCATCGATAGTAGAGAGGGGTGTTTGTATTGTTAGAAATGATTCGGGAAACCCGTTATATACCTGTACTACCGGAATTTTGGTAAAAATAGCCGTTCCTGAGTATCCTTTTTTTGATGATGCGGCATGCCAATATTCTTGGTACTCCGGAAAGTCAACAGGGACCTGTTCTTTTTCTGCCTTGGTTTCTTGTAAACAAATGATATCGGGCTGTTCTTTATTGAGCATATCAACAAAGCCTTTATTTAGGGCTGCGCGAATGCCATTAACGTTCCACGATATAAGATAGAGGGATTTTTTTGAAGCCATATTTTTTCTGTAGTATACAAGGGTTTTCGTCTCTTTGTCTATGACGCTTGTTCTATATATTGTCATCCCTAATTATCCACTTGCTATATATATCTAAATAGGTTATAGTCCTTTCTATCATAACAATATCAATCATTTTCCTCCTATGTCAGAAGAACGTTTTTACACCATGAAAAATGCAATTTTAACTCATATTCAATCGATATTTGAAGAAGCAGAACAAGCAATGGCACTTCAACATCAAGAAAAATATGCCCTCCTTGAAGATGCCTGTGAAAACGCCAGTGATGTTGACGAATTACGCGTGGCGTTTGAACAGTGGTATCGCGATCACTCAGAAGATTTAGAAATGGAAGATACTGTGGACGACTTGTGGGAAGGCGCAAAAAATTTAGCAGAAGAAGAATTTGATACAGACTTTGATGAACAAACATAGGGCAACGAGTGTCCATGAAAAAAACATCCTCATACGGATGTTTTTTATTGTTAAATTATGATACCATGAGTATGAAATACAACGTTCTTCTTATTTGATAATGTTTTTCTATGAGTACCACTGATATCTCATCAGTATTAGGCAAAGAGGCGGAATTTCTTTTGTCCTTCAATAATCCCCGGATACCGAAAGAACAACTGCATCTTCCGCATAAAAAGTTTTTAGACACGGTCTTTGCGGAGTCTGATCGATCATTTGGCGTGTTACATAATTTAAAAAGTTTACGTGATCATGGTCGATTACGTGGCACCGGATATTATTCCATCTTACCGGTCGATCAAGATATTGAACACACAACGAGTTCAAGCTTTACACCAAATCCTCTCTATTTTGATCCTGCAAATATTGTACGCTTAGCGATTGAAGGGGGCTGTAATGCCATTGCCAGTAGCTATGGCACCCTTGCAATAGTGAGTAAGCGTTTTGCTGACCATATTCCCTTTATTGTAAAACTGAATCATAATGATCTATTTCGTTATCCAAATACCTATGACCAGCGCATGTTTGCAACTGTTGATCAAGCCTATAACCTGGGGGCAAAAGGGGTAGGGGCAACCGTGTATTTTGGTTCTTCTGAATCAATACGACAAATGGAAGAGGTTCGTGATGCCTTTGCTGCTGCGCATGAACGAGGGTTATTTACCGTACTCTGGTGTTATGTTCGTAATGATGCGTTTAAAACAAAGACAAAAGATTTTCAAACTGCTGCTGATTTTACGGGTCAAGCAAATCATATTGGTGTTTCTTTGGGAGCAGATATTATTAAACAAAAAATGCCCACGACCAATGGTGGATATACTGCTCTAAACAAAAAAGGACATTTTGGAAAATATGATACACAGATGTATGACGCCCTTATGAGCGAGCATCCCATTGATCTGTGCCGTTATCAAGTGGCAAATTGTTATATGGGCCGCGTTGGTATGATTAACTCTGGGGGGGAGCATACGACAAACGATATGCAAGAAGCCGTTCGGTTGGCGGTTGTTAATAAACGAGCTGGGGGCAGTGGATTGATTATGGGCAGAAAAGCCTTTCAACGGCCTATGGAAGAAGGTATTGCGCTCTTGCATGCGGTGCAGGATGTGTATCTCTCCAAAGAGGTGACCATTGCCTAGGATATATTAATTACAGATAAAAACTGTCGATAAAAAATTGACAGTTTTTTTATCTCTATATACAATAGAGTTATGTTAAAAGTTGACATAACCTCTTGTATGGATATCCATATCCTTAAAAAGCTCTCTTTTTCTGATAAAGAAGCCACTACCTATCTTACCTTATTGCGAGTTGGGCCACGTTCTGTGCGGCAATTAGCAGAAGATATGGGATTGAACCGCGGCAGCACCTATGATTGTTTGAAAGCCTTGCAGGAAAAAGGACTGGTGACCTTATATGGAAAAGAAAGTAAGCAACATTTTGTTGCAGAAAACCCAGAAAAGTTGCACTTAGTATTACAAGAGCAAGAACAGTCGCTTGCCCACCTCGATCAGCAATTACATAAATATATCCCAGAGTTACAAGCGCTCTATGATAAAGGGGGAGAACGACCCGTGGCCAAGTATTATTCCAAAAAAGATATTCATCGCATTTTGGAAGATATTTTGAGTACCTGCGAAGCAAGTGGCGAACATCAGTATGATATTTACTCGACCCAAGGGGTGCGAGAACAGGTATATGATAGCTTTCCCACCTTTTCTGATGTGCGTATTGCGAAAGGGATTGCGGTGCGAGTAATTGCTATTGGTGAAGGTGGCGCATTGCGAGGGCTAGATCAACGCAAGTGGTTGACACATACAACACAAACAACTGAAGCGATTACGCCTACCTATATTATGATCTATCCCGGAAAAACCGCGTATATATCACTTGATAGTAGACAACAGCCGATTGGCGTGGTGATTGAAAATGAGGGGGTCTATCACACACAGAAAATGATTTTTAATACCCTGTGGCAGCAATTATCGTAATATGATTGACCAAATATATTTGGACTTTGACAACACGTTATATAACACAGTTGCCCTCTCAAAAGATATTGAGCGAGTATTTTTATTATCAGGATTAAATCAAGAACAGTTTAACGAAACAATGAAGCAAGCAACAGAAGGAAAGGATGGACAGTTTTTTAATTATAGTTTTGAGCACCATATCGCGTTATGTAGCGAAAAAGGATATGTCGTCGCTTCAGATACGTTGCAAAAGTTAGAGAGGACTATTGCACAAGATCATATATTTATTGATGGGTATGAATTTTTGTCTTGGGTAAGAGAACATGCGCATCGTGTGTATTTGCTCACAGCAGGAAATCCAGATTTTCAAATGAAAAAAATTGCTACCACGCGTATTGCTGAATTTGTTGATGATATTATTATTTGCCATCACAGTAAACAAGAAGAAGTCGCTACTCGTTTGGGTACTGCCAACAAGGTGGTATTTGTGAATGATAAGGTGAAAGAAAATATGGACGTTCAAAAGAAACTGCCTAATGTTGTTGTAATTACAAAAAAACATCCTCATCGTGAAACAGAAGAGGCGTTACTTGCTTCAGGAATTCCATACTTTGGTACATTAATGGAGATTCAACAGTATTTACAAAAATAATAATATGGCAAATCATATTTCGGCTGGAGCTATTGTGCATAGTTCTACAGAAAAAAAAGATGTATTGCTGTTGCATCGTATCCATACAAATACGTTTCATTTACCTAAGGGAACCCAGCAGTCTGGTGAGACATTAGAAGAAACGGTACATAGAGAAGTTATGGAAGAATCAGGGGTGGAAATAGAGATACAGAATTTTGTGTCAGTGCTCCAATCTACCTTTAGCCGTGATCATAAAATCATACAAAAACAAACACATTATTACTCGGCGATTTATAAAGAGGGTATTCCCCAGCCTCAAGATGCAGAACATGATAGTGCTGCGTTTGTTTCACTAGCTCAAGCTCTTGATTTGTTAAAGCAATATGGAGCTCATATCACATTAGGGTATGAAAATGAATATGAATTATTAAATATATATTCAAAAAAAGTGTAGTTTATTCTATTGACCTATATGATTCAAAAAAATAATCTTGCCGCCGTTATCTTAGCCGCCGGAAAAGGCACCCGTCTTGGTTGTACAGATAAACCAAAAGTCATGCTTGAAATTGGCGGAAAGCCAATAGTAAGTTATGTGGTAGAGCAATTACAAGGGTTGAATTTTTCGAAAGAACATATTTGTTTAGTCGTGGGATTTTGTAAGGAAAAAGTAATGGAGTATTTTGGCGATACTGTTTCCTATGCTGTTCAAGAAGAATTAAAAGGAACCGCCCATGCGGCCTATACCGGAATGATGAGCCTTCCCCCTTCTGTAGAGCAGGTATTTGTTATTCAGGGCGATGATAGTGCTTTTTATCGCAAAGAAACCTTAGCCACGATTATTGAAAAACATATCAGTTCAGGTGCCGTGTTATCGCTCGTAAGCGCAACGGTAGAAGAACCTGGACAACTGGGGCGAATCGTTCGGCATCCCAATGGAGATGTAGAAGTGATTGAAAAAGAATATACGACAGATGAACAAAAATTAATTAAAGAGATTAGTACGGGTACATTTATTTTTAATCGTGCCTGGTTTGAACAGATGTTTCCCACCATGCCTATGCTAAAAAAACTAGGGGAATATGGATTGCCAACCGCACTAGCGGTTGCTCGGGATACCGGTGCGACCTATCAAATTATTCCTCTTGAAGAGAGTAGTGATTGGTTTGGGGTAAATACTCCTGCAGAATTAGAAGAAGCACAAAGAAGGAAAATGATGTCTTAATATATTTCATAATTAGCATAGTATTCTATGATTCACGCACTTACCCTTGATATTGAAAAAGACGGTTGGAACAATTCAAAAGGTTTTATTAAACGAGAAGTAGAGATGCCACAATTGAACGAAGCAGCTCATGCTATGGACGCCTCATCTGTTATTGTAGAAGTACATGTTGCCGGAGTATGTGGGTCAGATAGAGGCATCTGGAACCGCGCTGCGTTTACTGATTTATTTCATTCTTCCTTACAAAAAGAAGGGAAAAATTTGCGTGTATTAGGGCATGAGTTTGTAGGAAAAATTGTGGATGCAGGATCATTTGTATCTCATTTGTATGGGATAGAAAAAGGAGATATGGTCTCTGGAGATTCTCATGTCACTTGTGGAAAATGTTATCAATGTCGCATGGCAGAGCAAGAAGTTTGCCAAGATCAAAAGATATTAGGCATTAGTACCGATGGTATTTTTGCACAGTATGTAAAAATACCAGCAAAAAATTTATGGAAAGTGAACACTGATGTTGTTCGCCCAGAAATTGCGGCCATGTTTGATCCGTTTGGCAATGCAGTGCATGCCTTATCCAAAGTCGATTTGCGTGGAGCGGACATTGCTATTTTTGGTTGCGGACAAATTGGATTATTTTCTGTTGCTTTGGCGAAACAATTTGGTGCAACAAATATTATTGCGATTGATGTAAATCCCAAAAACGTTGAAATGGCAAAAAGCATGGGAGCACATCATGGCATTGTGATTGCAAAAACAGAAAAAGAATTTCCCTATGCGCCAGACACTGAAGCGATTGCAACAATTCAGCAGATTACCCATGGCAAAGGCGTGGATGTGAGTATGGAAATGGCGGGATTTAATTCGTCAATCAATAATTGTATAGAGGCAACCCGATTTGGGGGAGACGTGATTTTATTTGGGATTAAAGATGGCGACGTCATCATTCCTAAATTTTCTAATCTTATTGTAAAAGGACTTACGCTCCATAGTATTATTGGTAGACAATTATTCCAAACCTGGCAAGTTGCAGGGAGTGTATTAGGAAATGTAGAAAATGGAGTACAAGAAAGTTTATGGAATACCATGATGAGCGGCGGGAATGAAACAGTAATTGCCTTATCAGAATTTAGTGCTGAGCTTATGGAAGACCGTATGGCGAAATATCCAAAACTTGTTTTTAATATGCGCGCGTAATTTTTTCTTATGTTCTCCACAATGAAATCATTTTTAGAAGAGCAACTACAAAGTATTCACGAACAGGGGTTAAAAAAGGATGAACGACTCCTTGAAGGAATGCAGGGGGTGTCGATTAACACGAATGGAAAAGAGGTGTTAAATTTTTGTGCAAATAATTATCTGGGACTCGCCAATGATCCTCGGGTTGTTGCTGCGGCGCATCGCGCCATTGATGAGTGGGGATATGGGATGTCCTCTGTGCGATTTATTTGTGGCACCCAACAACAACATACGGCGTTAGAAAAAAAGATTAGCGAATTTTTGCAAACAGAAGATACTATTTTGTACTCCTCTTGTTTTGATGCAAACGGTGGTTTATTTGAAACCTTACTGGGAGCAGAGGATGCTATTATTTCTGATCAACTCAATCATGCCTCTATTATTGACGGGGTCCGTTTATGCAAAGCAGAACGTCATGTCTATCCAAATAACGACATGGCCGCGCTTGAAGAAATTTTGAAAAAAACACAAGACAAACGGTTTCGGATGATCGCGACTGATGGTGTCTTTAGTATGGACGGCAGTATTGCCAATATTGCTGATATTTGTGATTTGGCAGACAAGTATGATGCACTTGTGATGGTTGACGATTCTCATGCAACCGGTGTTATTGGAAAAACCGGACGAGGGAGTATTGAATATAGAAATGCGATGGGTCGAGTAGATATTATTACCTCAACCCTCGGCAAAGCCTTAGGTGGCGCAAGTGGGGGATTTACCTCTGGAAGAAAAGAAATTATTGCCTATTTACGTCAACGTTCTCGACCATATTTATTTTCTAATACCTTGGCGCCAGTGATTGTCGGTACCTCTCTTGCGGTGTTAGATATCATTTCTACGATTCAAGAACCACTCGAGCAATTAAAAAATAATGCTGCCTATTTTAGGGAGCGCATGACGAATGCTGGCTTTACCCTTGCGGGCAAAGATCACCCCATTATCCCGGTCATGCTCTATGATGCAAAGAAAGCAAAAGAAATGGCGGCAAAGCTCTTGGATGAAGGAATTTATGTGATTGGATTTAGTTATCCCGTAGTACCACAAGATAAAGCACGGATTCGCGTGCAAGTATCAGCGGCACATACCAAAGAGCAGTTAGATAGCTGTATTAATGCGTTTATCAAAGTAGGGAAAGAATTATCTATTATCTAAGTGTACTCAGTTAACTCTAAGATATATGTGTGGAATCATTGGCTATATTGGAAAAAAACCTGCTGCCCCTATTCTTATCCAAGGGCTCAGAAAATTAGAATACCGTGGCTATGATAGCGCGGGTATTATTGTGCAACAGGGGGATACCATTGCGCGAGTACGCTCCATTGGTAAAATTGAAAATCTGGCTGCACGTGTAGAAACAGAAAAATTGCCTGGCACGGTAGGAATAGCACATACTCGTTGGGCAACCCATGGTGGTGTTACCGAAGAAAATGCGCATCCGCATACCGCCTGTGATGATAGCATTATGTTGGTGCATAATGGCATTATAGAAAATTATCGCGAGCTCAAAAAAGAATTGGGTGATATTCATACCTATGAATCAGAAACCGACTCAGAAATTTTGGCGCATGTGATTGAACAAGAATTAGCAAAAGAAGTTGATATTACAGAAACTACTCTTCGTATTGCTCTTGAACGGGCGTTGGCACGGGTGCGAGGTACCTATGGCTTGGTGGTCATGCATAAATTACTTCCTGCCTATATGATTGCTGCTCGTAAAGGCAGTCCACTCGTCGTTGGGATAGGCGAAGAAGAATATTTTATTGCGAGCGACACGACCCCGATACTTCCCTATACAAAGAAAATGATTTTTTTGGAAGATGGAGAACTTGCTGCTCTTTCATCACGAGGTATTGAAACCTTTACGCTGAAGGATGAACATATTCATAAATCCATTGAAGAAATTGAATGGAATGAAGAAGCTGCGCAAAAACAAGGCTTTGATCATTTTATGTTGAAAGAAATTTACGATCAGCCAACAGTGTTTGAAGATGCGATTCGTGGACGCTTTCAGCTAGAAGAAGGCACAGCAAAATTAGGGGGATTGAATATGACGGATGAACAAATGCGGGGCATTAATCGTATTATCTTAATTGCGTGTGGAACAGCGAATATTGCCGCTCAAGCGGGACGCTATGCCTTTGAACGTCTTGCTGGGATTCCAACAATAGTCGACGTTGCGAGTGAATTTCGCTATCGTGATCCGATTATCGATGAACATACCTTAGTGTTTGGGGTTTCTCAATCTGGAGAAACGGCAGATACCATTGCCGCACTTCGAGAAGCAAAACGGAAAGGCGCCTATGTGCGTGGTATTGTGAATGTCGTAGGTTCCACCATTGCCCGTGAGACTGATGGAGGAACCTATATTCATGCAGGGCCAGAATTGGCGGTTGCGTCAACAAAAGCCTACACCAATATGGTGGCGGTGATGATACTCTATGCATTACAATTTGGTCGATTAAAACGGGTAACTGTTGCAACTGGGCAACGCTTGGTACAAGGATTATTAGAAATACCTGCAAAGATGAGGGAAATATTAGAACAAGCCGAGCACATTAAACTCCTTGCCGAAAAGTATTGCCACTATGAACATATGTTTTTCTTGGGAAGGGGCATTAATTATCCGGTTGCTCAAGAAGGTTCACTCAAACTCAAAGAGATTTCCTATATTCATTCGGAGGCCTATCCAGGCGGAGAAATGAAGCACGGCCCTATTGCGCTCTTGTCGCCGACTTTCCCGGTCTTTGGTCTTATGCCAAAAGATCAGCTCTATGATAAGATGAGAAGTAATATTGAAGAAACACGTGCCCGTGGGGCAAAGATTATTTTATTGGCAACTAAGGGGGATGAACATGCCAAAGAATTATCTGATGATGTGATATTTGTTCCAGAAACAATGGAATTATTACAACCCCTATTACACCATATTCCCTTACAGTTATTTGCGTACTATAGCGCGACCATCCTCGGAAGAGATGTGGATCGTCCAAGGAATTTAGCCAAATCAGTGACTGTAGAATAACTACTCCTATGACCTTTGATGCAATAATTTTTGACATGGATGGCTTACTGATTAACAGTGAAGACATTTGGTATGAAGCGGATAAATTTTTTGAAAAAAGAAATATTCTCCTCACGGATGAAATACAACATGCGTTAATGGGGAAGAGTTTTCATCAATCAGCTGCCTGGTTAAAAGAACGCTATCTTCTTTCGGAAAGCGTGGAAGAAATTATTGCCGAACGACAACGAGATACAGATGGTATCTATACGCATCTCGCTCGTCCGTTACCTGGCGTACAAGAATTATTAGAGCGACTTTCGCAGACAGATATTCCTTTGGCTATTGGTTCTGGATCATCGTTACGTCGTATTGAAGAAATTGTTGATCGATTTGATTGGCGGAAGTATTTTGAGGTGCTTGCGTCATCTGAGCATGTCGAATATAAAGGAAAACCAGATCCAGATATCTTTTTATATGCGGCGGATCGGTTGGGGAAAATTCCAGAAACCTGTGTCGTATTAGAAGATTCTATTAATGGCGTCACTGCGGCAAAATTAGCTGGGATGAGTTGTATTGCCGTACCAGCGCCACAAGCAAAGAAAGAAGATTTTGTTGCGGCAGATATTATTGTTCCATCATTACAAGAGCCAGCGGTGTATTCATTTTTAGGCATATGAGAGAAAAAAAACGAGTGGTTGTTATTGGAGGAGGAACGGGCACTATGGCCGTGTTATCTGGATTAAAAGATGCAGCGGATCTTGATATTTCGGTGATTGTCAGCGTGACCGATGATGGAGGCAGCAATAAAGTGGTGCGTGATGAATTTGGCTTATTGCCTCTTTCTGACCTGCGTAAATCTATTATTGCACTTTCCCAAAGTGATAACCAACTGCTTCGACAATTATTTACCTATCGCTTTGATAAAGGAATAGGAATTTCTGGGCATACCTTGGGCAACTTAATGATGATTGCGTTAAGCGATATTACTGGTTCTGAAGTAGGCGCAATTGATTCTGCACGCAGGTTGTTTCAGGTACAAGGATCCGTGATTCCCGTGACCTTAGAAAAAACGGAATTGGTTGCTACCTATGATAGTGGTGATGTGGTAACCGGAGAGCATATTATTGATGAACCACGTCATAAAGAGGCTCGTCGTATTACCCATCTTGGCTTATCTTCCGATCAGGTACAGGCTTATCCAAAGGCAATAGAGGCTATTGCGTCGGCAGATATGATTGTGGCTGGCCCTGGGGATTTGTACACGAGTACCTTAGCTAATATTATTGTTCCAGGAATTGCAGAAGCCATTGCCGCGGCAAAAGCGCAGTATGTATTTATTAATAATCTTATGACCAAGCGGGGACAAACGGACCATATGAGTGCGTCAGAGATTGTTGCAGAGATTGCCCGCTATAGTAAACGAACGCCGGATATTGTGTTGCAACATACGGGAAATTTTCCAGATGAGGTATTATCTATGTATCGTGATCGAGGTGAAGCCGCTATTATTGACGATATGCAGGACGTCTCCTATCGTGTATGCCGTGAATCCTTTGTGTATGATGAGACCATTGTGAAAGACTCGGGCGATACCCTCATGCGCAGTCTTATCCGTCATGATGCGCAGAAAGTAAAAAAAGTACTCCTTGATCTTCTTGCTCAGATATAACTATATGCAGCTTCACCAACAAGAACAATTGTCTCCTGCTATTCGTTTTTCAATGAAAGATCATGAACAGAAAGAAATAGCACGGGGCTATCTCTATATTATTCAAAATGATTTGCATCCCACACCCTATGGCTTGGTGGAAGATGTGTTTGTTGAAGAATCAGCCAGAGGACAAGGTGTTGGGACTCAAATGATGCAAGCAATTATTGCTGAAGCAAAAAAACAACAGTGCTATAAATTGATTTTACAATCTCGGTATAAAAACACGAGGGCACATGAATTATATATTCGTTTAGGATTTGTTGATCATGGAAAAAATTTTAGAATGGATATAGAAACATAATATATACCTATGTTGCGAATTCTTTACGAAGACAATCATCTTATTGCCGTATATAAACCTGCTGGTGTTTTGGTTCAAGCAGACGATACAGGAGATGCCACCCTGATTGATGAGGTTAAATATTATATTAAAACTAAGTATCAAAAACCTGGCAAGGTATTTTTGGGAATGATTCATCGCCTGGATCGCCCGGTATGTGGAATTATTTTGTTTGCCAAAACAAGTAAGGGAGCTAGTAGACTGGGGGAACAATTCCGTGCACGCACGGTAGAAAAAGTGTACCATGCGCTGGTACAAGGAACACCACCAAAAACAGCAGATACCCTGGTGCATTATTTAAAAAAAGATACCAACAAGAATATTGTTCATGTATTTCCTACCTTGTATCCTGGAACGCTTCGTGCGGAATTAGATTATGAAGTCATGGAATCAAAGAATGGATTTTCTTTAGTCAAGATTATCTTAAAAACCGGGAGACCACATCAAATTCGCGCGCAATTATCTTATATTCGCTGCCCTATTGTGGGTGACGCTAAGTATGGCGGGGTAGTACTCGATAAAAAAGGAGATGCTGATTTACCCCATAGCCATCTTTCTTTGTGTGCAACATCGCTTACATTTATTACCGCAACAACAAAAGAGGAAAAAAAGATAGAGATTCCTGTGCCGGAGGAATGGAGGAAATATTTGAGTTAAATCTTTTATATAAAACGATATTTTTTTATGACAACAACACTTTTTGAAAAAACAGTTCTTATCACTGGCGCTGCGAGTGGCATTGGTAAAGCGTGTGCCCATGCCTTTGCTCAGCTTAGCGCATCCCTTATATTAGTAGATATGAATGCGACGGCGCTTAAAGAGCAAGCAGCGCAACTCAAAAAAACATATCCAAATGTTCTTGTAAAAACGATTGTGGTAAATATTAGCAAACGAGCACAGGTGGAAAAAAAATTATCAGGTCTAGCTATTGATATATTGGTAAATAACGCCGGCATAGGTCCTGGTTCTGAAGCCTTTTATGAAACGCAGCTAGATAATGATATTGCGACGGTAGAAGTGAATTTACTTGGCACGATATTTGTAACGCGCAGCATCCTCCCTGAAATGGTAAAAAGAAAACAAGGGAGTGTCATTTTTATTGGCTCTATTGCCGCTATCGAAGCCTATAATAATCATGCGACCTATTGTGCCACAAAAGCAGGGGTACGTGCGCTTGCTCAATCTATTCGTCGTGAATTGTTAGGAACAACTATCCGCGTGAGTATGATTCATCCAGGAAAAGTACGGACGCATTTTAGTTTGGCAAAACATAAGGGGAATACAAAAAAGGCAGCAGCAGAATATGATGCCTTTACCCCGCTTGAAGCAGAAGATATTGCGAGTATGGCTGCGTATATTGCGACTGCACCAGATCACGTACAAATTCAAGAAGTGCTTATGACCTCTGTGGATCAAGCAACGGCGAGAGAAGTACATAAACGCGTATGATACAACAAATACTTGATCTGCATATTCATTCTAAATATTCGCGTGCCTGCTCGCCTCAGTTAGAGTTACCTATTATTGGAAAAACTTGTGAAACGCGAGGGATTGATGTGGTCGTTACCGGGGATTGTACGCATCCTGCGTGGTTTTCTGATATTAAAGAGCAACTAAAAGAAACAAACGAAGGAATTTTTTCATTAAAAGATGGTAGCAGTAGAACCAAATTCATGATTGGCACAGAAGTAGCGTCAATTAAAAAACATAAAGATAAAACAAGACGGGTTCATTTGCTTCTTTTTTTCCCAAGTATTGAATCAACAGAAACATTTAATAAAGAGCTGGATCGCCGAAATATTAATCGAAAGTCAGATGGCAGGCCTATTATTGGCATGACGAGTAAAGATATTTTGCAGATGATGCTTGAGATTGATGAACGTGCGGTAATGATCCCTGCGCACGCTTGGACACCCTGGTTTGCGGTGTTTGGTTCCAAAGGGGGATACGATACTCTGGAAGAGTGTTTTGAAGAATTAACCCCACATATTTTTGCTATTGAAACCGGGCTGTCGAGTGATCCCCTCATGAACGCGCATTTATCCATGCTCGACAATATTGCGTTAATTTCTAATTCAGATGCGCATAGTCCGCAAAAATTAGGACGAGAAGCAAATGTGTTTTCTTTTGAAACAGAACAAGAGGTGACCTATACCAACATCATGCATGCGATAAAACAACAAGATCCAACACAGTTTTTACGTACAATAGAATTTTATCCAGAAGAAGGAAAATATCATTATGATGGGCATCGCGATTGTAACGTCGTGTTACATCCACAAGAAACAAAAAAACATAAAGGGATTTGTCCTGTCTGTAAACGAGCACTCACTATTGGCGTGATGCATCGTGTAGATGATTTGGCGGATAGAACAGGAGCCCAAGCAAAAATTGCGCGGCGTATTCCCTATACTTCTGTTGTGCCTCTTCCAGAAATTTTGGCAGATACCTTTGGTGTTGGGGTGGCGACCAAGCGGGTACAAGCAGTGTATGATACCCTCATAACATCGTTAGGTTCTGAATTTTTTATTTTATTGGATTGTCCCTTGAAAGATATAGAAGTAGCCTCTTCGAAAGAAGTTGCCATAGCCATTGATCGTGTGCGTCAAGGAACTATTGTTATTACCCCCGGATATGATGGCGTGTTTGGTACAGTAAAGGTGTTTGAAGAAAATGAACGGACTGGGGTTGCGCAGCAAATATTATTTTAGAAAATTATCCGGTTTTGATTATAGTTTTGTATACGTAATTATTCTTTTTTGTAGCATAAGCACTGTAGGACAGTTGACATAATTCTATGTTTATGGTTATTTAGGTTATCGTTCTTTATTTTACTGAGTAGTATTCTCCGCTTTTTTTTGGTTTATTTGTTCGTAATAACTCAAAAAAAGGCTGGAGATTACCTCTCGTCAGATGCGGTCGTCTGTTTTAATAGTGACAGGGATATTACCTGGCATAGGGTCGGGTGTGTCCTTGCTTCAATATGAGACATAAAAAAGGAGATAGAGTCATGAGTGATTCGCCTTATTTGGTGTTCCAGGATGAACTTTCTACTGGCGTGGACTATCGTGTCCCTCGTGCTAATATGATCACTCGTGTGGGTGCTCATGTAGTTCATCCACTCTTTAAATCGCATCATGGAGAAGATCACCGTGGTGTAGAGATTATACGGCTTGCACTTGTGCATCTGCGCGGTGTTGGTCGAGATACACATATAGACACGGACACTCTCTTGCGGCTGATGGGACAAAAAAATTTGCGTCCTGCCAGCTTGGAGGAGCTGTTAGTGTTTATTTCCCTGCTCCGTCCCTTTAAAAAGGGTCATATTTCCACGATACGGGCACTTGGATCAGTGTGGAAAGATGCGGATGGAGCTATTGTCTCTCCATATCTTCACGACTATGTAGATGTACGCACCGTTTCTTTGGGTTGGCACTATTACTTTTGGAAAGATTACAACACTTTCCTTACAGTACGTTGCTAGCCTAGTAACCCCCGTGTAGGATTCGTCCGCCCGGGGTTCTTCGTTTTTATAGGGTGTGAGTATTATATTTACCTAGGAGAAAATTATCTCTTTTTATTACCTTGAAGAATAGTCACCCCAATCCAGGTTGCAATTGGGATAGATAATATAACCCCCATGGTACCGCTTAATAAGCGCACAATTTCTGTCGCAACCACTTCATTATTGAGGGTATTGCTGATACTGTCAAAAGGAGATTCTCCAATATAGAGGAGGATTACTAAGGGAAAGGCTGCACCGGTATAGGCAAGTGCCAAGGTATTAATGACGGCGGTACTATGATCTTTTCCAATACGCATGGCCGCAGCAAATAATTCTTTTTTTGTTAACGAAGGATTGGCGTGCTGCAGTTCTTCCACGGCAGAAATTTGTGAAATGATTAAATCATCAAGCACCCCAAGTGCCCCAATAATCATGGCCGCTAATAACAAACTATGCATGTTCAGCTTGTCATATCCTAAGCCAAGAAGAATACTTGCTTCTTCGCTATTGAATCCCGTAAGCGTTGCAAAAGAAATTGCTAAAGAGGATAAGATACCAACAATCAATACACTCAATAACATACTCACGATTGTGGCCAAACTTTTTTTCGTGTTTCCATACGAAATAAACACACTACTACTCAGTGCGATTGTCCCGACAACAGTGGTAACCAATACCGGCGAATAGCCACGCAAAATAAGCGGTACCATAATAAATAAAATAGAGCAAAGCAACAACACAAGGTTACCGATAGAGGCGATTCCTTTTTTTCTATACAATAATAAAATGAGTGCAATAAAACAAATAAATAACCAGATAATGGCTGGGCTACGTACGAAGCCACTAATGACATAATACCCTTCTCCTGTTACATCCATAATATGACTTACCTGCACCCGGTCATTTTTTTTTAGGGTATATAATCCAGGAAATACCGTATCTTGGGGGATAGTGATTACTTCCTCTGTGTTGTCAATAACAACGGTAACCGTCGTGCTTGTTACGTCACGTACTTTTGCACGTAAGTCAATCATATCACTCACTCCTTTTGCCGGTTTTGCCAGAGCGGTGGAGAGGAACATACTTATGATGATCGTCGAGAATAGAACGATTGATTTTTTTCGCATAACAATAGATTGATGAGTAGAGACCATACCCCCCTATGATATACAGATTCGTAAATAATGACAATAATTGGGTACATAGTTGACAAAATCCGTAAGAGGGCATATACTACATCGCTCTTTGTGTGTCTGTATAGGCATACACTGATGCGTTGGCTCTCACAACCGCCCCACACAACTAACGCGGGGCTTTCAAAAGAAAGGGGAACGCTCATGCGTGCCCTCATCCTGTGGTCTTTGTTTCTGGCCTTCCTCACTGCCTGCCCTCGGCAGGCGTGCTTGGAGGTCGATCTCGACCTCTGCATCCCCACCACCACCGAGGAGCCGAAGGGTGATGACACTCCTCCTGCCCCTCCCCCCGAGCCGGCCTTCGAGGTCCGGGTGACCCTCCCCATCAACGACGATGGCCAGCCCTGGGTCGAGCTCCTGCCCGGCTGGAACAACCAGCTGAGCTTCGAGGTCACGGCCAACATGGCTGGGCTCGAGCTCGAGAGCCTCGGCTTCGAGGTGCGCCACCTCGATGGTCCTGCCCTCGACTTCGGCGGGTTGCATATCCGCGAAGAAGATGGCATCGTCCGCGGCGGCCTTATCTGGACGGTCTTCCCGGATCGTCTGGAAGCCACCTTCGATGACGGGGACTACCCGGGTTTGCCCCTCGATGAAGCCATCGGCTTCGACTTCGAGGCCGTGGTGAACCATCCCGACGTCGCGGAGGACAGCTTCTTCGAAGTGTGCCTGCGTCGGGTCACCGTCCATGAGGCGGTGGGCTGGATCCCGCACACCCTGAACCTCGAGGGGGATGAGTGGTGCAGCCCCACCTGGTGGCTGAACCGTTTCGAGTAGAAGCCAACAACATGGGGGCGTGGACCCCCTGACTTTGCCCGCCGTAGCTTTAGCGAAGGCGAGCTACAACAACCAAGCGTCCTAAAAGACGCCGCCGAATTTCCACGAATTCGGCAGACACAAAAGCCCCGATTACATCGGGGTTTTTGTGTTTCTCTTGCCCCTGTATTTAGCGCGCAAATATTGGTATGATAGAGAAAATGATTTACGTATGAATACTCAAATTCCTATATCCCCCATACAAACACGCATTGACCAGGCGCAGGGATATTTTTTGGTTACGGATTTGCATTCTCGGGTACTTTACGCAAATGCTGCAATTGAGCAGCGGACGGGCTTTTCTCGTTCCGAGGCTATTGGGAAAAAACCAGGAGAATTATGGGGCGGGGTGATGCCACGATCTTTTTATAATAAACTCTGGCATGATTTACAAAAAAAACAGGTATGTGTTGAATCGGTTACCAATAAAACCAAACAGCACAATACCTATCAGGAAGAATTGTATATTGTTCCTATAACAACACAACAACAACTTCAGTATTTTGTTGCCTTTCAGCCAACCTTTCAGAATTCAAAAGAAAAAAAAGAAGCGACAGCACGATTAAAGGCACAGGTGCAACAGGAATCTCCTCTCCTTTTGGAGAGTGTGTTTTCTTATATCAACAGAAACACCGAACACGCTGGGTTGTTTAGAGAGTCATCTATACTCTCGATATTGGAACAAGAGCTTATATTACCAACCAAGCGGGTATATGCGGAACGGCATGCTGACGAAGGATTGATTCGTTTGGCGCAACAAGATAATCAACAATTTGCCTTGTTATACAATAAATATAAGGCATTGTTATTTGACTATGTTTCAAGACATCTTTCTGACACGGCATTGGCAGAGGATTTGGTGCAAGAAACCTTTGCTCGTGCCTTTGCCCGAATGCAGCAGTTTTTGCCATCAAACGCCACCTATCAAACCTATTTATTTCGCATTGCGCATAATCTTGTCGTAAATGAATATCGTCGCAAACAGGTTTTTTCTTTGGAAGAACAAGTATTCATACCCCTTCGTGCACCAGAAAACATACAAGATATCTGGGAAACAGAAAGAATCTCTTTTGCACTTAAACGGTTGTCGCCCTTGCATCAACAAATCATTGACCTTTTTTATATGCAGGGCTATTCGGTTCGGGCTATTTCAGAACAAGTACATAAAACAGAAAATGCGGTAAAACTGCATCTTTCTCGTGCAAGAAAATTGCTCAAAGAGTATTTAGAGCCATAGAAGAAAACAATATAGCACATACGGTGTCAGCGCTATGACACCTTTTTTATTATTATGTGTTTATATAAGCATATTCACTGTTGTATCTATCAATTTATGCCTATATACAAAATTCAAAAAAGAAACGGTGCTATTGTTGATTTTGATATCAGCAAGATACATATTGCTATTGAAAAAGCAATACAGGCAAGTGGCGATGGTGATATGGCGAATGCACATATTCTTGCCCGTGATGCGGTGATTGCTCTTGAAGAACAGCTTGGCGATCGGGTTCCAAGCGTAGAACATATTCAAGATATTGTAGAAGAAACACTGATACGCTATGACTATCCCAAAGCTGCGAAATCGTATATTTTGTATCGTGCAAAAAGAACAGAACTGCGAGAAGATAAAAACGTTGTTGTTGAGGTGGAAAAAACCATATCCGAATATTTAGAAAAAAGTGATTGGCGCGTGAATGCAAACGCAAATCAAGGCTATTCATTGGGAGGGTTAATTTTGAACACGGCAGGAAAAGTGGTTGCTAATTATTGGTTATCACATATTTATCCCAAAGAGGTCGGTGATTTACATAGAAATGCAGATTTGCACATTCATGACTTGGATATGTTTTCTGGTTATTGTGCTGGCTGGAGTTTGCGTGCCTTACTCGAAGAAGGATTTAATGGTGTCTCAAATAAAATAGAATCTGCCCCACCACAGCATCTAAGTTCAGCGGTTGCCCAAATGGTAAATTTTTTGGGAACTCTTCAAAATGAGTGGGCAGGAGCACAAGCATTTTCAAGTGTTGATACCTATTTAGCACCATATGTAAAAAAATATGCCATGGAACTGCGACAAGAAATAGAAACGATTATGCCTTCGGCCACTGCGGCAGATATTGATAGCTATATTGATACAAAAACCTATGAATATACCTACCAACAAATACAATCATTTGTCTTTAATTTGAATATCCCATCTCGTTGGGGGACGCAAACCCCCTTTACCAACATAACGCTTGATTGGAACTGCCCTGATGATTTGCGGGATACACGGTTGCTGTTAGGTGGAAAACCATTTTTGTATACCTTTGGTGAACTACAAAAAGAAATGGACATAATCAATAAGGCCTTTATTGAAATTATGATGAAAGGGGATAATAAGGGGCGTGCATTTACCTTTCCTATTCCAACATATAACATTGGAAAACAGTTTGATTGGGAGGATGAAAAAAATCTTCCGCTGTTTGAAATGACCGCAAAATATGGCACGCCATATTTTCAAAATTTCATCAATTCAGAATTGAATCCCGGAGATGTTCGTTCTATGTGTTGTCGGTTACAGCTTGATTTGAAAGAACTTCGCAAGCGCGGAGGTGGATTGTTTGGTTCAGCGGAAATGACAGGGTCTATTGGGGTTGTGACGATTAATAGTGCTCGTTTGGGGTATTTGTATAAAGGCGATAAAGAAGGATTTATTTCTCGATTGGAATATCTCATGGATATGGCAAAAGTTTCTTTGGAGATAAAACGAAAAGAAATTCAAACATGGATTAATGCGGGATTATTTCCGTATACAAAACGGTATCTGGGCAATTTGCATAATCATTTTTCGACTATTGGTATTAATGGCCTCCAAGAAGCCATTAGAAATTTTACCAACGACGAACATAGTATCACAGACAACTGGGGGCAACAATTTGCAATGGATATCTTGGATGTGATGAGAAAAAAATTACAGCTGTTTCAAGAAGAAACAAAACATTTATATAACTTAGAAGCAACACCTGCAGAAGGAACCACCTACCGATTCGCGAAAGAAGATAAAAAGCGATTTCCTGATATATTACAAGCGGGGACAAAGGAAGCACCGTATTACACGAATTCTTCCCAAATTCCTGTTGGTTATACCGATGATGTATTTGAAGCATTAGAATTACAAGATACACTACAAACAAAATATACAGGTGGAACAGTGTTGCATTGTTATATGAATGAGAGAGTAAGTAGCGGCATTGCTTGTCGATCATTAGTCAAAAATATCTTGAGTAATTTTCGTTTACCCTATATTACTATTACCCCCACATTTTCTATCTGCCCAAAACATGGGTATCTTGCAGGTGAACATGATTTTTGTCCAACCTGTGATCAAGCATTGGGGCTCACTGACGAAACTACCATTGATACCGCTTGGAGACAGAATTATATGAATGCAGAAAGTCATAAATAATCAGTATTTATTTTTTACATATACCTATATGAATTCCCTACAAGAAAAAAGAACTCGTTGCGAAGTGTGGACCCGGGTTATGGGCTATCATCGTCCAGTAACCTATTTTAATATTGGGAAAAAATCAGAGCACATGTCTCGAAAACATTTTCAAGAATGTGTCCTGTCAAACAAACAATTTATTGATCGCTATATTACTCAAAATAAATAATATCTCTACATGAAATTATCTGGTATACAACGATTTACTTTATTAGACTACCCAGACAAGGTCGCTTGTATTGTATTTACTCCTGGCTGTCAATTTCGTTGTGGGTATTGTCATAATCCGGAATTTGTTTTGCCTGAATTACTTCAAGAAATAAAAGATAGTTTTATCGAAGAAGAGCTTTTCTTCCGTTTTCTTGAAACACGTAAAGGAAAATTAGAAGGGGTGGTGATTAGTGGTGGGGAACCGACGATGATGGCAGATTTACTGCCATTTATGAGAAAAATAAAAGAAAGAGGTTTTTTTTTGAAGCTAGATACAAATGGAAACAGGTCAGAGGTGATAGCGCAATTACTAAAAGAACAGCTGGTAGATTATATTGCTATGGATGTAAAAACTGCATTATCCCACTATACAACGCTGGTTGGTAAGAGAGTAAAAGAAACGCAAATAAGTAAAAGCATTCAGCTGCTTAAGCAAAGCACTATACCATATGAGTTTCGAACAACACTCATAAAAGAAGTTCACACCAACGTTATTCTTGAAAACATGGCAAGTATCTTGCAAGGAGCGGAGCGACTTTTTTTGCAAGAATTTCGACCTGGGAAAACGCTTAATCCCTTATTTGCATCATATCATCCATTTTCAACGCAAGAGATGATGGGGATTGCGCAGATATTTTTTGAAAAAAAAGTAAAAAAAGTTATTATTCGATAAATATCATATATGAATCAAAAAATAAAAAAAATCGTGATAGTGTTGCGAATGAGTATGGGGGTGATATTTTTTTGGGCTTTTTTAGATAAATTGTTTGGTTTAGGGTTTGCAACTGCGTCAGATGATTCATGGATATCAGGCCAGTCACCAACACAGCAATTTTTGTTGTTTGGTACCCATGGTCCATTTGCTCCCATGTTTCAGTTGCTTGCCGGACAACTATGGGTGGATTGGTTGTTTATGGCCGGGCTTTTATGTATAGGGATTGCGTTATTGTTGGGAATTGCTCAACGTATTGCAACATGGAGTGGAACCATTCTTTTATTTCTCATGTGGCTATCACTGTTTCCACCAAAAAACAATCCTATTATCGATGAACATATCATCTATATATTCGTGTTATGGCTAGTATATTATTTAGATCGGAAAAAATATGTTGGATAGAGGACGGTGTGTTATAGAGATAAAAAACCGATACGCATAGGCGTATCGGTTGAGGATCTTTTTCTGTTTGTTTATGATAGTACTTTTTCACCTTTAATTATGCGCAGAAGCACCATAACAACGGCTACAACAGGGAGTGTTATTGATCTTTTTTTTCTTTACTTTCATCCTTAGCGTCTTCCTTGCCCATTTTTACACCAATGTTAAAATTTTTTTTTGTTTCTTCTTTTTTTGCTTCTTCTTTCTTTTTGTCTTCATCGGTCATAGTGTTGAGGTTATGTGAATAAAACATACATAAACGGCAATATCCCTTTGTTTGGCTATGTTTTTCGACGTGAGAGTAGCAGTATGTTACTGAGAGTGATTCCTGGTTGCTCCAGGCAGGGAGTAACATCTTAAAAGTAAATAAAGGGACATTGTTTGTGCATGTAAACCTTTATACTACTTGGCGATGAGAAGAGGAGTACTGTGTCTACAAGAGACAGCAGATGTATATAGAGAGAGTATATACCTATATCAAGTATTTGTATATAGCTGTTTTTTTAGACCTATCTATTGCTATATCCTGGCCAATATAAGTATGGTACTCTATTTGGAAATGGAGGATGTGTTTTACACTACCTATATATCAATAATCTTCGTATCTACTATGACAAAACAATTCCACTTGAGATCACAGGATGATCTGTTGAAGCCAAAACCTATTATTTGGACAGCTGATATGAAAAAAAAATTACAGGAGTTGGTAGATGCCGATCCTGATATAGAAATAACGGATGAACAAAAAGATAAAGAAAAATTACGAGAGTGGGCGCTTTCTTTTTCGGAAGAAAAAGCGAAAAAAGAGTATCATCATTTACTAGAAAAATATCGTATAGAAATGGAACGAATAAAGACACTCGAATCAGAGAAACAATCAGCGGATGTGATTACTTATTTTGATAGTTACCGCAGTACGATTCATGATCAATTAAAAGCTATTGGGCATAGATTGGGTAAAATACCTGCTATTGTTAATTTAGAAATATTGAGTGTGCAGGATAATTTAGAAGAGAAAGGATTGCCAGAATTTTATTTATTACCCTTAGAACAAGCGAGCGATATTCATGTTTCTGTATTGTCTCCTGGTAATAATGTGGATACAGAAAAAAATTTTCCAGAAATGATTATTCCTTTTTTAGCTGAAACGTCCTGGCATTTATTTGATGAAAGATTATTTTTTGATCGTACACCTTACACAAAAGAACAACGTCGGCGGTTAAAAATAGTTGCTGAAGGGTTAGGGTTGCCTATTATAGAATCTCATCTAATAAATACGTTTCATAATGGTGCTCGATTTACGGGTATTGGCTTTACTGGGACAGATTCAGATCGAATTTTTTCTTATTTGTTAACTCATCGCAGTGAGTGTTCTCTTGATCCAAGATATATGGATGAATCCACGATTGAACAAGATTGGGAGGATACGATCATTGAGGTTTGTCAAGAAATTGATGAATACATGCGAGATTACGAACCGGTGAGAGAAAATAGAACCTATTTAATTGATCGTTGGCTTGAGAATTTACCTTATACAGGTGACATTCCATTTTTTAATCCAGAAAGATTAAAAAAAACAAAAGAGATTGCTCTTGAAAAGATGAGGGAATATAATATTTCTTTTGAAGTAAAAAAAGAGAATGAAAAAATCGATAGTGAAGCAGATATGAGCGACCCATACGAAGGGTATCCAAAACATGAAGGAATGGGGAAAAGACATAAATAACATACGGTATATGCAACAAACGATAAAAGCTATCGGATTTGACTGGAGCGGTGTTGTGTATTTTCATGCTGCTAAGTTTCGGGAAGAGGGAGCAAGATTTTTAGTGATTTCTCAATCACTTTTTGAAGCTGGGTATACACCGATATTATATAAACATATATCCAAATTACGAGAAAAATTATCTCGCTTTGGTGTTAGTGTAGATAATTAATTTTTATAGAATATAGGATATGATAGAAAGACCCTCACAACCACCTATTGAAATACCATCTGTAGAAACTTCAGTAGAACGAATACCACCAAAAGAGAGTGTTCAAGAATTATTTGAATCAGTAATAGCTGGAGCATTTGAAGAGCTTCGTTGCCAGGAAGATGAGCAGGGTCTTTATTTATGGGAAGTGCGGGTTGCAGAAAAATTCGGTCCATCAGTGTATACCTATATGAGAAAAGGACATTATTCTGAGGGACAAGCGTCTGACACTGCCATACATGTGGTATATCTCGATGAGGATGGGATTGAATGTGGCGGTAAGGCTATTGCGAAATTTGTTAATGGAGCTTGGAAAAGGATTTAAATGTATCGTTTTGTTACATTTTCCTTACTATATCGTATATATATAGCGAGTACTCAATAACCACCTATGACACAAGCGCAGATAGCCGAGATTATTCGAGCCGTACAGCAAGGCGATACCGCCCAATTTGCTACGATCTATGATACCTATGCGAAAGATATCTATCGCTTTGTATACATAAAAACCTCTCATAAAGAAATAGCCGAAGATTTGTTATCAGATATTTTTATCAAAGTAATTGATCAGATTCATCGCTTTAATCCAGAAGCTGCCTCATTTCGCACTTGGCTCTATCGTATTGCTCGTAACACGGTCATAGATTATTACCGAACCCATAAAACAACGGTAGATATTGATGGCGACGATACGCAGCCAGTGCCAAGTAGTGACAATCTAGAAGAAGCAACACATGCACGGTTATTGTTGGAAGACGTGCAAAAACAAATGAAACTATTAACACAAGATCAACAAGATGTTCTGTTACTGCGCGTGTGGCATGGCATGAGTTATGATGAAATTGCCGCAATCACAAAAAAAACACCAACGGCTTGCCGAATGATGTATTCTCGTGGAGTGAGTGTCTTAAAAGAACATATTATCTTA
The DNA here is from genome assembly GCA_964522435.1 of uncultured Gammaproteobacteria bacterium. GTDB lineage: Bacteria > Patescibacteriota > Patescibacteriia > Magasanikbacterales > UBA922 > CAZFUL01. The sequence continues at coordinate 25,889 of CAZFUL010000004.1, forward strand.
TTGCTCTGCCTTTCTTTTATCGATCTACCCCTATGATATCAAAACAGCACATAGACACACGTATCGCAGAGCTTATCTTGCTCGAACCATCTCTTGCTGGGAAAGAAAAACAAATAGCCAAGATATTAGAACAACTTGACGCTGTGCAAGAGCATATTGTTATGAATACTGCGTATCTTGAATCGCTTCGTAAAGAGTTATTAACTCGTTTGCAAGAACAGCCAAAACAATCATGGTATCAACAATTGATATCTTCTATCCATCTATTTCATCCTATGAAACAACCTCTCCTTGCCGTTGGAATCGCCTCTGTCGCGATTATCGTGGTCGCTTCATTAAGTTATTTTCAATATACTGGTCGCTCTAACCCTGCGACTATTGTTGCCAGAGACGCCAGAGCCTTTGGATCGCTTGCTGGCATACAGGCTCAACTCTCACAAAATCGACAAGCTATGATTGATGGGGTTGAAGCTGATGGTTTAGGAGGAGGAAGTAGTATCTCTTCTGATATTGGAAAAATGATGATGTATTATCCAGAATATCAATTTACCTATCGATATGAAGGAGAAGAAATTCAATTTCCAGCCCAACCACTTCCTGTATACAAACGAATTGCTGATAGAACAACCATGGAACAAATTTCAAACAGTTTACGTGGTAAAAAGAATACATTTTTTCCACTTAATGATGTTGATATTAATTACATTACCATGAGTAGTCGTGATAAAAGATATCAATATTCTATAGATTTTGCGGCAGGAACTGCAATGCTTAATCAAGCATATATTAATTATCCAGAAGATATACAAGAATATCCAATATTAGATAACCAAGAAAATATCACCATTGCAAAAAACTTTTTAGCTGAACAAGGTATTTCTATCGATCATTATGGAGAACCAATGGTAAACGATAGTTGGAAACAATATAGTTCTAGTACACCTGAGGTGAGAATCGTATTTCCACACCAAGCAGGTAATAATATTGTTTATGATCAAACCGGTGAGTATCCAATTGGTTTAGACGTTGGTGTACAACAGTTTAATAGACAAGTGCAAAGTGTTTGGAATATTGTAGCAGGCACAAAAGAATCCTCTGCATATCCACTGGTAGGCGATACTGAGAGATTAGTTGCCTTAGCCGAAGAAGGTGGTACATCGTATCAATGGGGACAGACAACTGATGCCGCTATGATTACTTATACCCTTGGCACTCCGGAGGTGATTTATATTCAATATTTTATCAATCGTGAAGTAGATCAACAATCAATTCAAGAAGAACTGTATGTTCCTGCATTACGCTTTCCGGTAACGGGCGGAGAGGATACACCTGAATATTATACCAAACCACTCGCCGTGACCGTGCCATTAGTAGAAGAACTGGTGACTGAATTAGAACAACGAGAAGACCCGCCAGTATATATGCTCATGTCTGAACCCGCTGTTGAGAGTTCTGTAAGATAAGCAAGTACGTAAAAAAATCCCGATAGATGCGGGATTTTTTTTCCTCTATGCGCTCAGTAGCCCATTTTAGCGCACTTTGCTATACTAAGGCAGCTATGAATACTATTATTGTCATACCTACCTATAACGAAGCAGAAAATATCGCTGCCCTTCTTGATGCTATTTTTGCCTTAAGTATAGCGAATCTTTCTGTTATGGTGGTAGACGACGCTTCTCCTGATGGGACTGCCAATATTGTTCGATCACACCCACAGGCAACAGGGCTGTATTTGTTGGAAAGAAAAGGAAAGTTGGGCATTGGATCGGCTTACCTTGCGGGATTTGCAGAGGCGTTGAAAAAAAAAGCTGACTATGTTTTTGAAATGGATGCTGATTTTTCTCATAACCCCAAAGATATTCTTAGAATGCTTGCCGCAGCACAAGAAGGTGCTGATTTAGTGATTGGGTCACGAAAAATTGCTGGTGGAAATATTGTTGGGTGGGGCGTATTACGCAAATTCATGAGTACTGGCGCGATGTGGTTTTCTCGCACCCTTCTTGGGATAAAGGTAAAAGATGTTACCTCTGGATTTCGTTGTTTTACAAGAAGGGTATTAGAAACATTGCCGCTTACAGAGATTAAAAGTAATGGCTATGCATTTCAAGAAGAATTATTGTATCGTACGCAATTGGCAGGATTTACTATTAAAGAAATCCCGGTTACCTTTCATGATAGAAAAAAAGGGAAGTCAAAACTATCAAAAAAAGATATTATTGAATTTTTTTGGATAATGCTGTTATTACGTTTTGGGAAGCAACGCTCATCGTGATCTTGTCTTTTATATATGTTTGTGCTAGGCTCTTGGCTCATAAGTATCCTATATGTATATATCTCGTCTTGAACAGATACAACAATTATTTCCTACTATTCCTACATTCCGTTTTGATCAAATCAAAAAAGCCTTGTTTGACGTCTCTATTACTGGGTGGGAAGAGGTAAGTACCCTGCCACTTGCCATGAGACAAGAACTTACTGAACAGGTTCGTTGGTCCAGTATTTCTTTGGTAAATCTTTATGAAAGTGCGGCCCACGATACTTTTAAAGCCGTGGTACAAAGTGCGGATGGTAAAGTGTTTGAAACCGTGTTAATGGCAAATCGCCGTGAACAATGGACAATTTGTGTGTCCAGTCAAATTGGTTGCGCTATGCGCTGTACTTTTTGTGCAACAGGAACGATGGGGTTAAAGCGTAGTTTGCACAGTGATGAAATTATTGATCAATATCGTTTTTGGCAGCAATTTTTGCAAGAACGACCACAGTTATCACAACGTATTTCGAACATTGTTTTTATGGGTATGGGTGAACCCTTTGCCAATTATGAGAATGTAAAAGAAGCTATTCATACCTGGCTCAAATATACCGATTTAGGCGAAACAAAAATTATGGTTTCTACCGTTGGTATATTAAATCAACTCAAAAAAGTGCTCACTGATAAAGAGTGGCCAGGTGCTCGTATTGCGATTTCACTGCATAGTGCAAATCAAGCAAAACGAGAAGAAATTGTTCCAACAACCGTTCCTAATTTTATTAAAGAATTGGCGGCATGGTCTCATGAATATCAAACAATATTAGGCAACAAAACCCATTATTTAACCGTGGAATACACGCTTATTTCTCATGTCAACGATACGCCAGAATTAGCAAAAGAGTTGGCAAGTTATATTCAAAAAACCGCTATTAAAAAGGTGAATGTTATTCCCTATAATCCAGTAAAAGGAAAATTGTTTACTCGGGCAGAAAGAGACCGTATTGATGCGTTTAAAGAGATCTTGCGCAAATATGATATTACGGTAACTGAGCGAAAGACCATGGGGGATGATATTGCGGCGGCCTGCGGGCAGCTGGCATTGGCTTCTTAGTTGGATTCGTTAACTAACTTAAGCGATACAACTTAGTTAATCCAGAAGCTATTGACAAAAGACTGGTCATCTGGTATAGTACTGCATTCATTAATTATGCTCAGGTTTTTGCTTGAGCGGCTCGACTCTTTTGGTGTCAATATGTGACCTACAAGAATATCGGGTCACATATTTTTTTTATGACACAGACACAACCCGCACAAGCGCGTTTTCGCGACCTTGGCATTGGAGAAAAGCTGTTAGCTATTCTCACACAGAAGCAATTTGATATTCCTACCCCGATTCAACATCAGGTAATTCCTGGTGCGTTAGAAGGAAAAGACGTTGTGGGTATTGCCCAAACTGGGACAGGAAAAACCTTAGCGTTTGGTATCCCAATGATTCAACGCATTGCCTTATATAAAGGACAAGGCTTGGTATTGGTACCAACACGAGAGCTTGCATTGCAAGTAGAAGCATCACTAAAAAATATTGGTGGTCCACTTGGCTTACAGCTTGCTGTTGTTATTGGGGGAACATCTCAACATCAACAAGTTCGCGCGTTGCAAAAAAATCCGCATATTGTTATTGCAACCCCTGGACGTTTGGAAGATTTGATGAAACAAGGGATTTATAAATTACATAATGTTACGGTTATCACCTTAGATGAAGCAGATCGCATGTTGGATATTGGCTTTTTGCCACAAATTAAACGTATTTTGCAACAAGCACCAAAAGAACGTCAGACCATGTTATTTTCTGCAACCATGCCATCAAGCATTTCTTCGCTTGCAGCAAGTTTTATGAACCTTCCCCTTCGCATTGAGATTGCACCACAAGGGACCTCTGCCGCAAATGTAGAGCAAGAAGTATTTGTTGTTACAAAAAATGATAAAATGCGGTTGCTTGATTCTCTTTTACAAGAATATAAAGATCCGACTATTTTGGTATTTTCTCGCACAAAACATGGTGCAAAAAAAATTGCTCGTGATATTAGAAACATGGGACATAGTTCAACAGAAATTCATTCCAATCGTTCACAAAATCAACGACAAATTGCGATTGAAGGATTTACCAAAGGACGTTTCCGTGTCATGGTGGCTACCGACATTGCTGCTCGTGGTATTGATATTAAAGATATTTCTTTGGTGATTAACTTTGATCTTCCAGATAATTCTGAAGATTATGTGCATCGCATTGGGCGTACTGGACGAGCAGGTCGCTATGGAAAAGCAATTTCATTTGTGACTCCTTCAGAAAAAGCAGATATTAGAAAAATTGAACGATTGATTCGAAAAACATTACCTATTTTATCTCTACCCGCCCTTCCACCAGAGCGGCCTCGTGCACCACAAAGTGAATCTGAGTCATACCGTGGCGGCGGAGGTGGACGACCTCCATTTCGTTCAAACCGAAATAATGATCGCAGTAGTAGCACCGATAGAAGTAGTAGCAATGCCCCACGTGGACGTTCTTTTGCCCCTCGCAGTGGTGGTGGTAACCGCCGCCCGTCTAGTGGAGGTGGAGATTTTCGTCGCTCAGGACCTCCTCGTCGAAGAGCACCCTATCGTTCCTCAACAAGTCCTTCTCGTTAAATCTGTATTATATACAAAAAGCCCCGATATACTCGGGGCTTTTTTGTTGCATGTATGATAGCTATAAAAGGAAGGGGAGAAAAAGATTATTTTTTTGTAATAACAAGATCTTTTGCAAAGCGCACTTTTTTTAGTGTTGCATACGCATCTTGTTCAGAGCGGAATCCAAGAGCAAGATAGGCGCGGGCACAGTAGCCATCATCTGTAATGCCAAGAATCTCGTTTACTTTTGCCACATCAAATCCTTCCATGGGGCAGGCATCAATATGGAGTTGTGCTGCTGCATACAGTCCAAAACCGAGGGCAATATAGCTTTGGCGTGCACACCAACTATTGCGTTCTTCTTCTGTCATTCGTGTCACAGAGCCAACCATCATATCGCGGTATCCCTGCACCTCTTCTTGAGATACGCCACGTGTTTGTCTAATATCGTCTACAAAGCGATCCACATCTGCTTGTGTCAGTCCTATACGAGAGCTTACGACAATAATATGAGAAGCATCTGTCACTTGTGTTTGCCCCCAAGAAACCTCTTTCAATTGTTCGCGTATTGCAGGGGTTTCCACAAGGTAGAATTTCCATGGTTGAATGCCAAATGATGATGGTGAAAGACGCATGGCTTCAAGAATCGTATTGAGTTGTTCTTCAGATAATTTTTTTGTTGGATCAAACTGTTTGGTGGCATAGCGCCACATAAGATTGTCGAGGTTGCTTTTCATACAATAATAGGTTAGAGGTGACTGAAGAATGGTAGTATACGGCGATTTGTGAAGGATAACAAGTGGGTTTGTTATTGTTTGCTATTGTGTTGTTTTTCCTTTACGCGTTCTGCAATATCCTCTGCATGTTTTTTTGCTTTTTGTGCGGCACTATAGACATACTCTTCTATTTTTTCGACAGTAATGGGACGCCCTTGCATCCGTAATCGATCACTGACTGTTTTTGCTTCTGGCATGGTAATCCACAAGAGAATATAGACAATAAGACCCCAACCCCAAAATAATGTTGCTACCACAAATGCCACACGAATAATTGTTGTATCAATACCCAAATATACCGATAAACCACTGGATACCCCAGCAATTACTTTATCTTCTGGGTCACGGTATAATTTTTTGTTTGGTTTTTCTTCAGACAGCGGAGGCTCTTGTTGTAATTGTTCTTGTGTCTGCATAGTTTCTGCAGTGTATGCTTCTGGATTTCCCATGCGGGTAATGACCACTGTTATTTCTTGAATAGTAACCGCATGTTGATAGCGCATGGTTGTTTTAATATGCTCAGAAATAGCGGTTTCAATATCCATGATAATTTCTTGTTTATCTGGATTATTGTTAAGGGTTTTTGTTACTTCCTCAAGATAGGTGCTGAGTGTTGTATACGCATCTTCTTCAAAAAGATATACGTGTCCACCAAGTGTTGCATTAATGACTTTTTTCATAGGTTTCAATAAGAGTATGTAATGTTGTTGATAATGATTGCCAGGATTGTTTTAATTCATCAATCGTTTGTTTTCCTTTAGGAGTAATGCGGTAATATTTTCTTGGTGGCCCGCCAAATGATTCTTTCCATTCGTAAGAAACCAATTCATCTCGTTTTAGTCGACTCAGCAGGGGATAGAGGGTGCCTTCCACGACTAATAAATCTGCGGATTTGAGTGCGGCAAGGATGTCTGCCGCATACAAGGCATCACGGGCAATGACTAACAGGGTACAGAATTCCAAAATTCCTTTGCGCATTTGCGCGGTAGTGTTTTCTATTTTTTTGTCCATATATCCTCAAATAGGATTGAATAGAGTAAATATACTACAAGGTAGTATGTAATGCAAGGTATTGGTTATCCACAGAGCTTCCATACCAAAAATGTTCTTGAAAATAAAAAATTCTCTTTGAAAGAGAATAGGTGAATGGGGTGTATGCGAGGCCGAGGGGGACGCCGTGTTTCCACAGAGTCACCCTCGGTGCGTGCTCCTTTAGGCTTGGGTCTTGCGCCAGTCCGTGTAGGCGCTTGCCAAGCCGGGGTAAAGGGTGTCGAGCCGGGTGCCGAAGTTCAGCGTCAGCTGTCCGTCTTCGTCGAGGTAGACGATGAAATCTCGCTCCTGCTCCTTGATGCGATCGGCGAAATTATCACCTACCGCCATTTTGATCTGGTTGTCGCTCATCGGCAGCAGGTCGCCGACATATACGATACCTTCTGTCTGCAAGCGATGCAGGATGGCCGGTCGAAGCCCATCCAAGACGTCGATGATGAGGTATTGCATGGCCTTGAGATACAGGGGTAACGTCATGGCTATACTTCTTTCTACTCGCTTGGTGGAATTGGTTGCGAGCGGAAAGGTGATAGGTGATGTGGGCTGAATTGTCAAGGAGGGAGAGAGTATTTGCATATTTATTTTGTTTATGTAAAAATACTGTTGTCGCCCAAAACTTATGCACTTACCAAACCGTGTCTACTTTAAGCATAAAGATAGACGACGGTTCCAATACAGCTTAACCGTTTGGTAAGCGCATTTATTGGGCGACCACCGTCGTCTTTTTTTGTTTGTATAGAGTTTTTATTGAAGAGTTGATTAAAATGGACGATTATGACAGAGTAAAATAAGATATATTTTTTATCTATAATAATATAGGAGTATGTCAAAACAAAATAATGTTTTTGAGCAGTTTACCAATAGATATTCTTTGAGTAAGACGCTCAGGTTTGAGTTGAAACCAGTTGGAAAAACACGGGAAAATATTGAAAAAGCAAATCCGAAATTTATTTATGATCAGAATATTGAGGATGCTTATCAAATTTTGAAGCCAGTTTTTGATAAACTCCATGAGGATTTTATTACCAAGAGTTTGGAAAATGACAACGCTAGGGAGATAAATTTTTCAACATATTTGATTTTAAAAAAAGAATTATTAGGAATTGATAAAAAGAAAGCCGATAAAGATTTTAAAAACAAGGAAAAAGAGATTGAAAATGAAGAAAAGAAATTGCGTGAATCTTTTGGTGATATTTATAAATTTGAAGGGGAAGTATTTAAGAGTACAGCAGGCTTCTTCTCAAATGGAAGGCCAGTTCTAAAAGAAAACGGATACAAAGTTCTTACTGAGGCAGGAATTTTGAATTATATTCGTAAAAACATTGATACATTTGCTGGAATGAATTTGAAAGCGCGGAATGGGAAGATTGTGTCAAAACAAGATTTGGAAAAAGCCTTAGGGAGTGCTCAAACTAAAGGTGTGTTCGAAGGTTTTTTCACTTATTTTGGTGGCTTTAATCAAAATCGAGAAAATTATTACACCATAAAAGAAGAAAAGGACACTGCTGTGGCTTCGCGTATTGTGGGTAAGAATTTACCGAAATTTTGTGATAATATTTTGGACTTTGAAAAACGTAAAATTGAGTATGAAAAAGCTTTGAAGTTTTTGGAAGATAACAACATTGCAACGATTGATAAAGATCAAAATCAGCTTTACCCTATTACTTCTTTTATATTTGAGATAAAGCATTTCAACGCTTGCATGTCTCAAACAGGTATCGAAGTCTATAATAAAAAAATTGGGAATGCTAATTTTATTATTAATTTGTACAATCAACAACAAACAGATAAATCGAAAAAACTTCGCTTCTTCAAGACATTATATAAACAGATCGGTTGTGGAGAGAAAGGTGAATTTATTGAATCAATCAAAACTTCAGAAGATTTAAAAGAAAGATTGGTGGAAGTGGCAACAAAAGGTGATATATTTTTTGATAAAATTTTAAAAAAGAAAGATATACATAATCCAAAAATTGAGAATGGATTGTTTGAAAAAATATTGAATCTAGATGACTTTCATGGTGTTTACTGGTCAGACAGGGCGTTCAATACCATTTCTTTAAAATATTTTGGTGATTGGATGACCTTAAAAGAATTGCTATATAAAGAAAAGATATTTAAGTCAGACAAGGGGGAGATCAAGGTTCCACAGGTGATTGAGCTCTCGGATTTTTTCAGTGTTCTCGACAGTGCGGATAGTGTCGTGGCATTTAAAGAACATTTTAAAGACAATGATGATGATAAACAAAAAATAAAAAACGAGCTAAGTCTTTCAAATTCTCAAAAGCTTTTGAAGATGATTTGTGCCGACATAAAAGCAAATAGAGAGATTTTTGAAGGCAAAAAAACTAAGGTCTTGGAAATGGAGAATCACAAGCAAGATGAGAATACAAAAATTGTAAAAGATTGGCTTGATAGTCTTTTGTTTACAAACCAAATCTTAAAGTATTTTAAAGTTCGTGAAAATAAGATCAGGGGCAATTCTTTGAATGCAGAAATTTACAATCCACTTGAAGAAATTTTATTTCAAGATAATCCGACGAAAGAATATGATATTGTCCGTAATTATCTTACGCAAAAGCCGACAGAGGGAATTAATAAACTGAAATTGAATTTTGAAAATGCTTCACTTGCGGATGGGTGGGATGAAAATAAAATAACCGATAACCATTGCGTTATCTTGAAAGATAAAGATGAAAATAAGTATTTAGTTATTTTGACGGAAGAAAATAAGAAATTTTTTGCGAAAGAAGTTATTGAAGGTAGGGGAAAAAGCAAGACAACAAAAAAGAATGAATTGTATGAAATTAAAGGTGGGGATGATGTGTATTGGAAAATGGAGTATAAGCAAATTGCTACTCCAACTGGGATTGGTGGCTTTGTAAGAAAATGTTTTAACTCCGCTCAACTACTCGGATGGATATGTCCAGAGAATTGTTTAAATAACGAAGGTAAAATAATAATTAAAAATGATGAAGCAAAGGATAATTTAAAAGAAATTATTGATTGCTACAAATCATTTTTTAATATTTATGAAAAAGATGGTTTCAAATACAAAGATTATAATTTTGTTTTGAGGGATAGTGATAAATATGAAACATTGAACGATTTTTTTACTGATGTTGAAAGTCAGGGTTATAAATTAAATTTTACTAGTAAAATTAATAAAACTTTTTTGGATGATGCAGTAAAGAGTGGAACAGTTTATCTTTTTGAAATTCGCAATAAAGATAATAACTTAAGAGACAAACAGAAAAAATACTATGAAAGTCAAAATCTTCACACAATTTACTGGAATTCGGTATTTAGTGAAATTCAAAATAAACCAAAGTTAAATGGTAAGGCAGAAATTTTTTATCGACCAATCGTACAAGGTTTGGTAAAAAATAAAGATAAAGACGGTAATGCTATAAAAGCAAGTAAGAAGAGATTTGAAAAAGAGAAATTTATTTTTCATTGTAATTTGACATTAAATTTTCACCGACCAGATAAGTGGTATAAAAATATCGAAGAAACTAATAAGGTAATGATTGGCAACAAAGAAAAAGTTTGCTTTTTAGGTATTGACCGAGGTGAAAAGCACCTTGCATATTATTCCGTGATCAATCAGAAAGGTGAGATTCTCGACCAAGGAAGCTTCAATGAAATTAAGGGACAGAATTATGCCACAAAATTGGAAGAACGAGCGGGTAATCGTGACGATGCACGTAAAAATTGGAAAACCATTGGAACAATCAAAGAATTAAAGGATGGATATATCTCACAAGTTGTACGAAATATTGTAGACTTAGCGGTAAAGCACAATGCATATATCGTGCTTGAAAAATTGGATAAAGGATTCAAGCGTGGTCGCCAAAAAATCGAAAAACAGGTGTATCAAAAGTTGGAGCTCGCACTTGCAAAAAAATTGAACTTTTTGGTAGATAAAAAAGCAGAGGTTGGTAGTATCGGATCGGTCACAAACGCATTACAACTTACTCCACCGGTTGCAAATTTTCAAGATATCGAAGGAAAATCGCAATTCGGTATTATGCTATATGTTCGTGCAAATTATACTTCACAAACAGATCCAGTTACCGGCTGGCGCAAAAGTATCTATTTGAAAAAAGGTTCAGAGGATAAAATTAAAAAGCAAATTGCCGACCTATTTACTGATATTATATTTGATGGAAAGGATTATTGTTTTACGTACAAAGATCAAAATGGAAAAATGTGGAATTTGTATTCTGGAAAGAATGGTGTAGATTTGGATCGCTATTACCGTGAACGAATAAATGAGCCAGTAAGTGGGGAAGAAATAAAAGTGCGCTGGACCCCAAAAAAGCAGGAAATAAAAAAAACATTGGATGAGTTATTTGATAACTGTGATAAGAATCATTCTATTCGTATGCAAATTATCGACAAAGGTATTGATTTAAAGAAAATTGATATAAAACGTACAGCCTGGGAATCTCTGCGGTTTATAATTGATGTTATCCAACAGATACGCAACACAGGTACAGATATGAAAAATGATGATTTTTTACTTTCTCCTGTACGCGATCAAGATGGTAATCATTTTGATAGCAGAAAACACGATTCATTGATTACAAATGGCGATGCTAATGGTGCGTATAATATTGCACGCAAGGGTTTAATGTTGTTTCAAAAGGAAAATGGTATCAAGCAAAAACCGGAGAAACCAGATTTCTTTATTGAGGATAAAGAGTGGGATATGTGGCTTGCTAATCATAACCAAAAATAAATTCAATCAACCATAACGTATATTTCTATGGAGGAAACAAAAATAGCATTGTTTAAAAGTAAAAAAAATAATTCACTAAAACAAATAGTTCAAAAAAATCCAAATAGCCTCCATGGAATCATATATTCAAATTTCTAAAATAAATGATTTTATTTTTTGTCCTCGATCGGTGTACTTGCATACGGTGTATGATAATTTTCACAAAAAAACATTTCACCGTGTGCCACAAGTAGCGGGAACGATTGCCCACGAAAGTATTGAAAAAAATACTTACTCTTCAAGCAAAAAATATGTAATGAATTTGGATATCTACTCTGATACTCTTGGCATTTGTGGAAAAATTGATGTGTATGATAGTGAAAATAAGATATTAATAGAACGCAAAAAAAAGTTATATAAGATATACGATGGGCACAGGTATCAACTGTACGCGCAAATGGCCTGTATGAAAGAAATGGGTTATGAGGTATTAGAATTAAAGATACATTCACTAAGTGATAATAAGCGCTACGATATACCAATGCCAAGCATAGAGGAGTGGAATATCTTTGTGGGTATTATAGAAAAAATGCAAAATTTTTCTGCTGAAGACGCTAAAATTTTGGTGAATAGTTCCAAATGTGCACAGTGTATTTATCAACCTCTCTGTCATCCCTTATGATGTCCCTCCCAGATTTTAAAGAAAAACAGTTATTAATTGTCACCGCAAGTGACATTGCCGAAGATCGATTACAGTTTAAAAATGATAATATCTGCCTTACTCGAGATGGTGCAATTATAAATCAATTATCCTGCCACAAGGTATTTGCCTTGTTTGTTATAGGAGATTGTACTATTACGACTGTGCTCATACGTAATTGTCAGTATTACGGTGTTTCTTTGTTTTTACTTCGGGATAATTTTTTAGCCTATGCCTCGCTTATTTCTGTGGCAGAAGGAAACTATTTACTCCGCGAAAAACAATATAATCGAACAGATACCTTTGATATCGCGAAGCGATTAGTTGCAAATAAATTATTTAATCAATATATTCTCCTACATCCTGATGAAGGAAAAAAGAAGATGCAAGAACAATGGGACAGTATTGTTGCCAATACACAGAATATTTTGACGTCAAAAGAGTTACTAGGATATGAAGGAAGTAACACAAAGCAATTTTTTGCGAGCTATTTTGGTGACATCGGCTGGTATAAACGTATGCCACGGGCAAAGGTAGATGAGATAAATGTACTCATGGATATTGGCTATACCATGTTGTTTAATTTTGTTGATGCAATTACTGGGTTGTTTGGCTTTGATTCTTATAAAGGGGTATATCATACGTTATTTTTTCAGAGAAAATCATTAATTTGTGACTTGGTAGAACCATTTCGTTGCATTATAAATAAGCAAATTGTAAAGTCATTTAATCTCAAACAAGTAGATAAAAAAGATTTTACAAAAACAAAAGGAGTGTATTCACTCTCTTTTGCAAAACAAAAAAAGTATATTTTGATTTTTTCTGATGTATTGATGGAAAACAAGGAAGACATCTTTTGTTTTATTCGGGATTATTACTATTGTATGATGAATGATACCAAAGATTATCCACGGTTTACTATAAAATGATATGTATATTGTTTCGTATGATTTTGAAAGTACAAGAAGAAGAACTAAATTTTCTACATTTTTGAAAAAATTTGGTAGAAGGATTCAGTACTCTATTTTTGAAATAAAAAATAGTAAACGGGTATTAGAAAATATTCGCACGGAGGTACAAACGGTATACGAACCACACTTTACAAATGCAGATAGTATCTATATAATTCATTTATGCGAGACCTGCAAACAGAAGGTAGAACGATATGGGTATGCCGCAAATGAAGAAGCTCCCGTGGTGCTGTTTGAGTGAAAGATCATTACAATTGATAAAAAATAGAAATGTAGAAGTTTCTATGTATAGATTAGAGAAACCTTTGTCTTTATAAATATGAATTTAGCTAAAATAAGCAAAAAAGTCGTCTTAGCCTTTTGCGCAAGATTTGCATCTTTTGCGCTTATTTTAGCCAATTCTGCTCTCTAATACATATATTCAATTTCTACTTTTGTAGATCCCCTCAGGTAGGTTGTCAAAGCCATCTCTAATACATATATTCAATTTCTACTTTTGTAGATATACACATCCTTGAGAAACGACAACATCTCTAATACATATATTCAATTTCTACTTTTGTAGATTACATTTCTGCAACATAATGGATAGCCTCTAATACATATATTCAATTTCTACTTTTGTAGATATACCAATTTCACCAACACGGTAATTTCTCTAATACATATATTCAATTTCTACTTTTGTAGATTAACAACGGCAGCTTTATCTGGTTTCCTCTAATACATATATTCAATTTCTACTTTTGTAGATCTTCTGGCGTAGTCAGCATACCAAGCTCTCTAATACATATATTCAATTTCTACTTTTGTAGATACCTTGTTACGTTAGTATATGTTATATCTCTAATACATATATTCAATTTCTACTTTTGTAGATTCTCGTAGACAGTCATTGCTTCTTCGCTCTCTAATACATATATTCAATTTCTACTTTTGTAGATAC
>CAZFUL010000004.1:40072-119294 GCA_964522435.1 uncultured Gammaproteobacteria bacterium
CTCTAATACATATATTCAATTTCTACTTTTGTAGATACCACTTGCTGCCCTTCTCGGATAGTCTCTAATACATATATTCAATTTCTACTTTTGTAGATCAGAGAAAGAAACACAGCCCATTGTGTCTCTAATACATATATTCAATTTCTACTTTTGTAGATTCTCGTAATGAATTGACAGAGGAACTGCTCTAATACATATATTCAATTTCTACTTTTGTAGATGCAATACCTGTTCTTTGTATCACACGCCTCTAATACATATATTCAATTTCTACTTTTGTAGATTTCCATGGAATCGAGGTAATGATGTGCTCTAATACATATATTCAATTTCTACTTTTGTAGATAATAGTCTTGCTAATTATACACTGTACTCTAATACATATATTCAATTTCTACTTTTGTAGATTTGTGTAAGCCATATTTTATGCCTTAACTCTAATACATATATTCAATTTCTACTTTTGTAGATATTGCCCAATCAATGTTACAAACAGCTCTAATACATATATTCAATTTCTACTTTTGTAGATAATAAACCTCTCTTCGAGGTACTGCTCTCTAATACATATATTCAATTTCTACTTTTGTAGATTACCCAGCTTTATTCACAAGGAAAAACCTCTAATACATATATTCAATTTCTACTTTTGTAGATAGGACATGCAATGCCAGTTACTTTACCTCTAATACATATATTCAATTTCTACTTTTGTAGATGGGGACTCCGAAATTCTTGCTGTTAAGCTCTAATACATATATTCAATTTCTACTTTTGTAGATCCGATTGAAACGATACAGCCACTATTTATCTCTAATACATATATTCAATTTCTACTTTTGTAGATTTGTAAGGAGAATATTATACATATTTCTCTAATACATATATTCAATTTCTACTTTTGTAGATATGTAGGAGAACGTTATTTGGAACTCTCTAATACATATATTCAATTTCTACTTTTGTAGATACGTGGAACATCTCTACCAGGGAGGCTCTAATACATATATTCAATTTCTACTTTTGTAGATATATAATTGACTGTTGAATTATCTCTTCTCTAATACATATATTCAATTTCTACTTTTGTAGATTGAGCGTATTGCTCTTGTAGGGCGGCTCTAATACATATATTCAATTTCTACTTTTGTAGATTTTAAAAACTCATCATCGGTAATTGTCTCTAATACATATATTCAATTTCTACTTTTGTAGATCCACCACGCATATTGCCAGCAAATCCTCTAATACATATATTCAATTTCTACTTTTGTAGATGGATCAGGTATAGCATAAGTGTGAACCTCTAATACATATATTCAATTTCTACTTTTGTAGATATAGTTCTTTTCTTGCTTCCCCTCCCACTCTAATACATATATTCAATTTCTACTTTTGTAGATTCGACGTATTTAGTAGGCATATTACCTCTAATACATATATTCAATTTCTACTTTTGTAGATAAATGTATGAGAATTACCTGTATTTCCTCTAATACATATATTCAATTTCTACTTTTGTAGATCTTGATGAAATAAACACAAAATTAAATCTCTAATACATATATTCAATTTCTACTTTTGTAGATGAACAACAGAAACATAAAAAAGATATGCTCTAATACATATATTCAATTTCTACTTTTGTAGATGCGTAGCAATAAACTTTCCTTTTTGCTCTAATACATATATTCAATTTCTACTTTTGTAGATATAGAGATACACTATATAAACACGCGCTCTAATACATATATTCAATTTCTACTTTTGTAGATAGGATGGTTCTGGTAGTATTCGTTTTCTCTAATACATATATTCAATTTCTACTTTTTTGTAATTCATATAGAGGATTCTTCATAACCTAAAAACATTTCCTGACCTATTGTCAGTGGCTTTTCCTCCTTGACAAAAATGTATTTTAATGTTTTATGTAAGCCTGCGGTAAAGGTAGTCTTTACCGTAGTTCGGCAACACACAGTGGAGGCCCACATGAATATCTTTTGGTTTCTTTTCAATCTCTTCGTCGAGACCCTCGTTGCTTTCCTGGCCTTGCCCACGAAGCTCGGTGTATGGGTGGACAAGCTTAGCGTACCAGTTCTGGGTAAGTTCTGGTCTATGTTGCTGGAGTTTTTTACCATCACGCTCGTGATGTTTGTCATGATCGCGGCAATGAGTTTCACCTACACCCAGGGCTTCCAGTACTACATGAACTTGGGAGAACCCGGAAGCGTCTATAGCGCGAGTGTCAACTCCATCGTCGGCATGTTTTCGGTGGAGCATACCACGTTGTGGAAGATGTCTGTGTTCGTTATCTTCCACTTGATAGTTGTGCCGATTCTGCTGCTTGCTCCCATCCTTATACTCGTTGGAAAGGAAGAGGGACAGTTTGCGGATCTGACGCTTTCGTATGCGATGCGCAGGCAGCGTATCGCTGTTCGGCGAGTCGATATGATGTTGCGTAAGTAGAGGGCAAACCTGATCACAGAAGAAGGAAGGGGCATTTCTTCTGTGATCGTTCCATTCTTATCTTAATCATAAGATTCGTATGTTGTGAAACATCTTCTAAAGAAGATGTTTTTATATATTCACAATTCGGTTAAATAATGCTATGTTTTCTGTATAAGAATCGTATATTTTATGTACACCCTCTACATTCTCCAGTGCGCAGATAATACGTTGTACACGGGTATTACCACCGACATAACAAGACGGTTACAAGAGCATAATGCTTCTGGCAAAGGGGCGGCCTATACAAGTGGAAGACGACCGGTGCAGCTGGTATATCAAACAGCATATGCCAATCGTTCGGCTGCACAAAAAGCCGAGGCAGCCATAAAAAAATTATCTCGACAAAAAAAATTGGCATTGATTGCTGAAAATTTTTTATGAAAGAACAAGTAAAACAATGGATTCACTACCAACAGATAAAGGACTGGTTTTTAAGGTACGAGCGAATCCTTATGCCGGCGACCTTAGTATTGGGGGTACTCGTTGATTCCCTCACCTTTGCGAGTATTGAATTGCGGAGTGCATTTTTATTATTAGGGTTCTATACCGTACTGGCTGGGGGAGTGATTGGTTTTATGCTCGCCTATGGGTATTACCCAACACTCATAACTAAATCTGGGTTTCGATATCTGAGCGTATTTTCTCCCTTTATCATGCAGTTTTTGTTTGGGGCACTATTGAGTGGGACCTTTATTTTTTATGTGTTTAGCGCATCGCTATGGGCGAGTTGGCCATTTATATTATTATTTGTCCTATTGATGGTAGGGAATGATGTGTTTCGCCAGTATTATCAAAAGCCATTAGTGTTATTGTCTGTGTATTTCTTTTGCTTGTTTTCTTTTGCCTCTATTTTTTTACCATTTGTATTTAATGATTTAGGATTGAAATATTTTGTTGGTGCAAGTGTGGTAAGTGTTGCTGCCATGTCGCTCTATCTCTATGTTTTATTGCGTATCGTGCCCTCTGTTCGTACCATGATAAAGAACGTCGCCGTGATTGTCGTTATGATTGTGGCAAGCATGAATACATTATATGTTTTTGATAAGATTCCACCGATTCCCTTAGTCTTAAAAGAGTCCGTTATTGCGCATAGCATTACCCGCGTGGCAGGAGGAAATTATGAGGTGTCTGTCGATAGATCGCTGTGGTATGACAGACTTATTCCTGGACAACACATTGTGTTGACTCCAGGAAGTGGTATGGTGGTATATACCGCCGTATTTGCTCCAACCGATTTGCGCACAACTATTGTTCACGAATGGCAGTGGTATGATGAGTTAAAAAAAGAATGGATTGTCCAAGATGAATTATTATTTGCTATTCGTGGAGCACGACAAGATGGGTTCCGTGGCTTTTCTCAAAAATCACGAGTACAGGCAGGAAAATGGCGGGTGTATGTAAAAACTCCCAAAGGCCAGGTACTGGGGCGTGTGGTATTTGAGGTGCGTGAATCTGAACAATACCCAGAACAAGAAATAAGAACCTTGTAACAGAAAAGTACTTCTGCTAAAATGAAAGAATTATTTATAGAAAATGCTGTGTCATACTCTCTATGATATTTTTAAAAAAACACCTCATGCTTGGCCTGACAGTCGCTATGCTCCTCATAGCTGCTGGGTTGATTGTGTTATCTAAAACAGGAGGGGGGCAATCGACCGGAGCTGTTGTTGCTGCCAGTAGTACGGTACAGATGAAGGGGGCAGTGTCTATTTATGTAGAAGACTTGCAAGAGGCTCTTGCGCAAATAGAAAAAGAAACAGGATTGTTTTCTGTTGTGAGTACGGAAATGCGAACTGATCCATCCTATCGTGGGGAAATTGCGAAGGTATCTATTGAATACGATGGAGAGCAAAGTAATAACGTTTCCAAATTTTTTACAGTCTTAGCAAATGACGGCATTGTATATGGATCCAAAGTACTTTTGGGCATAGTTGATGAAGACCGTTGTACAGATCGTTGCCAAGTGTTTGTGCATATCGTTCCTGTTTCTACGTTATTAACCGAATAATATCTTTATGAAAAACATTTCATTACAAAAATCTCAATATATTGTTGCTGCGATTATATTATTTATGTTTATTATTGGCGTTGCGGTTATTGCCTATATGGGACGCCCTGCCTATCGTATGCAAAAAGCAGAACAGCGCATGAATACGAGCACCACAACCGCACCAGATTTGAATGATCCTAATGGCTCTATTGAAGAGAAAGAACTGTTTACGCTCCAAGAAGTAGCCATGCACAATACCCCAAACGATTGTTGGGCTACGATTAATGGATCTGTGTATGATTTGAGTACGTGGGTATCTCGCCATCCAGGTGGATCTACCCCAATTGAAAATTTGTGTGGTATTGATGGATCTGAACGATTTACCAAAAAACACGGTGGGTCATCCTCTGCGCAAGCAGCATTAATTTTATTAAAAATTGGAGAACTGTCTCAATAAACAATTTATTTATACTATGTCCCAAGCATCCCTCAAAATTCTGCGCTATAGTTTATTTTTTCTTTTTGTTTGGTTTGGCTATCAACAATTGGTATATCCAGAGAGTTGGATTGGTTTTTTACCAGACTGGACAGGCTATCTCCCAATCCCTGCTGCGATGCTTGTGCAGCTTAATGGTTGGATGGAAATTATGTTTTCTTTCCTCTTATTATTTGGTGTATTTACTCGTGTTGCGGTAACAATAGTAAGTACGCACTTGTTTTTTATTGCCTTGTGGGTTGGTGGCGCGGTGGGAGTTCGTGATGCAGTACTCGCACTTGCGGGATTTGCCTTAGCAGCGAGCAAAGCGGATGACTGGACAGTAGACACCAAGTATTGGTCAAAAAAATAAGTAAAAAAACAGAAAGAAAATAAAAACCCCGATTGAATCGGGGTTTTTTATAGGTGATTATTTGATAAATCGTTCTAAATCAATTTCATCATTAATCTGTAATTGTTGCACAAATTCTTCGTGATGGCAGATAATGATCATTGCGCCAGCATAATCATTTAAGGCCTGAGCAATAATAGGCAAGTGACGGAAGTTAATGTGGTTGGTAGGTTCGTCAAGCAGTAATAGCGCTGGTTCTTGCAACACAAAGCGAGCATAACTCAGTAATCCTTTTTGCCCTTCAGACATAGCGCCTACTTTGTTATGTATGACATTCCCTGGCAAATTAAATTGTGCTGCTGTTTGATAAATAATTTGTTTATCTGGGACACCCATCATTTCTTCTAATGCTTGAAAACCTGTTTTATTAAAATCAAGACCAGAAAAATCTTGGCGATAATAGCCTACTTTTGCTTTTGGATTAATTGACGCTCCTGATGCTGTTCCTTGAAACAACCGTTGCATAAGGGTACTTTTGCCAATACCATTTGGTCCCTTAATCATGACTTTATTTCCTTTGCGTAAGGTTTTTTCTAATTCAACGGTAATAGGGGTAAAATCTTTTAAAATACTTATTTCCTTTATGGTAACAATTTCTTCTGGTAAATGTTGTGCGGGAATAGTAAATTCACGAATAGCCCGATCTTCTTTGCGGACATCAACCATATTTTCTTCAGCATCTTCTATATCTTCTCGCATTTTACTTGCCAGTTTACGCATCTTACCTCCTTTATGAGAAAAGAAGTTCACTTTGTCTTTTTTATCTTGAATGTCTTTTAATAATTGCGCATTTTTTCGTTGTTCTTTTTCTACCCGTTCACTAATTTGTTGTACCACATCAGAATAATTTCCAACATATTGCTCAATAATACCGGTATAGGCATCAACGTATAATACACCATCAGTAAATGAATTTAAAAAGTCTGCATCATGAGAAATAACCAGAACGGTTTTATCGTACATCATTAAAAAGTAAATCAAGTGGCCAATCCCTTCGGGATCTAAATTATTGGTAGGCTCGTCTAACAATAAAATATCTGGTTTTTGGATTAATGCGTAGGCCAACAATAAGCGTGCTTGCTGTCCACCAGAGAGATCACTAATTTTTCTCTCTTTAGGAATAGGGTAGTGAACGACCGCTAATGCCTCATCAATTTGTCTATCTAAATTATAGGGAACTTCGGTAAAAGCGGTTTCAAAAAATTCACGCACCGTTTTTTCTTTGTGTTCTTCTGGCATGACTTGGGTTGCAATAGCAACACTCGCAGAATCACGAATATGTACATCACCTTCATTTGGTTGAAGCGCAAATGACGGAGGAGTTTCTGTTGCCCCTAAAATAAGTTTAAATAAGGTACTTTTTCCTGCGCCATTTTGTCCCATGACCGTAATTTTTGCATTTTCTCGTACAGAAAAAGATGCTTCTTGTAAGAGCATTTTTTGTTCCGTGTATCCAAATGATACGTTACTAAAACGAAGAATAACATTTCCTGGTTCTGGCATAGGGGTATATAAAATAATAAGGTCTTTATTGAAAAAAGAGTATACGGAAAGAGAGGTGTTTTGTCAATAAAAAAAACGGCTTTATGCCGGTACAGTTGAATATGTGGTGCTGTGCAGGTGCGCACAGTCGCGGATCCGTAACCGGCGGAGCTGTATTTCCTTTTACAGAAGAAACAGCTCCGCCGGGGGATCCGGTCTTGCTTCAGTTCCCCGAAAGCAGCAGGTAGAGAATGATGCCAACTGGCGTCATGGCCAGGGACCATCCAAACAGTGCGATCATGACTGAACTCCTTTCGTGGGGATTGGCTACCCCGATATCTCCAAGAGATTGGCGAACAACAGAATGGGTGTTTGCCAATAGAACACACTCCTCGTGTATTATCCCTCCCTTTGATGAAGAATACACTGAGAAGCTCGATTCCTTGCAGGAATCAAGGAGTAAAATATAGCAGATTTTATAGTATAGGTCAAGAGGTTTTTATTTAATCTTAGACAGGATCTTTATATCTATGTATACTGGAGCTAATTATTCTATTATATAGTTAGTATATGAGACCTATTTTTTTAGGAGCGAGTGTCCTCCTCAATATAGTACTGTTTGCTACGTTAGTAGCGAGTATTCTTTTTGCTGATTCAAATGCCCCTGTTCAAGATGGATATATGTTGGTTTCTGTCGCAGAACAAGATATAAAAGAATCAGTGATACAATATAATTGTTCTGTTTCTGGAGGTATATATAATTATACGCCTGACGGCGGCTGTGATTGTCGTACCGATCCAGCAAGCGGGTTATCTTTTTCTTATGATACAGAAACAGGATTTTGTGTAACCCCAGAAGGAACTCCTGCGGGAGAAATAGGCGGTTTATTCGCTGCTCGGGATACCCTTTCTCGCGTACAATACCGTGGAATTACTAAAGAACAGTTACCTGATGATATCCACCCCGCACAAATAACAAAAGTTATTGATAATTATGCCTTAGTAGTCGTGCCTTCGTTTAATATTTGGATTCCGGATTTACCAAGCGATAGAGAATGGAACTTTCGCGGGGTATTAATGTGGAACGATTATACTGGTAGATGGGAAAAATTCTTACAAGTTGAAGATATTGTTCCGAGTATTGAGTCAGGAAAACATAATCCGGTAGATCTTTGGTTTACTGGTATGCCAGATACCGATGGACTGCTCCATCTGCAGGTGGTAGATACTCGTGGCGCTGGAAGCGGTGAAGGGGTCGCAAAAGTATTTGTTCCGACCACGTTAGGGTTGGATACGTGGAAATTAACCGAATGTTTTGAATTTGCCCATGATATTGGAAAGGGAAAGGATATTCCTATTCAAGATGCTCGCTGTACCAACGCCGGCATTTCATTAGTTAACTCATAATATATATGAACAAACATACCCTTGCCTTAGCCACTAGTCTTCTTCTGAATGGCGTGTTGCTGGTAGTACTGTTTATTGTCTTTTCCTCACCAACGGGTATACCACCACAAAGCGATGCTCCCGCAGACCTGCCTGTTCAAGAAGAACCTGCGATTTCTTCTTTTGAAGATTGTGTGGCATCTGGTCGCTATCCTATTTTGGAAAGTGATCCAAGACAGTGTGGTGGTTTTACCGAAATACACCCAGATACGACGTTCATTCGACTTATCAATCCTCAATTAGAAATGCCCATTGCGAGTCCGGTAACGATAGAGGGAGAAGCTATTGGCACCTGGTTTTTTGAAGGAAGTTTTCCTGTTCTTTTAACAAATTGGGATGGGGTAATTATTGCGGAAGGAATTGCTACGGCACAAGGGGAATGGATGACCGAAGATTTTGTCCCCTTTACGGCAACCCTTACATTTGAAACACCTGCCTACGGAGACAATGGGACATTAATTTTGAAAAAAGATAATCCTTCTGGCTTACCAGAACATGATGATGCCGTTGAGTTACCAGTGATATTTGCTCAATAAGAAGCATACCTGACGTAACATAAAAACACTGCACCAGGACGGTGCAGTGTTTTTTGATCTCTAGATATTACCCAAAGGTAAATGCATAGGCTTTGATACCGGGTGCAACATCAAGTTGTAGTGTATAGGCACCCGCCTCAACATTATCAATAAGGCGATAGAGTTGTTCATTTTGGATTATTGCCTGTCCATTATTGTTTACATCTTCTCCTGCAATAGAGGCATCAATACGGATTCCATTTTGTTGAATGCTGAGCGTACTTGCTTGTGCTGCTTCCATAACAAGAAAAACTTTGTCTGCGTAGTAGCGGTAAATAATTTTTGCGTCTTCAGATACGGCTTCAGCATATTCGCCTGTTATTTTCCATGTCCCTACAAGGTAGAGTTGATTTTCTGTGGGGTTGCTGGGTTCTATAAATTCTACAATATCTCCATCTTGTGTTGTTGCAATCCCGAGTTGTGAATTTCTTAAAAATCCAAAATAGGTTTCTGGGCTTTGGACATCACGTCGGTTTACCTGTTCTACATCTGTTGGTGCAACAAATGAGGTATCAATTCCTTGCTTAAGATCTAACACCCTGTTTCTTTCTTCTAATAATTCACGAATTTTTGTTTCTGTTTCTTCATACGCACCTTCGCCAATATGGTCGTAGACAATGTTTCCATGAATATCAATAAGGTATTTTCGTGGCCAATATTTATTGCCATAGGCTTTCCAGGTGCCATAGTCGTTATCAAGAACTAATGGAAATTCGAGACCAAATTTTTTTGCTGCGTCTTCTACATTTTCTTTTTTATGTTCAAATGCAAATTCTGGGGTATGAATACCAATAATCATAAGCCCATCATCTTCATATTGTTTGTGCCAGGCATTGAGATAGGGGTAGGTGCGTTGACAGTTGATACAGCTATAGGTCATGAAATCCAGTAAAATAATTTTTTTGCCAATATGTTCAGCTAAAGTAAATGGATCACTGTTCACAAAGCCTGCAGGATTGGTTATTTCTTTATATTGAGGAAAAGAACGGGCGCTTTCTTCAGTCATTGTTTTTTCCATTGGGTCCGTGAGTAAGCGTTGTTCAATTTTTGTAATATCAAATATACCACCCTCTATGACAGCTGCCTGAATTTTTTTATCTGTGCCCGTCATGATAAAAATACCAACGAGAATAAACAGTAGACCCAATCCACGTTTTACCTTACTTTTTGGATCTGAGAATCCATTTAAGCGTTTTACAAATTTTTGACCAAGATAGCCAATTAATAACAGCATGAGGGATAACCCTAATGCGTAGACGCTTAAATAGAGGATGCCTTTTCCGTAACTTTCTGGTAAGACCGTTGCAAGAATCAAGAAATAGGTAGGACTACAGCTAGAAAATACTGGTCCAAGAGACATGCCAATAAATATATCTCCAAGGATTCCTTTTTTTTGAGCACTTTTTCCTAAGAGATTGTTTGCTTGTTGACCTAAATGAAAGCGTTCTGCAATAGTCTCCCAGAGATGAGGAAACAATGAAAACATTCCAAAAAGGAGAATAATTCCCCCAGACAGATAAGACCAAAAGGTTGGAGGGATAGAAATAAATGCGGTACTTGCTTTTAATAGGAGGGTAAATATAATAATCGCTACGGCTAATGACGCGCTTACAATCAGGGGTTTATATTTGTCATCTCCTTGGGCAGAACGACCAATAACAATTGGAAGTAAGGGAAGAATACATGGGGCGAGAACCGTAAGGACACCCGCAAGAAACGATATGACTAAAAATGTCATATATGTGGTTATTTAACTTGTTGAATGATATCTTCTAGACTGTTACTCCCACTCCATTTTTTAATCATATTGCCTGTTGCATCAACGTGTACAAAGGTATGTTGGTAGGTGACGCCATATTTTTTGCGTAATTCAACAGAGGTATCATAATCTGTTTTTAAGATAGTCAGTTCGGCGGGAATCGTGCTGCTGTTTTGTATAATATCGCTATCAACTTTTTTACAGGAAGGACACCAAGGAGCATGGAAAAATAGGACTACCTGTCCGTCTGCAGCAAGAGAAATTTTTTCTGGAGCGTATGCTTCGTATGATCCTACAGAGGTCTCTTTCATTGAGGTTTCATCTTTTTTTTCCATAAGCATAGATTCATCTGTGGGTTGTGTAGCTGTATCTTCTTTGATCATGGTTTCTTGTTCCATAACAGAAGGCTCTTCAATCATTGCCTCTGTGTTTGTTTCTTCTTGTATCATAGAGGAGTCGTTAGCTAGAGGGGGGGTATCTTTTTTTGAAACTGGTGTGCAGCCTGCACCAACAAATAATAATAACGTAGCGATTGAACATGTGGCGATGCGTAGTGAGTGATTCATATGATAAAAAAAGAATTAATAATAGTATAAATATAGTATAAAAAACAAAAAGCGACGTGTCAAGTTAACTTTACACGTCGCACTGTGTATAAATAAAAAGTTATTGTTTAGTTTTTGCCCAAATACTTCCGATACTTTTACTTATAATCATTGCTGCTAATGCAACAACGATCCATGGATCAACCGTGTGGGTTATGCTTTGTGCAAATAATGCGATTACTAAAATTCCAGAACCAATAATAAAGGCAAAACGACCGGCAATAAGACGATGTTGCTGCTCGCGCTCATCAGTTGCCTTTTCTTTCCAAACAAAAAAGCTAAATATCGCAAATGTACCAAGGAGTATGGTACTGCACGTCATTTGTACAAGCGTAGGCATCCAAATATCTCCTGGATTTAACACAAGCAGTAAAAGAAGGATAATGATTATTCCAATCAAAATTTCTTTCCAAATAGAATGGTAAGCGCTATTACTCATAATAAAAAATGTTTTCAACTGGTGTATTAAAAAAATCAGCGATATTGATTGCTAACGCCACAGAAGGAGTATAGTTTCCTTTTTCAATGGCGATGATTGTTTGTCGTGTTACACCTACTGCCTCAGCAAGCTCTTGTTGCGTATTCCCTTTGTCCACACGAAGATCATATACGTGATTGCGAAGTGTTTTTTTCATATATCCTATACCCTACTGTATCAAAAAAAATATGTCAAGTATACTTTACTTTATATCTTCAAAAAAGAAATTCGGGTATTTATCCTATCCGTTCAATGCCCGTACCAATATGATCATTATTCAACACGCAATTGTTCATGAGAGAGAGTAGATGTTGTATCATTATCAAATTGCAGTGATGCAAAAAATGTTTTTGCTGTGGTAGTATTTATTCCTGGTTGTTGTGCAAACACATAAAATAAACTGTTCTCGGTTTCTTGAAATCGTATGTCTGTTACCAAATGTTCCTCATTTCTCCATGTGGGTTGAAAAGGAAAGTCACGAACCGTTGATTTTTTTTGAATGCGATATTCTTTTGCGGCATGTCCTTGGATAACCAATTCTTTTGTGTCTAACACCGTAACTGTTCCAAGGGTTAAAAAGGTATTCGCACGAAATTGACGAATAAATAGTTGCGATTTTTCCACATTTGATGAAGCGGATACATCTGGATCAAATATATAGATTGCTTGAATTTCTGGTATGTAGCCTACTTCCCAATCGGATGGAAGTATTGCTGAAAAACGGAATGTTGGATCAAAACGAGAAAAATGGATTCTTACTGTTTCTGTTGAGGGGAGCGGTTGTTCTGTTTTTAGGTTCGTTAGTGGTGATGTAATAATAGGCGTGTCTTCGGTTACTTGTTGCGGACGGGAACAAGATATACCAAGCAGCATGATGATGGAACAAAGTAATATACTGCGTACATGGGGATATGGCATACTGTCTCGTTGCTACCGTTGGAATTACTGTTGAGAAAAAGAATAGGTTAATAATTGTTTTTCTAATGTTTGTATAAGTTGATCTACTTTTATAAATTGTTCATTCATCCACTTTTCTCCAAAACGTTCCCGATGCCAGGACATGATATCATGCTGTTTCATCCAACGATTGAATGATTCTACCATGCTAATGAGCTCTTTGGTTGCGGCTTCTGTTTTCATATGAAGCGATTTTGTCGATAAAAACCACCAAATGGTTAAACGGTAGCCAAAGTGATACAGACGCGAACTATCTGCTAACATAAATAGTTGTTCTGTTCGTCCAATATATAAAATATCCAGCCGATCCGCGTCTTCTAAAATATTTACCAGAATATGATTTTTTTTTCGCATAAGCAGTTTGGTAAAGATGCGGCCGGTCCCAATACTTTTACAAAAAATCATTCGTGTTGCCATACCCACAACAGGACCAAATAATCCATATTTAATGGTTGCATGCCAAAGCATAAAAGCAGAGATAATATCATCAATAAAGGGCATAATGATAATAGATGGCCGTTTGGTAATACTTCGTGCCACATCATGCCACCAAGCAGCTAATATAAGCGCATTTGTCTGATCTGCTGAGAGTTGATACACCTTTGCAAGTTGATTGGCATGAGCCACTACTCGTGTTACATGGCCGAGATCGTGAATAGGATCACGAGATTGCTTCATATAGCGCACTGCTTTTGCCATTAATAGCTGTTGTTTTTGTGTATTCATAGTAGGCTGAGTATAAAAGAAAAGAGCTAAATAATCAATGTTTGGCTTGATTTTACGGGTATTGTTTGTTATGCTCATGGTTGCTTAAATAAGGACTAGGTGCTAGTAGCTCAGTGGTTAGAGCACAACTCTTATAAAGTTGGGGTCGGGGGTTCAATTCCCCCCTAGCGCACTGCGTTTATCCATTTCTATACTTATGCAACACACAACAAAAGAATTCACTGTTTCTGAAGATCATAATGGGTTGCGGCTTGATTTATTTTTAGTTGAACAACTTTCTTGTTCTCGTAATGTTGTAAAGCAATATATTGATCGTGGGCAAGTGTTACGAAATAATGTATTACCAAAAAAAGCAGGCGACATTGTGCATACTGCTGACTTGGTGGTGATACAGCCGCTCGTCATAACTGAAACAAAAGAAGAGGTCCAAGAAGATACTAAAGCACAACAGGCGCTATTAGAAGCGGTGCAGGTTATTGCTGATACTCCTGACTATGTGGTGATATATAAACCTGCTGGTTTACTTATGCATGCAAATGATCATCACGATAGTGTTACCGTCGTTGCTTGGTTACAAAAACACTATCCAGAAGTTGTTGGTGTAGGAGATAATCTACAACGACCTGGCATTGTGCATCGTTTAGATAAAGATGCTTCTGGTATATTAGTGGTGGCAAAAAATCAAGAAATGTTTGATAATTTAAAACAGCAATTTAAAACAAGAAGCGTTAAAAAAGAATATATCGTTTTAGTCCATGGCCAGTTTGAAAATGATGAGGGAAGTATTGATTTTCCTATCGACAGAAGTAAAGATGGAAAATTTGTTGCGCGGCCAGCAAAAGGAAATAGAGACACTGCGCCGTCTGGAAAAGATGCGTATACAGAATGGCAGGTAGAAACAAGATATCTCCATTATACCTTGTTGAAGGTGCGTATCCATACAGGGAGAACGCATCAAATTCGCGTGCATATGTATGCAAATGCGCATCCTGTTGTGGGAGACACCTTATATATGCAACGATCGTTTCTTCGCTATAACAACTTGCCACGGTTATTTTTACATGCGGCACGCTTATCTTTTGCAGATAAAGAGGGAACTATTGTATCATACGAGCATCCTCTTCCAGAGGAACTCATTTCTTTTTTAGCGCATGCACGTCCGTATGTCTCATAAAAAATCTTTGATCATTATTTCTGGTCCTTCTGGGGCAGGAGAAGATTCTATTATTGATGGGATAGCTCATATACTTCCGATTGAACGGGTGATAACCACGACGACACGAGAGATGCGTCCGGGAGAATCACAAGCGAATCCGTATTATTTTATTTCTCAAAAAGAATTTGAACAAAAGATTGCAGAAGAAGGGCTCTTTGAATATGCAAAACAATATAATGATAATTATTACGGGGTAACCAAAGAAGAAATACAACGGGTAGAAGAATCAGGGCGTATTGGAATTTGGAAGATTGATTATCAAGGGGTGATGAAAGCAAAAAAAGAGATTCCTGGTATTATTGCTATATTTATCTATGCGCCCTTGGCTATTTTAGAAGATCGTATTCGTCGTCGTAGTCAGGTGTCCGAAGCCTATATTGCCGAGCGTATGGCCTATACCAAAGAGTGGATGCTCCATAGGGATATCTATGACTATGAAGTAGAGAATAAAGAGGGAAAACTGGCTGAAACTATTGAGCAAGTGGTGGCTATTGTAAAAAAACATACGCTATCTTGACAAATATCCCTTTGTATATTACACTACGACCACATAAAAATTATTACTTATCTATTAGTGATGTTGCGTGTTCCTGACAGCCTCAGGGGAAAAACAACCCAACCTCTCCCTCTATCATTTTCCCTATGGAAGATATTCGCCACGCACTTAAACCTGGCATGATTGTCAAAGTGCACCAAAAGATTAAAGACGTAAATAGCAAAGGAGAAGAAAAAGAACGTATTCAGATTTTTGAAGGAATTATCCTTGCTATCAAACACGGAAAAGAACATGGAGCAACATTTACTGTGCGCAAAGACGCAAAAGGGTATGGGGTAGAAAAAATCTTCCCAATCAACTCTCCGGTAGTTGCAGCAGTAGAATTGGTTCGCCAAATGAAAGTAATTCAAGCGCGTCCATACTTTATCCGAGACTATAAGAAAAAATTAAAAGAAATCAAACCAGAAAAAAAAGCAGCTACTCCAACAAAAGTAACTGAAACGGTTGAAGAAGCCTCTGTCTAATACCGAACTGTATATATAAAAACCCCGCACCATACTGGTGCGGGGTTTTTTGTATCGAGACTGTCTGGCGATTAAAGCCCCATTTCTTTTAAGTAAACACCGGTGACACTGGTTTTAGATTTTATAATATCTTTGGGTGTACCTGTGGCTACAATGTCTCCACCTTTATTTCCTCCTTCTGGACCAAGGTCAATAATCCAGTCAGCACTTTTAATAATATCCAGGTTATGTTCAATAGTAATAACCGTATTTCCTTTATCCACCAGTTTTTGAAGTACCTCTAATAAGCGAGTAATATCTTCAAAATGTAAACCGGTTGTTGGCTCGTCTAAAATATATAAGGTATTTCCCGTAGAGCGACGAGACAGTTCGGTTGCAAGTTTAATACGTTGCGCTTCTCCCCCAGAAACAGTGGTTGCTGGCTGCCCTAAGTGAATATAGCCCAAGCCAACATCTCGCAGAATTTTTAATTTTTCTGAGATAGCTGGGATATCGTTAAAAAATTTATGTGCTTCTTCTACGGTCATTTCTAACACGTCAGCAATGTTTCTTCCACGATAATGAACATCGCGTGCTTCTTTATTGTATCGTTTTCCTTCACATTCATTACACTCAACAAAGACATCACTCAAAAATTGCATAGGGATACGTCGGTAGCCTTCACCTCCACAGGCTTCACAGCGCCCACCACCTTTTACATTAAAGCTAAACATACCAGCATCAAAGCCACGCATTTTTGCTTCTGGTTGTTCTGCAAACACATCACGAATGGTCGTAAATAATCCGGTATAGGTCGCCGGATTACTGCGAGGCGTACGGCCAATGGCACTTTGATCAATAGAAATAACTTTATCAATATGATCAATACCCGTAATTTTTTTGTGAGGACCTGGTTCTGCTTTTGCGCGATAGAATTTTTTTGCTAAGGCACGTGCAAGGGTATCAATAACCAGACTAGATTTTCCTGAACCAGACACCCCGGTGACACAAATAAAGGTTCCCAAAGGAAAGGTTGCATCAACATTTTTTAAATTAAATGCGGTCGCTCCTGTAATAGTAATATTTTTTTTATTTCCCGTTCTATATTTTTTTGGTGCTTCAATATGTTTTTTTCCAATTAAATATTGCCCGGTTAATGATTTTGGTGATTTTTTAATTTGGGCCGCAGTTCCTGTAGCAATGATTTCTCCTCCATATAATCCTGCACCAGGGCCAACGTCAATGACATAATCAGCAGATTCTATTGTTGCTTGATCATGCTCAACCACAATAACCGTGTTTCCCAAATCACGAAGCATTTTAAGGGTGTCAATTAACTTCAAATTATCTTTTGGATGAAGCCCAATAGAGGGTTCATCTAAAATATAAATAACATCGGTTAACCCGGTAGAGAGTTGTGTTGATAAGCGAATACGCTGTGCTTCTCCTCCAGAGAGTGTTGTGACAGAACGATTTAAGGTTAAATAGGGTAAGCCAACCGCACAAAGATTATCTAGGCGAGCATAAATTTCTTTGGCAATAGGTTTAGCAATCTCTAATTGTTCTTTGGTAAGAAGGGCTAAAAATCCTTTTTTGTTGGTAGTTGAAAAAAATTCATAGGTATCTTCAATACTCATTTCTACAATATCGGCAATACTTAAATCATGAATTTTTACAAAAAGAGATTCTTTCTTTAATCGTTTGCCATTACAAATAGGACAATCTTTTTCACGCATGTATTGCTCTATTTCTTTACGGATATATTCTGAATCTGTTTCTGCATGGCGATGAATCAAATTGGGGACAATACCATCAAATGTCATTTTTTTACTGCCCACTTGGTAGCTTTGATCTTCTGTCCCATAATACAAGATATCCATGACTTTTTGGGGTAACTCTTTTACTGGCGTATGAACAGAAAAGTCATGTTCTTTTGCAACGGTTTCTAACAGTTGTTGATAATGCGATTGATTTCCTACAATACGTGTCCATGGTTGAATAGCGCCTTCTGCGAGAGTTAAGCGAGGATTGGGAATCACTAAGTCTGGTTCTACATCTAACGTATAGCCAAGTCCGGTACAACGAGGACAAGCACCGTAGGGACTATTAAAGCTAAAACTGCGTGGTTCGATGGGGTCAAAAATACGGTTGGTATGAGAAGAATAGGGAAGCGTAGAATAACGAGTTTCATCTCCCTCGCTGGTTTCTACAATAAGAAATCCGTTGGATAATTCCAACCCTTTTTCAACTGCGCCTGGAATATTTAATTTTTTTCCTGAATCAATGCGTGCAATAAGCACATCAATATCATAGCTTTTTTCTGGATCAAAACGATATTTTTTTACGTCTTTCAAACGCATAAGCACGCCGTTGACGCGAACCGTTTCAAATCCAGATTGTTCTACATTTGCAATAAGTGCTTTTGGTTTTACGCGTTGCTGTTGATTTAAGGGAGAAAAAATAAGCAATTCTCCTTCATATGTTCTTGCTTGATTTCTAATGATTTCAATAATTTCTCCAGCACTTTGGTGCGTCACGAGCGTATTTGTATCCGGATCATACTGCACCCCTAAGCGAGCAAATAATAAACGAAGATAATCGTAAATTTCTGTTGTGGTACCCACCGTTGAACGAGGGTTTTGTGACACGTTTTTTTGGTCAATCGCAATGGTCGGGGATAAGCCTTTAATTTCATCAACATCTGGTTTATCTTGGATATCCATGAATTGGCGTGCATAGGCAGATAAACTTTCTGCATAGCGACGTTGTCCTTCTGCGTAAATGGTATCAAAGGCAAGGGATGATTTTCCTGATCCAGATAGTCCGGTGATAACCGTGAGTTTGTTTTTTGGGATAGTAACCGAAACATTTTTTAGGTTATGCACCCGGGCGTTTTTAATACTGATTTCATTCTTCATAGATGGTTATTTAAATCCAACGTCGGCATAAATTTTTCTTCTGAGGTCATCATCGCTCAGGCCTCCGAAAATAGGGTTATTATTATCAATGTCGGTAATGGCACTTACGTCAATTTGCTCTCCGCTCAACTTACCCGTAGTTACTTCTTCTAAGGTGTAAAGGTATTTTTTTATGTCTGGATTAAATTTTATTACTTCAAATGCGGCATCATCACCCAGATCTTTTCCTCCTCGTCCGATAAAATGATTTTCATCATCTGGATCATTGTTTTCATCCATTTCAAATCGCCAGACAAAACCACGGAAAAATTCTTTTTGCAAACACGTGCTTTCTACTAATGAGGGTATCCCTTGTTTATCATCGAATGTCAGGGTGACGATATAATTATTTCCTACGGTTTGTGTATTGTCTCGTGAGGGAATAGGAAAGAGCGTTCCATTAATACAGAGCCCGTATAATTCTGTTTCCCCTTCATCGATGGGTGGCGTATCCCAGGCTTCTGTTAATAAATCAGGAAAGAGTGTGAGGCCATTATTAACGACTTTAGCCACCATATCGCCTCGATAACATTTATCTTTGGTAGAGTCTCGTTCTTGTGGGGCACATATATGGTTTGGCTCACAACTTACCCCGCGGCAGGTAAGGTTACCAGATCCTTCGGGAATATAGATACTGCCACAGGCAGAGGGACGTTTTTCTTGAGAAAGAAAGGTTGGGTTTTTGATGCGTTTATCGGTTTCTTTTGGATCAAGTTGCTCTTGTTGTTCTTTAAAAAACGCTAAGTCTACCGTGGTTTGATTACAATATTTTGGTGTTAATTCCGCAGGGTTAATTAACCAAATTTGGGGTAAACGTAAATTAACGGTGCGGGGATTAATGGTTTGCAGAATGGTGTAGGATAACGCGAGGATAATGAGTCCAATAATAGCTCCTTTTATGCGTGTTTTGGCAGATTCAATAGTCGCACTATTTCCTCCAGAAACTGTCCACTGAAGTCCGGCAATAATAATAATGATGACGGCAATAATGGATGCAATAATAAATCCGTATTGATATATATATTGTAAAAATTCTCCGATGTTTGAAAATTCATTTTTTCCGCCAAAACTTATAGCGGTAAGACTTTGTCCTGCGGGGAGACAAAATCCTAAATCTTCTCCTGTGCTATTTTCTGCGGCACCAGTTTTTTTTAATCCACCACAGGCTGCTACTGTTTCGCTTGATTGATAAAATCCTTTAGTAACCTCTGTTTCCGTAAGACCATATTTACTTCGGGTGTCATGGCATTCTGTTCTGGTAAAGCAACGGTTGTCTACGGCATGACCCGCTGTGGGAATAAGAAAGAATACAACACAGGATAATGCGACAGCGATTCGAAGGGATAACGGATACATAGAGAATTATTTATTCAACGAAGATAAAATAAGAGATTCCCAATCTTGAAGAGAAATAACGCCTTCTACTTTGGTTTGGTTGATAATATAGGTTGGTGTGCCGCGTACACCAACGGTAATACCGTCTTGAATGTCTGTTTGCACTTGAGTATATGTTTCTGTGTTTTCAATACAGTATGCAAAACTGGTGGTAGGAAGATTGAGATTTTTTGCATAAGATAAGAGTGCGCCATCCGTAAGAACCTTTGTACTAAAGAGTTGTTGATAATAGGGCCAAAACGCTTGTTGGTTATGGGCACACTGCGCCGCGCGAGCGGCAATGTTTGCTTGCGGATGAATTTGCTCAATCGGGAAATGCTTAAAGACAATTTGTACGGCAGGGCCAAATCGGTCACGGATTGTTTCAAAAGTTGGGTATGCTTCTTGGCAAAACGGGCATTCAAAATCAATAAACGCAATAATAGTTACCGTTGCATCAGGATTACCATATTGTGGGTTGTGAGGACGAATGATGGTTTTTGCATCGATGGATACGGTATCTGATTGGTCAACCGCGTTAGGTGCCACGGTAAATTGAGAAGAAAATTGTTTATTTAAGGCTTGTTTGGCAGCTTGGTCACCATATTTTTGCACCCACAAATAGTACCCAAACAAGATAATAAACACGATAACACTTATGGTAATGATCCCCAAAAACACAAAGAGCAGCATCTTTCCAACCGTAGGTGGTTTGGCAGAGGGGGGTGTCGAGATTGATCTCTTGGGTCCTTCCATAGAATATATTGAGAATGCGTATAGTATAGCATAGTTTGGTAAAAGTCAACATAATCGTGGTCTTGGGTGCTCTATATTCATAATACAGCCTTGACTTTTTCTCTCTTTTTTTCTATACTACGCCCACTTTATATTTATTTCTCACCCACCTACGCCTCGCAAGCTCGGCTTTGGTGGGCAAGCCCGTCTTGTTCATTAAGATGATGAACATGGGCAAGCCCAGCATAAACGATCTCAAAAAGGCAAAATATTCCTCTATCTGACCACTCAGATAGCATGGGCGGGGAGGCAAAAGGAATTATTCTATGAAAAAAGCAGATATTTTATCACTGCTTAAAGCAGGAGCTCACTTTGGGCACCAAACATCTCGATGGCATCCAAAAATGAAGCCATTTATCTTTACCGAACGTCAAGGCGTTCATATTATTGATCTTGAAAAAACAATTGATCAATTAGAAGAGGTACTTGCACAAGTAACAAAAATGGCAGCAGAAGGCAAAGTTATTTTGTTTGCGACCACAAAACCACAAGCAAAAGATATTGTAAAAGCAGCAGCAGAACGTTGTGGCATGCCATACTTAATTGATCGTTGGTTAGGTGGTATGTTGACCAACTTTCCTGAAATGAAAAAATTAATTGCAAAATATAACTCGTTAAAAGAACAACAAGCAACGGGTGAATTAGAAAAATATACCAAAAAAGAACAATTAGATATTTCAAAAAAATTAGAAAAAATGGATACCTATCTTAGCGGGTTAGTATCTATACAAAAAATGCCAGACGTTATCTTTACTCCTTCAGTACAACGAGAAAAGACCGCAATGTTAGAAGCAAATCGTATGGGAGTAACGGTTGTGGGTGTTTGCGATACCAATGCAAATCCTGATCGCGTAGATTATGTAATCGCTGCAAACGATGACGCGGTTCGTTCTATTGAACTTATGGTGAATTTAGTTGCAGATGCTATTGTGGAAGGAAAAAAAGAATTAGAAAAAAATAAAGATATCTCTAAAAAAGACATGAGTGCTGTTCCTTCAAAAGAACAAGCAGCGTAGGTTGTTTTCTTCTCGTACACTTAATTTGTCACAGGTGATATAGGCTAGGCCTGTATCATACTATCCTGTGTCTGATACGTGATACTACGTGTCAGTAAGTATTCTTAATACTATGTCTATTTCTGCTCAAGATGTCGCAACCCTTCGTTCTCAAACAGGCGCAGGGATGCTTGATTGTAAAAAAGCGCTTGATGAAGCGGGTGGAAACATGGAAAAAGCCACAGATATTTTACGCAGTAAAGGAGTCGCAAAAGCGGCAAAACGTGCAGGTAAAATTACTGCAGAAGGTATGGTAACCAGTTATATTCACGGCGGACGCGTTGGTGTCTTGGTGGAAGTAAATTGTGAAACTGACTTTGTGGCAAAAAATGATTCATTTAAAACGCTTGTTGGTGATATTGCCATGCATATTGCTGCTGTTTCTCCACGCTACGTCTCTCGCGATGAAGTTCCTGCTGATGTGGTTGAACGAGAAAAAGGAGTATATGCAGAACAATTAAAACAAGAAGGCAAGCCAGCTGAGATGGTTGAAAAAATTGTTCAAGGAAAATTAAATAAATTCTTTAGCGATATTTGTTTGTTAGAACAAGCATTTATTAAAGATGAAGAAAAAACCGTTGAACAATTATTGGTAGAAAAAACTGGTGAAATTGGAGAAAAAATTACGGTTCGTCGCTTTGCTCGCTATGAAGTGGGTGAAGGAATTGAAAAACAAGTGAGTGATTTAGCAAAAGATGTTGCAGAACAACTTGGTGCCTAACCAGTATCTCTCAAAAAAAATAAAAACCCTCGATTATATCGAGGGTTTTTTTATGCATGAATGTTTGTATTCAACAGCGCTGTTACATGATTTTCTGCGTCAATAAGAGACATGTTTTCAAGGATAAATGATACGCGTTTTTCATCACCTTGTTTGTTGGGAATATCTGCAAGCAGAGCAAGGGCATTCAATCCTTTTTCTGCGTGTAAGACGCCATGAATATCTTTTCCGTCCCCATTATCATGGTGTTCATGCAAAAGGAGAATCATTTTTTCTTCCGGAGAGTTCACAATAAGTTCATCAATAATATCATAGAGCTCATGCTCGCTGGCGCCGGAGCGGATAAAGTCTTCTCGGGTAATGGTACTTTTTACCAAGCCAATACTTTTGTCATAATTCATGTGCGCGAGCGCTTGTCCCCATAAGCGGAGCATGGCCAAGCTTTTTGTTTGGTACAGGCGTTTAATAATCGCTTCTCGGTCTGCTCCCATATCAACGAGTTTGCTTGCGGTAGAGAGGGTATGTGGTCGAATATTATTCGATTTAAAACTCTGTGTTTTGGCAATCATGCCAGTGAGTAATGCGGTTGACATAGAGATATTTACACTGGGTGCATCAATATGTAACAAAAGATCCGTAAGCAATTCTGCGGTGGAACTCGCGGTAATATCTATAAGGGGAACATGACCAAAGTGGTCATTATTTGCATGATGGTCAATATTGATAACTGGCACAGTAAAAAAGAGTTCGGTGTTTTTTGTATATACCGTACCGAGAGAAGAGAGATCTGGTGTATCAAGAACTATAATAAGATCATGACGAAAGGCTGATTGCGCAGTTTGAATATGCTCCCGAGTTAAAAAGCCACTTTCTGGGGTGATAAAAATGTGCAGCTGTTTATCTCGGATGTCATAATTTAATTCCTCTACACCCGCATCCATCACATCAATCGTGATCATGAATTTTTGTAAGTGGGGTACTTTTGGGAGTATGTGATCAGTACCTTCTAAAAAGCTAAATTTTTTCGGAAGAACAAAACCATCTGACACCACATCCACTTGTTTTCCTTTGTGACGCAAAAAAAGAGCCAAGGCTGCGGCACTTGCAATAGCGTCTCCTTTCGTATCCCGTCCAAAGGTAATAAGAATATGACGGGCGTCTTGTATCAGTGTTTCTATTTGTTCATGACGGCTTTTTGCCATAGTAATAGCGTATATTCAAAGCGATAGAGGATCCTATCATGGCACTTTTCCTCTGTCAAGGGATGTTTTAGCTTGAATTTTATATGGTATTACGATAGGATGGTGAGGTATAACATATGTTTTATGAAAGATTTGCCAAAGGCCTACGAGCCAAAACTCTACGAAGATGATATTTATAAACAATGGGAAGAAAGTGGATTATTTAATCCAGATGTTTGTGTTGAAAAAGGTGTCACGAAACAAGATGCGAAGGCCTTTAGTATTGTCTTACCACCGCCCAATGTGACGGGAACCCTGCATATGGGCCATGCGGCGATGCTTGCGATTGAAGACGTTATGATTCGCTACCACCGGATGAAAGGGGATAAAACCTTGTGGTTGCCAGGGACAGATCATGCAGCGATTGCGACAGAATCAAAAGTAGAAAAATTGCTTATTGATGCGGGAACAGAAAAACCAAAAGAAATTCTTGGGCGTGTTGAGTTTTTGAAAAAAGTCGATGTCTTTGCGCAAGAATCTCACGACACCATTGTTGGGCAGGCAAAAAAAATGGGTGCTTCGCTCGATTGGACCAGAGAAGCGTTTACCTTAGACGAGGTGCGCAATAAAGCGGTACGAAGCGTCTTTAAAAAAATGTACGATGATGGACTTATTTATCGTGGGGATCGCATTGTCAATTGGGATCCAAAAATGCAATCAAATGTTGCGGATGATGAAATTGAATATAAAGAAGAACAAAGTGAATTTTACTATTTTCAGTATGGGCCGTTTGTTATTGGGACGGCTCGCCCAGAAACAAAATTTGGTGATAAATATGTCATCATGCATCCAAGTGATGAACGCTACGCGAAATACAACCATGGCGACATCTTTACTTGTGAGTGGATTAATGGACCAATTACGGCAACAATTATTAAAGATGAGGCGGTAGACCCTACCTTTGGTACGGGAGTTATGACTATTACGCCTTGGCACTCCGTGGTGGATTTTGAATTAGCAGAAAAATACAAGCTTGATAAAGAGCAAATTATTGATATGGATGGACGATTGCTCCCTATTGCGGGTGCCTTTGCTGGCATACCAATAGCCGAGGCACGAAAAAAGATTGTTGAACATTTAGACAAAAAAGGATTAGTCGTAAACATAGAAAAAAATTACGTTCATAATGTTGCCGTAAATTATCGTGGTGGGGGAGTAGTAGAACCGCAAGTTCGCAAACAATGGTTTATTGATGTGAACAAAAAATTTGTTCTACCACACTCACAGATTACAGGCATTCACCATGGTCAAGAAGTAACGCTAAAAGAATTGATGCAAACGGTTGTTCATAATAAACAGGTTAGCATTCTTCCAGAGCGATTTGAAAAAACCTATTTTCATTGGATAGATAATTTGCGTGACTGGTGTATTAGTCGCCAAATTTGGTATGGTCATCAAATTCCCGTGTGGTACAAAGGAGAAGAGATATTTGTTGGTGATGCTGCACCAGAAGGTGATGGATGGACACAAGATCCGGATACCCTTGATACTTGGTTTTCTGCTGGACTTTGGAGCTTTTCTACCCTGCTCGATAAAGACATGAAAGAGGGAGAAACATTTGAAGAGTGGGTTGCCCGCTCAACGGACTTGAAAGATTTTCACCCAACATCTGTCCTTGAAACAGGCTATGATATTCTGTTCTTTTGGGTTGCCCGCATGATTTTAATGACCACCTACACCCTTGGCCAAATACCGTTTGAAACAGTGTATCTACATGGCTTAGTGCGAGATGATCAAGGAAGAAAAATGAGTAAGACGCTCGGCAATATCATCAACCCCCTCGACATGATTGAAAAATATGGGACAGATGCAACCCGTCTTTCTCTGTTGATTGGCTCAACACCAGGAAATGATGTCAAATTGTCTGAAGAAAAAATTGCAGGATTTAGAAATTTTACGAATAAATTGTGGAATATCAGTCG
This sequence comes from uncultured Gammaproteobacteria bacterium, assembly GCA_964522435.1. Taxonomy (GTDB): domain Bacteria; phylum Patescibacteriota; class Patescibacteriia; order Magasanikbacterales; family UBA922; genus CAZFUL01. The sequence goes on from CAZFUL010000004.1 coordinate 65,769, forward strand.
GTTTATTTTGTTGAATATTGACCAGCCTAAAAAAGATGTAGAATTGCCAGAAATTAAAACATTAGCTGATGCAGCGATTCTTTCCAACCTAGGGAATCTTTTGCTTTCAAGTCTTATTGAAACACATAGGTATTCTGCTGCGGGCGAAGAATTAAGAGATTTTACTTGGAATGAACTTGCTGATAAATATTTAGAAATTGCAAAATTTGAAGAAAATAAATCAGAAGTACTTAACTATGTACTTAATACAATTTTAAAATTGTGGCATCCCTTCATGCCATTTGTTACTGAGGCAATTTGGAAAGAAATATATGGTGAAGACGAAATGTTGATGGTTGAACAATGGCCAGTTATTAATATACCACATTCTCCTTCTATCTTAGATGCGTATAACGAATATATTAGACTTGATTATTATCCTCAGGACGTCCAGAATCTTTGGCAGAATCTTTGGGATGTAATTACCTCTATTCGTTCTCTTCGTTCTGAAAAAGGAATAGCTCCTTCCGTCAAATTATCTGTATATATTATTACAAAGGAATACCAAACATTATTTGAAAAAAATAAATCAGTTATTGAAAAATTAGCTCGATTAGAATCACTTTCGGTCGTATCAGAATTAGAAAAGACAACAAGTATCGCTTCGGTAGTTGTTGGTGCGTCTGAAGTTTGTATTGACTTTAAGGGGGCAATTGACCTTTCTGCTGAAAAGATTCGTATCCAAAAAGAAATCGACCACGTTGCTCCGTATGTTACGGCGCAAGAAAAAAAATTGGCAGGAGATTTCGCAAAGAACGCACCGGAAGCCATTGTCGAAAAAGAACGACAAAAATTACAAGAAGCCCAAGAAAAATTACAGCTTTTACAAACACAACTTGATCAATTGAAATAATATGTCTGTATCCACAAACAAAGAACAGATTGCCGCACTTCTTAGCCGGGGAGTAGATGAAATTATTGGCAAAGAAGACTTAGAAAAAAAATTACAGAGTGGCAAACAACTCCGTATTAAGTTAGGGATAGATCCAACCAGCCCACATTTGCATTTGGGGCGCTCTATTCCCTTATTAAAATTGCGTGACTTTCAAGAACTTGGTCACAAGATTGTGTTTATCATTGGCAATTTTACCGGCGTCATTGGCGATACCTCTGATAAAGACAGTGAACGCCCGATGCTTGAAGACAATACGATTGCGCATAATATGAAAGAATATGCGGCACAAGCAGGAAAAATTATTGATTTAGATCAATGTGAAGTACGCTACAATAGTGAATGGTTATCATCACTCACCTACGGAGAAATTGGCCGACAAGCGAATGCCTTTTCTGTTGCAGAATTTATTGCCCGCGATAATATTAAACGTCGGCTTGATGATGGAAAGCGAGTATCATTGCGCGAAATGTTGTACCCCTTAATGCAAGGCTATGATTCTGTGGCGGTACAGGCAGATGTAGAATTGGGTGGAACAGATCAACGCTTTAATTTGCTTGCGGGCAGAGTGTTGCAGCAAGAATACAAACAAGAACCACAAGCCATTATCATGGGGCCACTTGTTGAAGGAACAGACGGGCGTAAGATGAGTTCTAGTTGGGGGAATACCATCAATGTCACAGAATCTCCCAATGAGATGTTTGGCAAAGTGATGAGCATTCAAGATGAATTAATTATCAAATACTTTAGCCTTATGACGCGTGTGCCTATGGAATTGGTACAGCAATATGCACAAGACATGAAAGAGGGCGCGAATCCAAAAGAATATAAAATGAAATTAGGATTTGAACTTGTGCGATTTTACCATTCAGAAGAAGCCGCACATTTAGCCAATGCCTATTTTATTGACACCTTTGCAAATAAACAAATTCCTACAGAAATGCCTTTGATTAGACCTCAAAACTATAAGTTGATACCTACTTTGGTTGAGAGTGGTCTTGCAAAAAGTACTTCAGATGCATTACGTTTAATTTCTGGTGGAGGCATTAAGGTTAATGGAAAAAAAGTGTTTCCTTTTGTTCCTGTTAGTGAATTTAACGAGGATGGATCTGTCCCCGGTTATGATTTAAAACCAGGAGATACTGTTCAAAATTTGGAACCAGGGGATATTATCCAAAAAGGAAAACGATTTTTTGTCCGAATCACGTAATAGTTTATCTGTAATTATGTTAGAACAACACCTTATTCAGCTTCTCACATCCCTCGGTATTCCTGAGCCGTTGCAGTTATCAAAACCTCCCAAACAAGACATGGGCGACTATGCCTTTGCCTGTTTTGATATTGCCAAACAAACAGGAAAAAACCCTGCGGAGTATGCAAAGGAATTAGTTGAAAAAATACAAGAACAACACAATCCTCTTATTACCAAAGTGCAGGCATTTGGCCCGTATGTGAATTTCTTTTTGAATATAGAAGAGCTTGCCTTGCAGCTGCTTGCTGACATTCATACGCAAGGAAATAACTACGGAAAGCATTCTATCGGAAAAGGAAAAACATACCTTATTGAATTTGGTTGCCCGAATCCCTTGAAGGCGTTTCATTTAGGACATTTAAAAAATCTTATTACTGGTGAATCAGTGGCACGATTATTTGAACAGGGAGGCTACACGGTCGTACGGGTAAATTACCAAGGTGATGTCGGGATGCATGTGGCCAAAGCCTTATGGGGAATAGTTGATTGGAAAGAACAATTTGATGTTATGGCCGAGATGCCACTCACGCAACGGGTGGAATTTTTAGGCAAAGCCTATGCGCATGGAGCTGCACACTATGAAAAAGATGATGCGTCAAAACAGGAAGTTGTGGCATATAATGATAAAGTATACGAAGAAGATCCATCAATACAAGAGATATATACAAAAGCGCGTGCATGGAGTTTGGCCTATTTTGATGATATTTATACACGCATGGATACCCGTTTTGATCATTTTTATTTTGAATCACAAACAGCAATGCCAGGAATCGCATTGGTAAAAGAATATCAAACAAAACAGGTATTTGAAGAAGGAGAAGGGGGAGCGATTATTTTTCCTGGATCACGCTACGGCTTGCATGATCGGGTGTTTATTAATGGCAAAGGCTATCCAACCTACGAGGCAAAAGAAGTTGCCTTGGCGCAAGAACATTTTAAACAACAACCAGATAAAATTATTCACGTTGTTGGAAAAGAACAAACTGAATATTTTAAAGTAGTTATTGCAGCAATTGAACAAGTATTTCCAGATAAACAGGGAATTGAATATCACCTCCCTGGTGGCTTTTTGCAGTTAAAGGGAGAAGAAAAAATGAGTTCCCGTAAAGGAAATATTATTACTGGTGATGAGCTCATTGCCTTGGTAGAAGAAAAAATTGCTCGTCTCATGCGTGAGCAAGAAAAAGATACGGTAACACAAATAGATGATAGCCAAGTACACACTATTGCGGCAGCCGCGTTAAAATATGCCATGTTAAAAGCAGATATTACGAAAGATATTGCGTTTGATATGGATGAGTCTGTCTCTACGAGTGGGGATAGTGGCCCATATTTATTATATACGGTTGCCCGCATTAATAGCATGTTAGCAAAAAACACTGCTGATACTGTAGCAATGCCCTTGGTTGTTCCAGATAGCTTGCATGATGAAGAAAAACAATTAGTCTTTATGTTGGCTGAATATCCGCAAACGGTTAACAAAGCACTCGAACACTATGATCCGTCTTTTGTTGCCAAATATCTTTTCTCGTTGGCGCAGGCATTTCACCGATTTTATGCTGCTTGTCCCGTATTGACAAGCGACCCTATTGAAAAACGCTTTCGTGTAGCGCTCGTTGAGAGTATTCAACAAACCATGACCAATGGCTTACATATTTTGGGGATTAAGACGGTATCCTCAATGTAACTAGTACTAAGCTATTGACATAGTATTTATTTGTGCTATATCTTGTAGTGAGGGGATTTTTTATTTAACCTGTTTTATATGGATATTCACGTTGTTACCGGAAAAGGAGAAGGAACGACATTGCTTTCTTCTTTTGATGCTGCGCTTAAAGATTCTGGTGTTTATAATTATAATTTAATTTACTTATCTTCGGTTGTCCCGCCACAAGCAAAGATTCAAGATATTGGAAAATTGTTTGATCAACCAGGTATTCATGGCGATCGATTGTATGTGGTTATTGCAAGAGAGCAAAGTGATGTGGTTGGCACAGTGATTGGATCAGCGGTTGGTTGGTATCAGTTTGATAGTAGTGGCGCGGGTGTATTTGTGGAACATCATATACAAGGAACCCACATGGCCGATGTCTCTACGGAGTTAGAACGACTTATTACCTATTCTGTTCGTGATCTTTGTCATGGACGCGGTATTCCCTTTGAAAAAGAAAAATGTCATTCAGCATTGTCTGTTATGACGGTGCAAAATAGACCGGCAACAGTATGTGTCTTAGCGGTATTTCAACATGAACCTTGGCGACAACAACACAATTCCCACGTTTCCGGTGTTTAAAAAATTATTATTAAGCGATCGTGAATTTTTTATCGAGTATACTCGTCGCTTTTTGCCATATTCAGATAGTAATTTTACCAGTCTTTGGACCTGGAATATTGAAGAACAAGTGGAAATAAGTATATTGAACGGCAATTTGGTTATTCTTTTTCAAGATTATCTTACCAGAGAGCCGTTTTTTTATTTTATGGGGACCGAGCAGGTAGTGGAAACGATAACAACCTTATTAGCGGAAGCGGCAAAACGGGGGTATACACCACAATTAAAATTAATTGGGCAAGAAGTAATTACGGCATTGCAACAAGAAATACAAGGGAACAATTCCCTTTCTTTTATCTATAGCGAAGATGAAGATCAACATGATTATGTGTACGATATGCAGCTGCTGAGTACTATGTCAGGAAAAAAATTACGCGGAAAAAAGAATTTTATTAATCGTTTTGAAAAAGTATACGCACAAGAAGCAAAGATTATCCGTTTAGATCTATCTGATAAAGCAATTCAAGAAAAAATTATTCGTCTCTTTTTACGCTGGGCAAATGAGTCACAACAAGATACAACCGAAACAGCAAATGAACTGCAAGCTATCGGTCGATTATTGCTTCATCAAGATCAGTTTTCTTTGCATGCCGTGGGTATTTTTATTGATAGTGAATTGATTGCGTTTGCGATTAACGAATTTGTTACAGAAGAGTACGTTATTAATCATTATCAAAAAGCAATAACCAGCTATGTTGGCGTGTATCCATTTTTAATGCAGGCCATGAATCAGTGTTATGTGCAAAAAGGGTATCGCTACATGAATGCAGAACAAGATTTAGGCCTCCCTGGGTTACGAAAATCAAAACAAGCCTATCAACCAATTTTTCAATTAAAAAAATATCGTATTACTTCAGCCACCGAGTAGGGTTGACAGAAATGGCATACTTTGCTAGCCTCTCTTCGCCAATCACGGCAACACACAAGGAGAAGCTCAATGAGCTTGGCTGACATTGGATTTATCATGGTGTTGTTGTTCACCTTGCCCGAAGTTTGGGCAGAGTGGCTGCAAGGCCGGCGCATCCGATCGATGCAAACGGGCACCTCGGTGCCGGTGAGCACCAACTCCATTGACATCGCAACCTTTTTTGCGTCGGCGATCTATGGATTGTTGTATCCGGGGTTCAGCTGGGCGTACTTTCTCAACGGTCTGTTGACTGGGCTGGCCTTTTTCTACGTCGGTGTTGGACTCCGCAAGTATCGTCGTGCCACGTGGCGAAACTACGTACTGGATCTATTCCTCATCGGAAATTTAATCCTGATGGTCGTCGTGGACCAAGGCAATCGCGAACTGCTCATGACGGGGTTTTTGCTCTATACCTTGATTGGCGAGAGCAAACTGCTTCATGAACTCTGGCGCGATGGACGAGGCGCGGTTGAGTTCAAGAAGGTTATGACCTGGTTGGTGAGCAACATCTCGTTCACCATCTATGGCTATGCAATACAAGACCCAGTGTTTTTGTATTGTTGCGGCGCCATCTCAGTGGTGCAAGCCATCCAGGTCGTCGTGTATCTTCGCGCACCACCACGCGAAGAAGAATCATCTGCGAGCTAAGGCTCGTGTAGGAGTTGAAGCCATTGTGTTCAGGGTGGGGACACAATGGCTTCCCGAGGTTCCTTGTTTTTTCTCCATGTGCTATACTCTCTTTAGAATAATTATATTTAATTTATTGTAAGGGGTATGTTGCACATTGCAAAAGACAGATACACCAAATTCATTATAGTTTGGGGAGCGCTCATGACAATATGGTGGTTGGTATTACACGCAGGAACCTTTAGTGAAAATCAATATTTAATTTTTGGTGCGGTATACGGAACCATTATTACCTTATTTGTTTCTTTGTTTGGTTTTTCTACCGCAAAATATTGGGGAGGCATGAAAAGCATCATGGGCAAAGCAATATTTTTTCTTTCTGCCGGGGTATTTGCGCAATTTTTGGGTCAGTTAGTATTTAGCTTTTATAATATTATTTTAGGGGTCGAAGTACCCTACCCGTCTCTTGCTGATATTGGTTATTTTGGCAACATTCCGCTGTATGTGTTAGGAATTATCTATTTGGCACAGGCATCTGGATTAAAGTTGTCGTTGAAATCATTTGGATCAAAACTGCAAGCCGTATTTATTCCTATTATCATGATTGCTATTTCATATACGCTCTTTTTGCGCGAGTATGATTTTGCGTCAAGTGATTTACTGACCATGGTATTAGATTTTGGCTATCCGATTGGACAGGGATTATATTTATCTATTGCCCTTGTTACCTATAGTTTGTCTGTAAAAACGCTTGGTGGTATTATGCGCAGCCGCATTGTATTTATTCTGGCTGCCTTTGTTATGCAATATTTAGCTGATTTTAACTTTCTATATCAACATCTGGTTGGCACCTGGTATAACGGTGGGTATGGTGATTATTTGTATCTTATCGCATATGTGTTTATGGGAATTGGTTTATTCCAATTGAGAGTAACCGCCCAAGCATTACGTGCTGAAGAAAAAAAATAATACTAAGCTATGGATAGCATATACGAAAAAATCATTCGTGAAATCATCAAACAGCAAGAGATGATTGTTGGCTCATTAGCGTGGACCGAAGCAAAAAAAGTAGATGGGTTAGAAATTGCCGATGGACAGCTGGTGCGGGTTCAAGGAAATGATGAGAAAGTATTAGGCTTATTAGTCGAACAATATAAGCGTTTGTTTGGTCTTGCCTCTGTTGCGGTCTGTAAGGATGCGGTGAAATCATTATCAAATGAAACAAAGGATGTTCGACTTCCAGACATCTTAAAATAATATCTATCGTGAACATAGTTCCCATTTCTTATAACAGACTGCTATTTTTTCTATGGCAAGTATTGCTTCAAAAAAAACAAAAAGTGTATTTGCTGGTATTCGAGACAGTTTTGGTGGGAAGAAAAAAAATTTACAACAAGTAAATGAAAAATTATACGAACAAAATTTGGATTTAGCGATTCGTAATAAAACACTTTCGTTACTGTATCGTTTATACGAAATCGCGACTGACTCTTTGGAAATAAATATTCTTTCTTCTCGTTTAGTAGATAATACCGCGGACGCCCTTAGCTTACCTTTTGTAAGTATTTTATTGGTGGACAAAAAAGAAAATTGTTTATCCATTGCAGCTTCAGCAAGCAATAGTGTTCCTAAAACAAATACCGTGCTTCAGGAGAAAAGAACGAGCTTGTTGCTTTCTACCGTAAAACATAAAAATAATTTATGTTTGCAAGCCTTGTTAAACGGAGAAAAAAAACAAACCCCGCATTTTTTTCATACCATGCAGCCTTTTTTTAGTACCAAAGCGTTCTCTGCCTTAAAACAACAAATGCATATTGAAACCGCACTTATTTATCCCTTACAAACAGCAAGAAAAAATATTGGGGTATTAGTTATTGGCTTAGATAAAGCCTATGATGATTTGACCATTTTTGACAAAGATTCTATTACCAACTTGGTGAATGTATTTACGGTTGCGCTTGATAAATCTATTGTGTATGAAGATTTAAAACGAGCAAATAGTCGCTTGCAAATTTTGGATAGACAAAAAACAGAATTTCTTTCTATTGCATCACATCAATTGCGAACGCCTCTTTCTATTATTAAAGGATATATTGAACTTATTTCTGATGGTGCCTATGGACATGTATCTAAAAAATTAGACGCGGTCTTAAAAGACATGGCAGATAGCAATGAACGCTTAGTAAAACTTGTCGATGACTTTTTAAATATTAGTCGTATTGAGCAAGGGCGGACAAAATACTCGTTTAAAGAGCAGTCGATTGCGCCAATTATTCAAAGTGTAGTAGATGAATTATTACAGCGAGCTGAACAGGCCAATATAAAAATTTCTTGGAAAGGCACAAAAAAAGGGAAAAAAGTATATATTGATGATGATAAAATTCGTCATATTATATTTAATTACGTCGATAATGCAATTAAGTATAGTGAAAAAGGGACTATTAAAATTTTGGTAGATGAAGAAAATGATGGGATAAATGTTCGTGTGGTAGATGAAGGGTTTGGATTTGGCCCAGAAGATGAAGCAGCCTTTTTTCAAAAATTTTATCGAGGAAAAAATGTCGAGGGGACAAACGTGAATGGAACAGGGTTAGGTATTTATGTGTGTCGTCAGTTTGTGGAAGCCCATGGCGGACATGTGTGGGCGCATAGTCCAGGACTAGGCAAAGGCAGTGAATTTGGCTTTTGGATTCCCATGCAAAAAACAAAAACTCATCAAATGATAGAAAAAATGTCTTCTACGGAAAAACAACAAATTGTGAACCAATATGCACCACACGAAGACCTTCCTGTTGTTGCGCAAGGTCTTCTACCGACAGAAAATCCTCTTGTTCAAATAGATCCTGCTGTTTCTCCATCTGCCTCTAGTGCCTAGGTTTGTTGTGTTTTATTTGATAATTTCGTATACTACCACTATTCTTATTTTTTATTTACTTTTGCCTACTTTTGTATGTTTCAAAAAAATTCTGATGAACAATATGTTGCTCCTCAATACGATATGCATGCTGCCGATGAAGTAGAAACCGTTGTTGGGCCTTCTGTTCAAGTGGAAGGTGATTTTGTTTCAGAAGGGAACATTGTTGTAAAAGGAATTGTTTCTGGAAGCGTAAAAACATCTCGACTCTTGCGTGTTGAAGAAGGTGCAAAAATTTTAGCACATGTTCGTGCAGGAAATGCGGTGGTCTCTGGGCATATTAAAGGCAATATGCGGGTAGAAGATACCTTAGAACTTACTGCAAGTGCACAAATTCTTGGAGATATTATTTGTCGAACCTTAGCCGTTGCCCCAGGCGCGTTGATTCACGGAAAAGTGAGTATGAATGGGGTAGAAGATATAGAAGAAGACAAACAAAAACGATCTCCACGCAAGAAACGATCAGCAGGAGATGATGATATGAAAGAGGGGGACGATGATGACATGGTCATGTAAGGTATTGCGCTTAGGAAGGCGGGTTCTCATTTTTTGTTGATACTTCTTATGTATGTATACTTATACGATACATTTTTGACGCATAAAGCATACGATGAAACGCTTAAAGAAGTGGAAACACGCCTTACGGATTTTGGTATTGCAGGAAAAATTATTCGTTTACAAAAATTTACCAATTGTGAGTTGGTGATTGAAGAAGAAATTCGTCGTGGGGCTACCACTATTATTATTGTTGGTGATGATCATACCTTTGGGCGTGTGTTATCACGGGCAGCGACCTGTGATATTTTATTTGGATTTTTACCCATGGGAAAAGAGAATAGTATTGCCCATGTATTAGGGATTCCTATTGGTGTTGATGCTTGTGATGTATTGGCACGGCGGAGAAAAATTCATTTGGATGTGGGCTGGGTAAATAATCGGTATTTTATTTCACAGCTACATATTCTTGCCCATGATATTCGCGTTACCTATGATGAACAGTTTTCTGTGTCATCATTAAATAAAAAAATGGAATTAGTGGTGTGTAATTTACAACCTTTTGTTTGGAAAGGACGGGGAAAAGAATCATATGTGGTTCATCCACAAGATGGAAAGTTGGAAGCGTTTTTACGGCCAGTAGCGAAAAAACGTCTTTTTTCTGATATTTATGAAGAGCCAAGTATTTTTCCCTTTGAAGAAATGGAAGTGGTGAGTGATACTCCCTTTGAAGTGATTAGTGATGGCTATTCGAGTAAAGAAAAAAAGATTGCTATTCGCTTGGCAAAGAATAAAATCAGTATGGTGGTGGGGAAGGAACGATCGTTTTAACCGTGTAACTCATTCCCTATTTACTTTTTTTTTAAAGTAGGATATCCTTTTTTCTATTACGCTCAGGTGGCGGAATGGTATACGCGCATGCTTGAGGTGCATGTGGGAGTAATCCCGTGGAGGTTCAAGTCCTCTCCTGAGCACAACGAAAAACAACCCAATTACTGTAGGGTTGTTTTTGTATCCCCTTGTATATTGACAGAAAAGGGGATATATGCTAGGTTTGTTCACCTTTTGCGCCAGGACATATTGCGCAAGGGTGTTCCCACAACTAGGGATAGGCATTGCCATCCCACACTCAAAGAAGGAGAACGTCGATGAATCGACTGTTCGTTCTCGGAATGGTTCTCTGTCTCGCCGTCGTCGGCTGCTGTGGCAGCCAGCTTCATCCGGCCGAGAAGGAGAAGTCGGCGGCCACGCTCAAGGCCGAAGCGGCCACCCGCGAGCGTTACGCCAAGGCCCAGGCCGACCGCAAGGCCCAGGCCGAAGCCAACCAGGCAAAGCAGCAGCGCAAGCAGGAGGAGCAGCTCGCTGCTGCCCGTGCGGCTGAGGACCAGCTCAAGGCCGAGCGCTTGGCCAAGGAGGAGCTGCGTCAGAACCAGCAGAGCCTCTCTGTCGAGTATATCAAGCGCCACGCGCGGGAACAGAAGGTCTGGGACTGCCAGGCCAAGGCCCGCGAGAAGGGGCAAGACCCCATCAAGACCTGCGGCCCGCTCTACCTGCCGAAGAAAAAGAAAGGACGCCTCGCGTCCAGCAACTAGGCTTCTTCGGCGCCATTGTCTCCACCTCGACGTATCGTCGGGGTGGGGGCATTCAAAAAAATATATGTTATCTGATACAGCCACGGGCTGTTTTTTTTATAACAAAAAACCCCGATGTCATCGAGGTACTTTGTTGTTCATCAGGCGTAAGCCGAATTTTGTCTCCCAATGAAATCATTGGGTGATGATCATTTCTCTTGTTCCACTATTGCTAGGGGAATCTAACGAGCGAACTTTTCCAATGCCGATAAATCGGCAAGGGCTGCTCTTTCTCTCCATAGGGTTTACCACCCCCGTTCCTCGCGGATGGGGGAGTATATTTGCTTTTGTCTATAGGGCAAAAACATATATACACTTTTCACCTTTCTCCCGATGTAATCGAGATAGTATTGTCTCTGTGGCACTGTCCCGAACGTAGCGTTACCGATACGTTGGTGGGTGTTACCCACTATGTGATTATCTCCCAGAGGGAGATGAGAGTTCGGACTTTCCTCCCCGACCTAAGGGTAGGGGCGATCATCTGCTTGATGAACTGGCATACTATAGCAAAAAAATGCGTGTTGGTCAAGTTGACCGTTTGCCTGTTTTTTCGTATGATACGCATAACGCTATTCCTTTTTTCTTGTTATGAAACGATTTGAACTCTTGTTTTTGTTTATTCAAATTCCTATTGATTTACTCATGTTATTGTGTGCCGCACTTACTGCGTATGCGCTTCGTTTTTCAGATTGGGCGGTAGGATTGCGTCCGGTAATGTTTGATCTCACTATTGCCGAGTATCTGTCACTGCTTGCTATTGTTATTCCGTTGTGGTTGATATTATTTGCGATTGTTGGTTTATACAGCCCAAGCCCGTCCCGTCGTTTTGCAACAGATTTATTGCGCATATTTTTTGCAACCGCTGCGGTGCTTGCAGGGATTGCGTTATATGTGTTGTTTTCTCAACAATTATTTGATTCTCGCTTTCTTATTGCGGCTGGCTGGATATTGGCATTACTCTATGTAATGATAGGACGCTTTTTGGTTCGAGGGGTAAAAGGGATTTGTTACCGAAGAGGAAAAGGATTACGACGTATTGTTATTATTGGACAAGATGCAATTGCCGATGAATTAGCCGAGACCCTCATGAAAAGAAAAGAACTTGGCTATACTGTGGTGGCAGTGTTTGCTCATTTTACGGCGCATACCAAAAAAGAGGTAGACCAGCTGTCTCTTGATGAGGTGATTATGACAAATCCTCGCGCCAATGAAGAAGAAACCCTTTCGTTATTAGATTATCTGCAAGAACGGCATATTGCCTTTAAATATTCTGCAGATTTGTTTGCCACTATTGCAGCCAATACAACGATTCATCCCTTAGCAGGTATTCCTATTGTAGAAATAAAACCGACGAGATTAGAAGGGTGGGGAAGAATTGTAAAACGTATTGCCGACATTGTCATTTCTTTACTGATATTGATTATCACGAGTCCGCTATTTCTTATTACGGGGATTATTATTTTGTGTGAAACCGGTCGTCCTATTATTTATAAAAATGAACGAGTGGGCGTCCGAAAAAAACATTTTTTTGTGTATAAATTTCGTTCGATGTATCAAAAAGATTCAACGGGTGCACAGTTTGGAGCGGATGGACAAAAGGCATTGAAACGAGAACAAGAGTTGATTAAAGAAAAAAATAGTCGTTCTGGCCCTATTTATAAAGTACAAAATGATCCTCGGGTCACGCCCTTTGGCCGCTTTATTCGTCGCTTTAGTATTGATGAATTTCCTCAATTTTTTAACGTTTTAAAAGGGAACATGAGTATTGTTGGTCCTCGCCCACATCAACCACGAGAAGTATCTGGATATGAAAAACGACATCGCTTGGCCTTTCATGTAAAGCCAGGGATTACTGGACTCGCACAAATTTCTGGGCGCAGTGATTTAAGCTATGAAGAAGAAATGCGACTAGATATTCTGTATATTGAACGGTGGAGTATCTTGCTTGATATCATTATTTTTATTAAAACACCGTTTGTGTTGTTTAAGAGGAGAAAAGTGGAGTAAGCCTATGAAAGTAGCCCTAGTACATGATTATCTTTCTCAAGACGGTGGTGCCGAGCAAGTATTGCGCGCGTTTCACGAACTATGGCCAGAGGCGCCTATTTTTGTCTTGTTTCATGATAAAAAAAGTGTGCAAGGGTTTGAACACGCACATATTATTGAATCCTTTATTGCAAAGGTGCCTTTTGCAAAAAAGAAGTATCGCTGGTTATTACCCTGGATGCCGCTTGCAACAGAACATCATAATCTGCATGAGTTTGATGTGGTTATTTCTTCAACCAGTGCATTTGCAAAAGGCGTACTTACCAGACCTGAGACACTGCATATTTCGTATTGTCATACCCCAACACGCTATCTTTGGACAGACACACACGAATATTTGAGTGACTTAAAACTCAATATTGGCTTAAAAACACTATTGCCTCGTTTAATGCACCGACTGCGGGTATGGGATAAAATGAGCGTTGATCGTGTTGATTATTTTATTGCAAATTCAAATACCGTACGGCAACGAATTGCGAAATATTATCGTCGTGAAAGTGATATTATTTATCCACCCGTTGATACGGCGCTATTTTCTATTAGTAAAGAAAAAGAACCATATTTTGTTGCTGGGGGTCGTTTAGTTCCCTATAAACGATTTGATCTTATTGTAGAAACGTTTAACCGCTTAGGATTGCCAATAAAAATTTTTGGCGTCGGACCAGAACTTGCCGCTCTCAAAAAAATGGCAAAACCACATATTGAATTTGTTGGGCGAGTATCCGACACACAAAAAGCGGCATTAATTGCACAGGCCCAAGCATTTATTCATCCACAGATAGAAGATCTAGGCATCACTCCTATAGAAGCAATGGCAAGTGGGGTTCCGGTAATTGCGTATGGGGTTGGTGGAGTAACAGAAACTGTTATTCCCCAAAAAACAGGTATCTTTTTTTATGAACAACAGTGGGAATCGCTCTTTAACGCGGTGCAAGAGTTTCGTAGGTATAGCTGGGATGCGCAAGCCATTTATGATCACGCGCAAAAATACAATAAAGAAACGTTTAAAAAAACCGTTAAAACGTATGTGGAAGGACGCTATGCTGCGTTTCAACAAGGGAGTGCCCGTTGTCAAATTGACATTCGTAGCTCATAGCATATGAACATTGCTATTGATGGTCGCAGTCTCATGAGCTATCCTCGAACAGGCGTTGGGACCTACACCTATGAGTTACTGCGTGCGCTGTTAGAACAACCAGATAGTACGCATACCTATTATATATTTTTTAATGCGTTCAAACCGCTCTCTGATCAGATACCGTTGTTTGTAGGAGATCGTGTTCATATCGTGTACACTCGCTGGCCAAACAAATTGTTTCATCTGTTGGTATGGCTACGCATTATTGCCATTGATCGTCTTATTGAAAAAAAAATGAAGGTTCGGCTTGATTATTTTTTTTGTCCCAACATTCATATTACCCATATTGCGAAAACACCTGTCTTACTCACGATTCATGATATATCGTTTGATATCTATAAAGAGTGCTACTCTTGGGGAAGACGAATTTGGCATGCGTTGGTACAGCCACGCGCGCAGGCAACGCGGGCGCATATGGTTATTACGCCATCCGAACATTCTCGACAGGATATTCTATTTCGTTACCAGCTTGATCCTAAAAACGTACAGGTTATTGTGCCAGGCCTTGCTATTACTGCTGCCATAAAAACAGAGCAACAACGAACAGCGGTTCTTGATCGTTTGTCTATACACCAACCCTATTTCTTTTTTTTGGGAACAATTGAACCAAGAAAAAATATTGAAATCCTGGTGCGGTCATTTATTAAAACAAATTTAGTGAGTAAGGGGTACCGTCTTGTGCTTGCTGGCTCTCTTGGCTGGAAAGAAAAAAATATACTTCATCTTATCCGTACCACTCCTGGGGTTACCTGGATTGGCTATGTTTCTGAAGAAGAAAAAAATGTATTATTACAGCAGGCATCCGTGTTTGTGTATCCCTCTCTATACGAGGGATTTGGCTTTCCTGTGCTTGAAGCGCGTGCAGCCGGAATCCCTGTGATTACGAGCAATCGTTCATCTCTTCCTGATGTTGCCGGGGAGCATGCCTTATTGATCCATCCGGATAGTAGTGATGATCTTGCTTGTGCTATGATAGACGCCTGTAGCAGAACCGTTCCTCTGACGGATAGGGAAGTGGTACAAAAACAGTATTCATGGACAACCGCAGCGACACAACTGTCTTCTTTTTTTAACAGTACCTATGCGAATTGGCATTGACGCACGCATGCTTGGCCCTGGGTTTGGCCTTGCTCGCTATGTGCAACAATTAGTGATTCATTTAGAACAACAGGCAACAACGCATGAGTATGTGTTATTTATGCGCCAAGATAATTGGGATGAGTTCATCCCAACCTCTTCTCAATATACAAAAGTGCTTGCAGACATCCCGTGGTATTCGCTGGAAGAACAAGTCGCTTTTAGTTCTATCATAAAACAACACCACCTTGATCTCATGCATTTTCCCCATTGGAATGTTCCGTATATGTATACAGATCCGTATATTGTGACCATTCATGATCTGACCATGTTTCACTTTCCAAGACCTGAGGCTACGACCAAAGGAAAAGTAGAATTTTTTTTAAAAGATCAGGCACATCGAGCGCTGTTAAAAAGAATTGTGAAAAAAGCGCAACATATTATTACCGCGAGTGAGTGGACAAAACAGGATATGCATAGGGCTCTTGCTGCCCCGCTTGAGCGTATGACTACCATATATCAAGCGCCGTTTACTGTTTCTGATCCCCAGATATTTTCTCCGAGGACACATCAGATTACTCAGCCCTATGTGTTATATGTGGGTGCGGCGTACCCGCATAAAAATTTGGATTGTCTTGTTGCCGCCTGGGCACAGTATGTTGAAAAACATGGGCAAACGCATCAACTCGTATTGGCGGGAAAAAGAAATTATTTTTATGATCGATTACTGGCGCTCTGTGAGGAGCGCTATGGGGATATTGGGATACGCGCTATTGGTTTTGTTCCCGATAATCAATTAGCGAGTTTGTATAAACAAGCTGCGCTGTTTGTGTATCCATCGTTATATGAAGGATTTGGTTTACCCCCGCTTGAAGCCATGCAACAAGGAACGCCGGTGATTGCTGCGCAATCCAGCTGCTTACCAGAGGTATTAGGAGAAGGCGTGTATTATGTCGATCCCTCTTCTTCGACACATATGGCGGATGCAATCAGTCGTGTGTTACAGGATGAAGAATTGCAGTTTCAGCTCAAGCAGCAGGGGAGAGCAGAAGTAACAAAATATAGCTGGGAGAGCTTGGCTCGGCAAACAGTACAGCTCTATACACGCTATAGCGCTCCCTTGAAAAAATAAGGGATTGTTGCTATACTATGCGAACTATTCATTGATTTTTTATTATGGCAGCATTTTTTAACGCTATTTTATATCAACCTATTTTTAATCTGTTTGTTGGGCTTTATACCGCTATTCCTGATGTGGGTGTGGTTATTGTGATTATTACCTTATTGATTAAGGTGTTATTGTATCCATCAACAAAAAAATCAATTATTGCGCAACGATCGTTGCAAGAATTACAACCAAAATTAGAAGAATTAAAAAAACAATATAAAGACAATCAACAAACCTTGGCGCAAGAAACCATGAAGATGTACAAGGAACATAAAGTGAATCCACTTGGTTCTTGTTTACCTATTTTGATTCAATTGCCAATCTTTCTTGCACTATATTGGGTGTTTAGAGACGGGTTAACAAGCGATAATTTTGAGCAATTATATTCGTTTATTCCGAATCCTGGCCATATTAACTCAATGAGTTTTGGTATTTTTGATTTAAGTAAACCGTCCATTGTTCTTGCGGTTCTTGCAGGGGGAGCACAATTTTTACAAGCAAAAACGCTTATGCGTCGTCGTCCACCAAGCGCGGCTGGAGATGGTGGTAAAGATGAAAGTATGATGGCGATTATGAATAAGCAAATGCTCTATGTGATGCCCGTGATGACCGTGTTGATTGGGACGCAATTGCCAGGTGGCCTTTCGTTATATTGGTTTTTATCTACCTTGTTTACAGCGATTCAACAATGGTGGTTATTTAAAGATGGGGTAAAACCAGAAGATACCGGCGTGATTGAAGGAAAAATTGTATCATAATTACTATACCCAGATATGCGATTTACTATAAAACAGTTAAAAAAAATGACCGTTGAGACATTATCTGGGATTGTCTTAGGAAAAGTAGTAGATGTTGTTATTGATGATGAGGGACAGCACATTGTCCAGTATGAAGTAAAAAGAAGTCTAACAACAGTATACCTCATTAGTCGGGATCAAGTGGCTTCGTTTGAGGCAAATAAACTATTTGTCTACGATACAGCGCTAGGAAAAGAAGAAAAAAGAAAAATAGCTCCGACCAGTCGCAGAGCAATGGACCCTGCTGCGGCACTCGATACAGACTCTGCCTAGTCGCCTACCCAGGCGACTTTTTTTATTTGTATCGTTGCGCTACACTAGGGGGGTCTATGATCCATCCTCTTGAACAATCTATTATACAAACGCTTGCGTATTTTTCTCTTTTTTCGTATCCACTGACGAAACGAGAATTGCAGCGCTACTTATTGAACATTGATGCGCAGATGAACGATATTGAGCAGGCGCTTATTTCTTTGCAGCAGCAACAACAAATTGTTGTAATATCTCAACATATTTGGTTAGCAAAAGAAAAAGATACTCCTCTCCTGGTTCGGCAACAGCGCTTTTGGTACGCAAAACAACGCCTCGATATTGCCAAACGGGCGGCAAAAAAACTTCGCTATATTCCCTTTATTCAGGCAGTGTTTGTGTGTAATCAATTACACATTACTGCGCATAAGGGGAGTGATATTGATGTGTTCATTATTGTGAAGCGCAATCATATATGGATGGCACGTTTGCTTGCAACACTGTGGTTGAGTCTTTTAGGCATGCGTCGTCATGGCAGTACGATAGATAACCATATTTGTCTGAGTTTTTTTTGTACCGACGATGCGTTAGATATGGCTCGGGTTGCGCTTCCTGATGATATCTATCTTGCGTATTGGCTTGATATCTTGATTCCGGTGTTTGATCCCGATAGCTATCGAGAAAAAATAATACAAGAAAATGCTTGGGCAAAAAAGATGATACCCAAATTAGGCCAGCCCCCACATATTGATACGCAGTGTATTCCTGACACGCGATACGCTGCCGCTATGCGTAGCATAGGAGAAAGGTTTTTGTATAGTTGGATTGGGAAAAAAATTTCCGCTTATAGTAAATATTTGCAAGTACAAAAAATGAAAAAAAACGTTCATAGCAAGCATGGTCAGACGAGCACCGATGTGGTGATCGATGACACCATGTTAAAGTTTCATGAACGAGATCGTCGAGCCTATTATCGTGATGCATGGAAAGCTGTATGTAAGCGCTATGAATAATGAACTTGTTCACAAAAATATCTATTCTGTTATGGAGCGAATCCTTTTTTATGGATGGCTTCTTTTTTTATTTGTCTTTCCCTGGCAAAGCATTTGGTTATTGCGCGAGGTATATAGTGATGGCGTAAAATCGCAATATGCAACGCTCGGCATCTATGCAACCGAAGGAGTGATTGTGCTGTTGTTCATACTTGGCTTGTGTCTTTTTTTTAGCAAAGCAAACATAATACGATCCAAACGGCTTGGGTACGCTCGCGTTACTATAGTCATGCTCTTTTTCCTCTATGCTGCAATACAGTTAACACGCGCAAGCGATCTGTGGCTAAGCGTCCAAACACTGCGGTATATGCTTGAAGCTGCTGCGGTTATATGGATAGGGCTGCATATGCAGCATGAGAAGCAGCAATCGCTTTGGGCACTCTTCTTTGGAATTCTTTTTTGTGCGATTATCGGTATGGTTCAATTTTTTACTCAAGAACGATTTTCTTCTGTGCTGTTGGGTATGCATGCGGCGCCTGTTTTTGAGGCAGGAACATCGGTGGTGGTTGATGCGACCGGGCGGTGGTTGCGTGCCTATGGTCTGTTTGCGCACCCAAATATCTTTGGTGGCAGTATGGTGCTCGGGCTATTTGTTTGTACGCAGCTGCTCCTCTCCTATACAAAAAAAACAACACAGGGATTCCTCTTATTTGCCGGGGGAATATGTAGTGTTGGGCTGTACCTGAGTTATAGTCGTAGTGCGTGGCTTGCTGCTATGGTGTTGGGTATTGCTCTCTTGTTGCATATACAGGTACGGGAAAAAATAAAAACGTTGTTTCTTATCTATTGTGTTGTCTGGGGCATACTGACGGCATTGTTGCCATCCCTTATGCTCACGAGAATGTTTCCTGTGCGTATGCATGAAACAGCGTCATTGCACGAACGAATTGCCGGGGGAGAAGAAGCGTTGCACCTCATTGCCCAAGCGCCGGTCTTGGGGGTGGGGATCGGTCACTACACCCAAGCGCTACAACAATATATGCCTGATATGCCCATCTGGTATTACCAGCCAGTACATATGGTACCGCTGCTGTTTTTGGCAGAATGGGGGATTGTTGGACTGCTACTTGTTGCGGCACTGCTTATATATTTCTGTGTTAGTCAAAAAATAACGCAGAAGGTTGCCTGGAGTATGTTGCTTGTGCCTGTTGTTCCTATCATGCTATTTGATCATTATTTGTATTCATCTTTTGCAGGGCTATTGCTGCTTTCTTTATGGATATTGCTTGTGCACAGCTATGTCCACAGCTTGTCCCCCTCTAACGCGGAATAGCTTCTTTTTGTTCATTGACAAAGAGCTGTTTCCATGAAAAAATACATACCTACAGAAAAAGCCCAACGGCGGCAGTAAACACATCTGTTTGTCATTTGATATCGTGTTTTCGACAGGCATCACGGTATCTTGTAATGAGCGGCATGATGAGTTTACCGCCACCATTGGGCTTTTTTGTTCACAAAAGAAGCACTTGACAAGAAGACAACAGTTTGCAAAAATAGGGGTGATCTATCACTCTCATGTGTAGAGTGATACTACATATATTATTCATTAACCTAAGTATTATATGAATATACAACCATTAGGAAATCGCGTTCTTATTAAATTGGTAAAAAAAGAAGAAGTAACAAAATCAGGTATTGTGTTACCAGATACTGTTGATAAAGAAAAAAAATCTGAAGGAGAAATTATTGCCGTTGGTCCGGGTAAATTATTAAAGACCGGTGAACGAGCAGCAATGGATGTTTCTGTAGGACAACGCGTATTAGTAAAATCTTGGGGTGGCGACGAAGTAGAAATTAATGGACAAGAATATAAAATTTTTGATGCAGATGATATTTTAGCCGTACTCGCATAAGCGAAGAGGCTATCGTTTTTTATTCAGATAACTTATCTTTCCATATGGCAAAACAAATTCTTTTTAATGAAGAAGCACGACAAGCAATGATGCGTGGTATTGATATTTTAGCCAATACCGTAAAAGTGACCCTTGGTCCTAAAGGACGTAATGTGGTGTTAGACAAAAGTTTTGGTGCGCCAACAATTACCAAAGACGGGGTAACGGTTGCAAAAGATATTGAATTAGAAGACAAATTTGAAAACATGGGTGTTGAGTTAATTAAAGAAGTGGCAAGTAAAACCAATGATGTTGTTGGAGATGGAACAACAACTGCTACGGTATTAACTCAAGCGATTGTTCGTGAAGGAATGAAAAATGTTGCTGCGGGAGCAAATCCTGTTGCATTAAATCGTGGGTTACATAAAGCAGTAGAAGCAATTATTGCTCATTTGCAAGAAAAAGTAGCAAAAGCAGTAGAAGAAGGAGAAATTGCGAATGTGGCGTCTATTTCTGCAAATGATCCTGATATTGGAAAAAAGATTGCAGAAGCATTAAAAGAAGTGGGCCAAGATGGTGTTATTACTGTAGAAGAATCACAATCGTTTGGCATGGAAATTGAAACCGTAAAAGGCATGCGTTTTGACAAAGGCTATGTGTCTCCCTACATGGTAACAAATCCTGAACGCATGGAAGCAGAATATGAAGATGCCTATATTCTTATTACTGATAAAAAAATCTCTTCTGTAGAAGACATGCTTCCTGTGTTAGAAAAAGTAGCAGAAGCAGGAAGAAAAGAATTAGTGATTATTGCTGAAGATGTTGACGGACAAGCCTTAGCAACCTTGGTGGTAAATAAATTACGAGGAACATTTCATGTGTTAGCGGTAAAAGCACCAGGCTATGGCGATCGGAGAAAAGAAATGTTACAAGACATTGCTATTTTAACTGGCGGAAAAGTGATTACCGAAGAAATGGGATTAAAATTAGAAAATACGACCTTGGCTGACTTAGGACGTGCGCGTAAAGTAACTGCGACGAAGGAATCAACCACGGTGGTAGAAGGAAAAGGAGATGTTGCACAAATCGAAGCACGTGTTGGTCAAATTCGTAAACTCATGGAACAAACTGATTCTGAATTTGATAAAGAAAAATTACAAGAACGTTTGGCAAAATTAGCCGGCGGTGTTGCGGTGATTAAAGTGGGTGCAGCAACAGAAACAGAAATGAAAGAAGTGAAACATCGTATTGAAGATGCTGTTGGAGCAACCAAAGCAGCGGTTGAAGAAGGGGTTGTGCCAGGTGGTGGAGTCGCGTTACTTCGTGCGGCGGCGGCGTTAGATGGATTGCAGCTTGAAGCAGAAGAAGGCTTGGCAATTGGTATTTTACGTCGAGCATTGCAAGAACCATTACGCACTATTGCGATGAATGCGGGATTTGAAGGGGCAGTGGTTGTTGATGAAGTCATGAAACGCTCCATGAATGAAGGGTTTAATGCGTCAACCGGTACCTACGTTGATATGATTGCTGCTGGAATTATTGATCCAGCGAAAGTAACCAGATCAGCATTGCAAAATGCGGTGTCTGTGGCTGGAATGATTTTAACAACCGAAGCGGTTGTCGCTGACATTCCAAAGAAAGATGACGGCCATGGGCATGGTGGTGGGGGGATGCCAGGGATGGGCGGCATGGGCATGATGTAATTCTCTTTTGTATAAAAAACCCCGACTCAATCGGGGTTTTTAGTTGCAGGAATTTATTAATTCTGTATACTGATACCTACTATGACCTTTCACGAACTGCGTGATGGAGTTGATCGTATCCTCACCCAAATACAAGAATTAGAGCGGTTGTTACGTATTGCTCAAAAAAAAGAAACCATAGCGCAGCTTGTTGAACAAAGCGGAATGCCTTCTTTTTGGAATAATCCAGAAGAAGCCAAGCGTCAGTCACAGGTATTAAATGGACTCCAAACAACCGTACAGCGCTGGGAAACCATGGTAGCGGATGCACAAGATATTGATGGTTTTTTGACACTAGAAGGCGAGAGTATGTCTGAGGATGTACAAATGCAACTAAGTAAACAATATCAAGATCTTCAACAACGGTATGATGACTTATCGTTTCAAACGCTCTTGTCTGGAAAATATGATGATCACAATGCCATTGTGAGTATTCATGCAGGTGCGGGGGGAACCGAAGCGCAAGATTGGGCAAGTATGTTGTTGCGGATGATTATGCGCTATAGTGAATCAAAAGGCTGGCGAGTGACCTTATTAGACGAATCTAAAGGACAAGAAGCAGGAATAAAATCAGTGACGCTTCGTATAGAAGGATCCTATGCCTACGGCTATATACAGTCTGAACATGGGACGCATCGCCTGGTACGTATTTCTCCGTTTGATGCAGAGTCTATGCGGCACACCTCGTTTGCGAATATTGAAGTCATTCCAGAAATGGAAGCGCAGGAAGCTGTCACCATTGATCCAAAAGATGTACGTATTGATACCTTTTTAGCCAGTGGAAAAGGGGGACAAAGTGTTAACACCACCTATTCCGCGGTGCGCGTCGTGCATCTTCCAACCGGTATTGCCGTTTCTTGTCAAAACGAACGCTCGCAGCAACAAAATAAAGAAACCGCATTTAAAATTTTGCAATCTAAGTTACAAGTCCTCCAGGATCAAGAAGAAGAAAAACAACGACAACAATTACGTGGCGAAGTAAAAAGTGCTGAATGGGGAAACCAAATTCGCTCCTATGTCTTGCATCCCTATAAAATGGTGAAAGATCTTCGCACAAAAAAAGAAAGTACGAATCCGGAAGAGGTATTAAACGGAGAATTAGATGATTTTATGAGAGCATATTTACGCTGGAAAAAAGAAGGCCAAATAACCTAACTATGAACATTATTTCTGAACAAGCATATTCCTTGCCGGCAATTCTTACGGCAATACAAGAAGGCAAAACCATTGTCTATCCAACAGAAACCTGTTATGGATTAGGTTGTGATGCGACAAATGCGGCAGCCGTACAACAGGTTTTTGCCATTAAACAACGACAAAAAGAAAAATCGGTTCTTATGCTTATGGAAGATATTGCTATGGCAACAGACTATGTGATGTGGAATGACACCTTACAAAAGTTTGCTCGCCGTTATTGGCCAGGACCAGTGACCTTTGTTGCGTATAAACGCGAGGACGTGTGGTTGCCAGAAGGGGTTATTGGTGCTGATGATACCTTGGCATTTCGAGTATCGAGTCATGGGGTTCCCACGGCGATTGTTAGCGCCCTCAAACGTCCACTTGTATCGACCTCGGCAAATATTGCATCGCACGCGAGTCCGTATGATGTGGAAACCATTATTCATGACTTTCAAGATCAGACCGCACAGCCGGATATTATTATTGATGCGGGAGCGCTTCCAGAACAAATGCCCTCTACCATTGTGCGTGTAGAAGAAAGTGGTGAATGGGAAATTATGCGTCAAGGATCAGTAATTATTACGGAATAACTATTAGCTGCTATGCGTCGTCCTGTTTCATCTGCGTTTATCTGGAGTATGTGTATTGCGGTAAGCATCACCGCTGCAGGGCTTATTTGTATATGGCAGTACGGAACAGAACAAGCAATAGAAGCAACAACCACACAACTGCTGATACAAGAAGAAGCATTTGTACGACAGATAACACAACAAGAATCATTGTTGTGGCATGCGCAAACTCCTCCGGTAATAAAAGGAATCTATTTGACAGCATACTCTGCAGGGAGTGCGGCAAAAAGAAAAGAAATGATTGAGTTGATTAGTACGACAGAATTAAATGCCGTGGTGATTGATATAAAAGATTATAGTGGTGCGATATTATATGATAGCGACATTGCCCTGGTAGAAGAAATAGGCGCCGAGGATAATAGATTAGGCGACATTGCTAACGTGATTGCTGAATTTCATGATGCGGGAATGTATGTGATTGCCAGACAAACCGTGTTTCAAGATCCGTTATTGGCACAAAAAAAACCCGAATGGGCGTTACAACAACTGGGTGGTGGTCTATGGAGAGATTATAAAGGATTAGCCTGGGTTGATCCCAATGAACAAGCCGTGTGGGAATACAATATGGCCATAGCAACAGAAGCCGCATCTCTTGGCTTTGATGAAATTAATTTGGATTATGTTCGCTTTCCCTCAGATGGCAATACCAGCCAAATTGTGTACACGCATACAGGGGAGAAACATGATGTGATGAAGGCATTTTATACCTATGTAGGCGATACCTTTGATTCGTTACAGGCCTGGGTTTCCTTAGATCTTTTTGGTTTTGTGATGGAACGCCATGATGGTATGAATATCGGGCAGCGCTTAGAAGATGCGGTTGATACGGTTGATTATATTTCTCCGATGATGTATCCCTCTCATTATCCCTCAGGCCATTTAGGACTAGATAATCCTGCTGCCGCACCATTTGTGGTTATTGATAATGGCATGCAAAAAGGGTTGCCCTATTTTGTTGATCGTCGGGCACAAGTGCGACCATGGATTCAAGCCTTTCATTTAGGGGCTCGGTATGATGCCGCAAATATTCGGGCACAAATTGATGCAATTGAACAGTATGATAATGCGGGTTGGTTGTTGTGGAATGCCTCTAATCGCTATAGTAACGCAGGATTATTGCAAGAATAACCTATGGTATATACCCCAAGTACATTAAAAGAATTGTGTCAACGCTATGGGTTTTCTCCTTCAAAAGCCTATGGGCAAAATTATTTAATTTCAGAAAAACCCATAACCGCCATGATTGCCGCGGCCAATATTCAAAAAGAAGATGTTGTTATAGAAATTGGTCCTGGCTTTGGCATGCTTACGCACGCGCTTGCGCCGGTAGCAAAAAAAGTGATTTGTTTTGAAATAGAAAAACAATTGCAGCCATATTGGGATGAACATGCGCCAACCAATGTAGACATTATTTGGGGAAATGCTTTGCATCATCTCGCAAGCATAACGAAGGAGCTACAACGCTATAAAGTGGTCGCCAATGTTCCGTACCAAATTACGTCCCAGTTACTGCGTGTCTTGCTAGAATTAGATAATCCACCAGAAGATATTGTGGTTATGGTGCAAAAAGAAGTGGCAGAGAGAATGTGCGATGCCCCTGGGTCTATGAGCATGCTGGCGGTGTCTGTGCAATATTATGGCGCTGTATCGGTAGTGATGAATGTCACCAAAGGAAATTTTTGGCCAATGCCAAAAGTGCATTCTGCGGTTGTTCATATTAAGATAAAAAAATCTGACTATACCAAAGAGCAAGAAGCGGCATTTTTTCGTCTGGTAAAAGTAGGATTCTCAAATAAAAGAAAACAATTGCGCCACAATATTATGCATGCCTATCCTATTGATGATACGACTCTTCGAAAGATCCTTCATGATATTTCTGGATCAGATATGGTTCGTGCCCAAGAACTATCGATTGATCAATGGAAACAACTAACAAGCGCTCTTCAGCCATATCACCAATAATATGTCTCTACAATATATTTTTTATTACGGCAGTTATCTGGTTTGGCCATTTCTTCTTTTATTATTGTGGCTTTGGAAAAAAAGATGGCATCGTTTGTTGCTCATCATTGGGTTGTGTTTAAGTATCTTGTTCATTGATGCGCGTTTTGTTGAGCCTCGCCTCATACAAATCAATGAGCACAGCTATCGTTTTCATGATACGGCAACAACCGCTCTTCGTGTGGCACTTATATCAGATATGCACATAGGGGTATATCGATCTTCGGCTTTTTTACAAAAAGAAATCGAAACAATTCAGGAACTGCAACCAGATATGGTGTTTATTGCAGGGGATTTTATTTATTATTTATCTGAAAAAGATGTGAGCACTGTTTTTTCTGCCTATCGGGAGTTGGGCATTCCTATATATGCCGTAGCAGGCAATCATGATTCACAACATCCTGGAGATATTGCGAGTGCTGTTATGCGAGAGCGGTTATCTGCGCAGGGGATTACCTTTATTGATAATACACAACAGACGATTACTCATGAAGGAAAAGAGCTGAGCATATTTGGTTTAAGTGATTTATGGGAAGGCACGATTGATTTTTCGGCACTCAGCGCAGTGGAAGAATCAGAAAATAGTTTAGTCCTCATGCATAACCCTGACACCATATATCATTTTCCCACAGAGTCAGCTGACCTCGTGTTTGCTGGCCATACCCATGCGGGACAAGTGCGTATTCCATGGCTCTATCGTTTTGTTATTCCGAGTCAGTATGGATTTGATAACGGATGGTACGAAGTAAAACATATGGATTTGTTTATTACTGCCGGGACGGGTATGGTTGGGATACCCCTGAGATTTTTGAATCCGCCACAAATAGAGCTATTTACCTTGTGGTTGTAGTTGACCTTTTTGTCTATGACTAAAAAACCTATGCCGCTACCTGCGTAGGTTTTTTTATACAAAGTAAATTGTTCACACGTACCATAATTGTTGGTCTGACAAATTTCTGGTATACTACCAAGGATATTATTTTCTCATTATGGATGAGGTTACGCGTTCGACCACACCACTGAGCACGCATCAAAAAGCAGGCTTTGTGCTCTTGCTTGTTTTTGGTTTATTGGCTGTTGGATTAGGAGCCTTACAAATGAGAAATACGATTTATAGTCCCTTTGCCTATAAATCACCAACTACGATCGCGCGTACCACAGAGGATTTATTACAAGATGAAACAATTCGATTACAATCAATTGATACGGATCAAGATGGTCTGAGTGATTATGAAGAATTGTATTTTTATCAAACCAGTCCGTATATTCCCGATACAGATTCTGATGGCATATCAGATAAAGCCGAATTAGATGCCTCAAGTGACCCTACTTGTCCGCAAGGAGCGGTGTGTGATGGCTCGGATCAATTTTTTACCTCACAAGCAAGTAGTACCGCAACAACTCCTATGGGGATTCCAAGCGGGTTAGGGGCTGATGGTATTTTGCGCCAAGTAGATACGAGTATTGCGCAAGGTCAAGAAGTAGATTTGGGTGCGTTGCTTGGCAATGTTGACGCGGTACGAGAAATTATTGCGCAAACAGGAAAAATTCCCAAAGAACAATTAGACCAAATTGATGATCAAACATTATTGAATTTGGTTATTGAAATAATGGCAGAAGAAGAGACGTCACCGGCTGTCCCATTGCCGACAGAGGAAGCGTCTGCGTCAACAACGTTTGACACAACACTGCCTTGATATTATCTAGCTACTTTATGAGAAAATTGTTTCCTGTTGCTCTTGTCTGTCTTTTTATCATCATGCAATTGTTTGGGGTATTTTTATTTGCCCAACCAGCAAAAGCAGTATTTGGTGCAGGAGATATATCTTTTGATCCTCAAGCCTGGATACAACGAGAGAAGCATTATGCCGGAGATAAAGTAGAAGCAACCGTTACAGAGAGTGTTTTGTCTGCGGTCATGGGTTCTTTATTACATGCAACATCCTACTTTACGAGAAAATTGGCCTATGACGCAGCACTCTATGTTGCCTATGGGGGAAAAGGACAAGGGTCGTTAGCCTACAAAGAGGGGGCGGCTGCGTATTTTGAAAAAGTGTCTAAAGATACGGCGGCAGATGCTATTGGTGAGTTGGGAAAACCATTTGGTTTAAATTTGTGTCAGATTCCCGATCTTCGCTTAAATATTTTTCTTCAAGTTGGCTTATCTAACCGATTTGCCGTAGAACCCACCCCCAATTGTCGCTGGCAAGATTTAAAAGAAGGCGGTATTTTTGATGGGGCTGCCTGGGTACAACGTTATGGAACAGAAGAGGGATTAGCAGAAACCTTTAGTGCGACCTTAAGTGTTGATAATACTGATTTTGGTATTGCCCTAGGCGCCATTGGACAAATTAGTGATTTGCAAGCGGGCGCAGAAGCAGCAGCGCGTCAAGACAGAACAGAAGGGCAAGGCTTTAAACCGTTGACCAGTCTTATTTCAGGTGATATTAAAACTCCCGCACAAATTGTGCGAGAAGAAACAAATGCGTTGACGGCAAAACATCAAGGAGAATTATCTGCTGGGCAAATTGCCGGTATTTATGGCAGTGGGTTAAAGCAAGTTCCTGCCATGGCCGCGTCTGTCTTTTTAAATAGTTTAACAGCAACATTATTAAATCGTTTACTCACAGAAGGGTTATTTCCAGAAGGAAGTGATGCGCCGGGCTTTCAATCAGGGGTGTTTTCATATACCTCGTCGCCATTTACGCAAAATTCACGAGCAAGAAATGCGTTTAGCTTTTTATTAACTATTCGACCAGAACAGTTAACTAACTTTAACATTGTGGCAGAATTTGCCGCATGTCCAGAACACCCTGGGTTAAATAATTGTGTTATTGATAGTGACTTACAACAAGCCTTGGTTCAAGCAAAATCTGGGACTCCCATGACAATTCAGGAGGCAATAGATATTGGCTATTTAAATAAAGATTGGCCCCTTATTTCACCACGCAATAATCAACATACCATTGAAAATTGCCAAGTGGGAAGATATTGCTATTCCAATATTCAAAAAATGAGAAAAGTTCGCATCTTGCCTTTGGGATTTGAAATTGCAGCATTGCGTTCTGATCCAGATAATCCCTGGACATTAGGTCAAGTGGTACAAGGATTTGAAAAATGTAGACGAGATGACCCAAATAATCCAGATGCAATAACACCTGATCCTGCGTTTCCTTTTTGTCATTTAATTAATCCAAATTGGACAATTGCGGTACCGTCAACTCGTTGTGAATTAAATACCTATGGTCCACAATTACATGCAGAAGATTCTCCAAGTCGTCGTCGAGAATGTATGGATATCTCTACCTGTTTGGCAAAAGGGCCAAATGGAGAATGTATTGATCATGGCTACTGTACAAAAGAAAAAAATGTTTGGGATTTAAATGCGGATACTTGTCCTGCGTATTACAATAGTTGTGATACCTATACAAACACGGAAGATCGTTTTATTGCGTCATATTTAACACGCAGTTTAGATTTTGGTCAATGTACTGCTGACACGGTAGGCTGTCGCGCATTTAGTTTAGAACAAATTGCCGAAGATAATTGGGAATCTTCTGCAGCGGACCGTCGATTAGCCTATGTTGCACAAGGAAGAAACGAACGG
This sequence comes from uncultured Gammaproteobacteria bacterium, assembly GCA_964522435.1. GTDB lineage: Bacteria > Patescibacteriota > Patescibacteriia > Magasanikbacterales > UBA922 > CAZFUL01. The sequence goes on from CAZFUL010000004.1 coordinate 95,375, forward strand.
ATTCACTTTACCGATGCGATTACTGCCATCAGTTCTGTTTGTAGTGCCGCAAGTGATGGTTGTCGTGCGTTTATCCCTGCCGCGCGTTATATTAATGGTTTGTTTGTTCAAAATGAACAAGGCGCATATCAACAACAAGAGGATACAAGTACGTTATTGCACTTGAAACGGGCACCAGACTATTTGGGTTGTTATGATACCAATAGAGCAGCGAATTCTCCAGAAATTAATTGGCCAACAACGGTACAAGAAGCACAAAATGTTGTTGCGCAAGATGCTCGATGTGATGCGTATGCGTCTGTTTGTGTGGAAGAAGAAGTTGGTTGTTCTGCCTATCAACCAACAGAAGGTGGTGTAGAAATACCTGGTGTTATTGGGGCACAAAATGTTTGTGATGCAAGTTGTGTTGGGTATGATACCTTTAAACAATTGGGCTATGCTGATGTGGGACAAGGATTTGAAGATCCGGTATTTCCCTTGTACTTTATTCCTCGTATTGCAGAAGAACAAATGGCAGCACAAGGAACAATTTGTAGCGCAGAATTTGTTGGCTGTGACGAATTTACCAATCTCGATACTGTTGCAAATGGGGGAGAAGGCTTAGAATATTACACGTCGTTAACCCATTGTGAACAGCCAAGTGCTGATGGGGCAAATAGTCGGGTGTATTATTCTTGGGAAGGGTCTGTTCGTGAAGGATTCTTATTACAAACACATCGCGTTAAACCGATTGATGAACGAGATTTGAGTTATATTCAAGATACCTTAGAAATAGACGTTGACTTTAATTATTCTTTGGGTTCACCCATGTATGCGAATGATTCTCGCGATGCGCTTGCTAGTGCGTCTGCGCGTTGTAATGAACAAACCTATAACCTAAAAATAAATAATCCAGGTGATCTTAATAGTGCTCCAGATAACTGTCATGCGCTGTATGACACCGATGGGAATGTTTTTTATCGATTGGTTGGAGAATTAGTTGTGGTTTCTGATGCCTGTCATGCACTCCGAAAAACAGAGCCAGAAATTTATGCAGATACCACATTAGAACAACGTAGCTGTAGTGCTGATCGTGGAGAATGGAATGCTGCAGAAAATAGTTGTACCCGTTGTGTGGGTGGTGGTGAATATCGTAATGGTGCTTGTATTTATTGGACTATTTCTGATACAACAACACAGTCACAATCTTGTCCTGCACAAGCAAATGAATGTCGCGCGTATGCAGGAAACAATGCAGGAAATAGGGTAAATATTTTATCGCAACTTTTTGAACCAAGTAGTGAAGATGCCAATGCCTTAGTGCAAGCCCAAGATGGATGGGAAGGATTAGTGGGCTCTGTGGTACGGGTTGTTTCTGATGCTAGTGATGTAGGGCTGCATTCATTATTGTTAGAACAGGGCCGAGCGCGTATGCCATTATCTCCAACGAGCACGCCAGGACTGGTAAGTAATCAACGCTATGAAATAACGTTTTGGGCGCGCGGAGATGCGGGAACCATTCGTTTAGACGTCGTACAAAATAATAATCGACTTGCTACCTTTGCAGAGCAGGTGAGTATTGGAAATTCTTGGAATCGCTATCGTGTGGGACCTATTGATATTGGCACTATTGCCTCTGATCAACCGCTGTATTTGGTTATTACACCAAATGATGGAAACAACCGAGTATTTTTAGATACCTTTGTCTTTACTCGTATTCAAGATGTTGTGTACCTTACCAAGGATTCTTGGAAAACACCCGAAGGCTACAATGCGCCACTGTTGTGTGATGCGGTTCCCCAAGATACGCTTCCTGGCGAAGCATTGGGTTGTCGTTCGTATCAAGAAGTAAACGCAAAAGGGGTAAGCCGGTATGCAACTGGTTTTGAACGACTCTGTCGTGAAAAAGCGGTTGGTTGTATGCCCGTATGGGACACCTACAATACGGTAAGTGGGGAATCACCAGAGTTACCTCATGTGTATAATGTGTGGTGTGCGGGTAACGAAGGCGCAAATTGTGAAATTCGGGTAAATAATATTTTGCTTGGCGCTTGTGTTGTTGAACGTGGTTCAGTAAATAACGACGGGCAAAGTGGTTGTTATATTCGAGATAATGATAGTTTGGATATTGCCTTACCTCAAGGCATCACGATTGCGAATTTGCCTGCGGGATCTGTAAGTGATTCAACGGTGTACATTCCTGCGGATACGCCAAGCTCAACACCCCTCTTTTTAGCGAATACAGAAAAACATCGTTGTCAGGAGTCTCAATTAGGTTGTGAACTAACCGGCGCAGAGCAACAATTATTACCAGATCCAACGGTTGCTGTTTCTTATGAACACCAAGAAACACGAATAAAAAATGATCCTGCTTCATATAATGAGGTACTATGTAACGATACCTTAATTGGTTGTGGAGAATTTGACCATGCGGGAGCACGCTCATTTTTTAGAGATCCCCGCTTTACTGGGAATGCTCTTTGTTCGTATCGAGAACAAAGCGACGATGGACAAAATTATGGTTGGTATATTAATGACCAAAGTGTTGGTCGCTGTAGTCAGAGCGATACGCTTTGTCGTGAAGATGGAGACTGTTCTGGCGCAAACGATCTTTGTGTGAGTAAGGGCAATGTTGCTTGTTATGACGATTTTGTTCAACGTGGTGGAGAATTTGGATTACGCAGTAATGGCTCTCCCGAGTACGCAGGCTTTGTTGGTACTTGCCCTGCGCAGTTTAACGAATGTACCCAATTGGTTGATCCAGAAGATACCTCAAATATTAATCCCAAAGGCCAACCGTACTATGTGGTATTTAACGATAAAATCACCAACAGATTAGGACAATGTAATACCGTCAGTCTAGAAGAGGGCTGTGTGTTATTTGATAAAACCGATGATCCAAATAAATTGTATAATGCCTCAGCAACCTACGCATTGAGTACAACACAAGATCCTCCGTATGGCCCTGTTGCGCCAGTAACCACCGCAAGTAATAATGACCCAAGTAGTATTAATACGAACTTGTTATTAAAGGTAGATAGAGATAGAGCATGTAGTGAGTGGTTAGATTGTAAAAACTATGTTCCGGTTACTAATGCACAAGGACAGCAAGAATTTTTGTGTTCACAGTATAAAGCCTGTGAAAAATTGAGCCCAGATGGTCGCTGTATTGGCTGGGTAGATGATTTAGCGACTCCAGAAGATAGAACACGAGCCACAGATCGCTTGACCTATGAACAATATATACAACGAGGCACGTCTTGGTATGCGGAAGAATTTAGTGGATATTCGTTATACGACAAATATCAAATTACCAATTTAGCCCAACTTGCATTTAATTTTGAAGAATTAAACGACGACGTTGCTGCCGCGCTTGTGCCAGTAACAAATGAAACATTTATTGCTCGTGTGCTCGATGATCGGTTATTCCGTTATAACAATGCGGAAGATTTGGACTGTATTGATGAAACCGTGACCTCAACAGATTGGCTCTCCTGTGGATTTGACAATCAAGGGTTATGTTATAGAAAAAAATGTGTGTATCCAATAGATGGTGGCTTTGGTTTGGATGAGGTTGATACCACAAATGTGGCAGATATTCAGCGATCACTCAACTTGCTTGAAGCAAACTCATGTAAAGGTTTCCCTGAAGAAGAAAGTCCTTTTTCTCAACGGATTATTCCTCCAGGAGGCATTCTTGATAGAGTATCTCAGTATGGCCTGAGAAAAGAGTTTGTCAAATACAATCAGGGATATGCGAATATTAATGTTTGCCAAAGTGGTGAATGTTCTTGTGAGTATCAAAAGGTATCATACAATCATGGCGTTGTTGATTATATTTCGTTTAATGACGCTGCGCAATCAACAATTGTTGGAATTTGTTCCGGAGGAGACGCGACTACTGCGGGATTACCCTGTACTCGTGATAGTGAATGTATTGGGCGAGGGGCAGCGAATCAGGGTGATGTTGCTCAAACAGGGACCTGTAATTTAGTGCGCGAAACACAAAGTGTCTTTGGCTTACGTGGCTTTTGTTTAGAGCGAGACCTTTCTCGTCCATCTCCAGTGGACCCAAGTGGTTATGAATGTCTTACCTGGTTACCAGTACAAACCTCTGTTGGTCGTGCTGATATCTTTAACAGTTCATTAAGTGCGGGATATAACCCGACTCTTGATGCAGAATCTGGATTTGGAAAATTATATTGTAGTAATGGAAGTACCTACGAACGAGTAAATGCACAAGATAATGAACGTATTGTGGATGCGTTACGAGATATTGCAGGGAATGTGGCAAATAGTGAAACCATATTTCCTCCACATAATATCACCACCTGTCAGGTAGACGCAGATGGACAATTTGGTGGCGCTGAACCGCCAACAGCATTTCATAGTTGGAATTGTGGCGCGGATGATGATAATGGTATGCCTGTATCATTTTTAACCTCTTGGGCGAGAAAATATTTGGATGTTTCTGCACAAGTGTTGCGTATTGAAACACCAATTACCACACCAGAAGATGGAAAATTCTATAATGTGCATGGAAATATTCCTAACTATAATCCCTTAAATGGCGGAAATGCTGGTGGTGGTTGTGGTTCCGGAGATGACAACGGCAGTCCTGCCTGTACGATTCATAGTTTTGGACCCGTGAGCATTAACAATGTTCTTGATTACGGAACTATTATGCATCCCCCACGCTATTGGGATACGCCCCGAGACAGTTTGCTGCAGTGTAGTGGACAAATGTGTATTGATACGACAGCAGCCTGTGATGATAAAAATAATCCAGATTGTTGGATTCGTTGTGGGAATGAAGTATTACAACCAGGATATAATGGCCCGTTAGAAGAGGTGGGTCCTCGTACTATTCCAGAATGTGGCTACTCATATAAATCATTCTATTACACTACCGGAAGCGGTGTTACTGTGGCGTCTCATCCCTTATCACCAGAATTTGCCATGTACCAAAGTAACCGTCCTGCAAATGATCCAGAACTCGATGATTATGTGACTGATGCGCGAGGAAATAGTATTTTGAATCGCCAAGACATAGAAAGCGTGATAACAGAAAAAGAATTAAATCGCGTGTATTTCTTGATTACCGGGTTTCCCCATAATGCAGATGGTCGATTTCCTACGATTATGAGTGATCGGGTGTACCTTGACTTTTTGAAACTACAAGAACAAGGGCATGATATTCGGCCAAAATCTGTTCCTGTTGCGGATGGGCGAGAACAATATTTTCCATTGCTCAACAATGATTTTGTGGATGGATCTGTTTACAGTTATTTGTTAACCACGGAAAACGGCGGTACCTTTACCTATGATGATTATGATGATTTAAATCAATTAAATGGTCATTTAGTTTCGTTAAAAGATCTTGAGCGTAATCGTATACACCATCGCTATGTCATGATCTATCATAAAGATGCGAATGAAGAGTTAGAAGGAAATTTGGGAGATGCGGGACGCATTCCGGATGTATTTAATGAGCGCAATACCGTATGTGCAGAACGAAGTAGTAATTGGTTTGCCATTGGGATGGACTTTAATGAAGATGGTGAATTCTTGGGCTATATTACCCGGTTCTGTAATGGATTTGCGGCAAGAGTCGATGACGGAAATGGTATTCAATTTGCGGTGGTAGCAACTAAAAATGTGCAATGTCTAGAAATACAAGAAGTACATCGCTCCAGTGGGGTTAATCCCTTACAAGATAGTACCAACAAAGCCTGGACAAATCGCTTGTGGGTCGGTGCCTTACAAACCCATCCAAGCAACAATTATCGTGGCATTGGAGCTGGGGTTCCGTTAAAAGAACAACAAGCAACGCCTTTTGGGTCATTAGCCATTCCATCAGCGGCGTTAGTTGAGGGACAATTATTTCCATTGAAAAATTATTACTTTGTTGATCCGGCAACTGATGGTATTCCTTATAGTTGTGGAAATGGAAATAGTGATGTGGATTGTTATTTACTGCGTAATGGAAATGAAAAACGCTTTAGTACCTATCAATATCCACAAAACGTGGTGAGTATTCTTGATGGAAAAGGAGCAGCAGATGGTATTGCCGCAATTAACCAATTGTTTGCAAAATCATTTACCATTTCTCGCTTACTAGAAGGACGGTTACGAACCGTTGCTGTTGGTACGGATATTTCGTATCAAGAAGGAATTGATGGGGGACGATTATTACCACAAGTATATTCATTAAATCCGGTAACCTGTGCGCTCGGTCGTGATCATTGTACGCCGGCAGAAGCCAATGCCTTTTCATTAGGCAGACGAAATGGGGTGGCGAATGCGGATTATGATAATAATGGCATTCCAGACGAAGATAGTGATGGAGATGGACAAGCGGATGCGCTCATTGAAACCTCTGGCAGTTATGTTGCGCAATTACGCTTCTTCGCCTTTGCAGATGATAATCGCATGCCGCTTCGTCGTATTATGATTGATTGGGGTGATGGAGAAGATATTACCAATGAAAGTATCAAAGGCTTATATAAAAATAGAAAACCGGTGTGTGAGGTAAGTAATGATCCAGGCAAGAGTACCGTGGGATTATGTTTAACTGCAAATAATCGTCCAACCGGCATGACTTGTAGTGATACGCAAGCCTGTATTGTTGGTCAACGCTGTGCTTTACCGGATGAACTCGATCGTTTGGTAGCAGCAGGTACCTTATCTGCGGAGTATGGCAGTAAACGTTTTGGTAATTTAGAACGCAGTTGTGAACAGGGCAACTTTGATTATTATCACGAATATGTGTGTCAACAAAGTGATATTGAGGCACATGTCGCGTCTGTCTCTGCTGGTGGCATTGGCTTACCCTATGTCCGACAAGTGGGTGGGTTAGAGGATCAAGAACGCTTAAATGCCTTAGGCTTTACCAATCAAGACTATGTTTGTGTGTTTCAACCCAAACTGCAAGTCATGGATAACTGGGGTTGGTGTACAGGCAGCTGTGTGCGGGATTATGATCGTAATGGAAATGAAATAGGTGCTCCTCAGGTAGGGTGTTATGAAAATTTTAGAGACCCCGAGGCTGCTATAATATTTCAATGTTCATCTGATAATGTGGGTGGTCGTGATAATCCTTGGATATTATATAAAAATGAAATTATTGTTGCTCCGGCTCTTGAACCAGAAAGAGACTAACAAAATAAAAAATCCCGATTCAATCGGGATTTTTTATAGGACAGAACAGAAAATAGCTTTTCTCCTTTGTCCTTTCTCCCGCCACAGTGTTGTGGCGGGGGTTGCAGAAGAGCACTACTCGGACATCGAGCAGGTGGCTTCTGCAGTCATTGTGGGTCGTTCCGCGAAGATGGGTGGTCCATTGGGGCTATCGCGATGAAAGTCCCAGGTACAGTCCACGTCTTCATTCAACGAGAGCCATCCATATCGAGGCGTGGCTTGAGCAGAGTGGCCACAATACGCCCATCCTTCACGCAAAGTGGTGGTTGGGCACATGCAGGCCTCTCCTTCGCCGTTGTTGTCGCTGTCGAGCTGGTCGGGGTTCGGCACCTCGGGGCAGTTGTCGCAGGCATCGCCTACGCCATCACCGTCCGTGTCGGTCTGGTCGGGGTCGGGGTCGGCGGGACAAATGTCCTCGCCGTCCTCGATCCCATCCGCGTCGTCATCGGGGGGCGGTGGCGGGGGGCAGTCTTCGCTGCACTCCGGGGGAGTGACGAGACAGCCTTGGGCTTCGTCCGCCTTGCCGTTGCAGTTGTCGACGGGGGGCATGGTGACCCCCCGACGCGGCTCGGAGGGGTCACCCTCGTCGCCGCAGCCACTGATGACCGCCCCGAGCAGGGCGGCCAGAACCAGCGCAAAATAGCGCATGGTCGCCTCCTTGCCGTGTCGTACACGGCGTTGCAATGGGCCCGGGGCTTCCGGGCACAGGGAAATGAAAGGTATTATAGAAACATCGTCCATGAATTATTCATGCACATGTTTCTATAATACGTTCAGTTCTCCTTAGTCGAAGAAGGCAACAACGATAGAATTCTTTTATTGAAAAAGAACAAGAGGTAAAATTATTCTGTATAAATTAACTATTTCAGCAAAATTTGGCTTTGTCAAGCGCTTTTTATTGTTTTGTGGATAACTTGGTTACGAATCTACATCTGCCTGCCGGTAGGCAGGAATGAACACTCATTTACAAATAACTACAAATGTTCTTCGACAATATTCGTAGCCATTTGTAGATTGGCATGTATTCGTATATTCGGAAATAGTAGATTCGTAAACTGTCTGTATGTTTATACACTGCATACCTATGCGACCTATTCTGCCCCATTCGCTTATGTGCTATACTAGACACAGCTAACTGTTTTCCATGGCTGAACACATAAAACAATTTACTCGCTTATCATATGCACGCATAGTCCGTCTGTTACCCAGTCGGCGTTTTCGCTTATTTAGTCTTATTTCTCTTGCACTTATTGTTATTTCTACGGTATTTATTTGGGCAGCACCTTCTTTTGCGCAAAATGTCCCGGTATCCGGAATTGGTGATGCCATTATTCGCTCATTGGTGTGGCTCATGCTGCAGTTGGCAACCGTGTTTATTCAGCTTACCATATTTTTATTGCGCTTTTTTATTTTAATTGCGGGGTATAATGATTATATTAATGCCCCGGTCGTATTATTGGGTTGGAACATGTTGCGTGATATTGCAAACATGTTTTTTATTGTGATTTTAATGGTGATTGCCTTTGGCACCATGCTTGGTTTAGAACAGTATGAATGGAGAAAGTCATTGGTAAAGTTAGTTATTGCTGCCATTTTAGTCAATTTTAGTAATTTAATTGTGCAAGTCATGATAGACGTGGCACAAGTATTTACCATTACCTTTTTAAACGCGGTGGCTGGGGCAGCAGGGGGCAACCTGATTCAAATGTTTAACTTTGATAAATTATTTGAAATTGTCGTTGGCAGTCCAGAAGATGTGAGTGGAGATTTACTCTTGAATTTGTTTGGGGCGGGCGTTATTTCGTTAGTGTTTGCGGGCATGGCCATGTTTACCATGCTTGCCTATGTGGTGGTGTTGTTAGCGCGTATGGTGGTGTTGTGGATGGGGATTATTTTGTCTCCCCTCATGTTTATGTTTAGCGTATTACCGCAAACAAAAAAATATGCAGATGAATATTGGTCTGAAATAATAAATCATATTATTGCCGCGCCAGTGATGGTGTTCTTTTTGTGGCTATCGTTTGCTACCTTTGGGGGCAACCAAGGCGCTATTGCCCATATAGAAGATAATAATGCCATTAAAACAGCCCAAGGCAGCGGCTATTTATCCAGTGCAGAAACCATAGGCGGCAGTAAACCGGCTATTGCGGGAATTAGTCAAGCGGGTACCCCAGAAAATATGGCTAATTTTGCAGTGGCCTTGGCCTTTTTATGGTTAGGGGTAGAACGGGTGCAAAAATTGGGCGTCAAAGGCGGCAGCTTACTATCAAAAGCAACCAACTTTGCTGGGAATGTTGCCACCATTGCGACCGGCTACGCTGCTGGCCGTTGGTTAGTTGGCAAAGGCACTGATGCGAGTATTGGATCACTCAAATATGTTGGGAATAGAATTCCTTTGGTTGGGGGTGCATCACTTAAAAATTATGGCGCAGCAATTTCGAGTACTTTTCAACGCAAAGGTGCGTTGGGCGTGTTAACTGCCGGAAATTTTTCTGGTATTGGTGGGGCGCAGAGTAAAATTAGAGCATCTGAACGAGCAAAGAACTGGGAAGAAAATGGCTTCTACAAAGGGACCGGTGGTCGTGCGGTTGGTTGGTTGGCCGCGCGGGTGTGGGAACCGTCTGAGCGAGCAGAAAAGCGGAGTCAAGATTGGGCTGCGGCGGCTGAACGCGTGAAAAAAATCCAAGAAGAATCATACTCAACCAGTGGCAGTCGTGCGGGGCAAGCAAAATTAGATGCCACTGTTGAGTTGAAAAAAGTAGAAGAAAAAGCAGCAGCAAAAGGAGCGCAAAAAATAACAGAGCGGCTAAAAGAAGCACGAGAAATTAAAGAAATTTATGACAAGTTAAAAGATCAAAATAATCGTCTTCCTGCGGACACACAACGCTCTGAAAAAGAATTACGTGAGCAAACACAAGAAGCGTATTTAGAAAAAGTAGCGCGCGAAAAAGGAGCTTCTACCAAAGAAAAAACACAACGCTTATTAGAACGTGATGGAGGGGTCGCAAGTCGTTTAGAGTTAGCAAATAAAGTCGCGACTGAAATTAAATCGACGGTGGGCTCAAAAGCGGCAAGTGAAGAAGGGGATATGAAAGAGCGTCATTTTATTGAAGAAGAACAAGCAAGAGCGCGAGATAAAATTCGTGCAGGACTAAATTTACCAGAAATTCATTTGCCTGCTTTCCGAGATAGATATCAAAAAGAAATTGAAGAATCCATGTCTGGGTTAAATTTTCGTGAAATTACGCGTCAAGCAGGTAATTTTATGGCACAAGGGTTACGTTCTCCAGAAATTGCTCGTGCGGCGGCAGCAACGCTGTCTGTGGCAATGAAACGTGGCTCAGAAACCGGGATGGCTGCCTTTAATGAAATGTTAATAGGCTTAGGCTTTGATGATAATGCCGCACAAAATGTTGCCGCAGATGATATGCAAGGAAAACAACGTTTGTTGTTATCTGCATTATTGGGTGAGCGAGTAACTGAAACAGATAATCTTGATCAAAAAATGGCAGAATTTGAACAAAAAGTAGGTGGGCCAGAAGCTGCCCAAACTATTTTAAAAAATTTGGATAGTAACCTTAAAGTCGCGGCAGCTGATGGTGCGGTAAATATGGCTGGGTTGTTTGATGACCGAACCGTCGATGCAAATGGTAAATTAAAAATAAAATTAGAAACAGACACTGCGAAATTTAAAGGAAATCGTATGTATGCCGCTAATGTAAATAATATTACCAAAGCGACTGGAGTAGAGGATATGATTGGTGAAAAAGGTACCTTACAAAAAACAAAACGTGATGCGCAAGGAAGAAAAATCTTAGATAGTGCCGGTAACGCGATTATGGAAGACGATATTCAAGCACAAGAACAATTGGCAACATTCTTAAATTCTGCGAAGCAAAATACACGGTTTAGCTCATTTTTTGTGGAATCAATTGTGAGATTAAATCAAAATGATCAAGCCGGCTTACGAAAAGTATTAGATAAACTGAATCAAGAAGCGAGAGCTGCAATAGAAAAATTATTAACCGCTCCATCCCCCACAGGTTCCGCTGCAGCTGGAGGTGCACCAATTGGACCTGGTCCTGGTGCCGGACCATAAGGATCTATCGTAGAGAGATATGTCTATGACCAAAGAAATTTTTTCTCAAATTCAACCACTCTCTTCTAGTCAGCTGCGTGAAGCCGATGATCTTTTTTTTGAGTTACGTGGTTCGATAGAAGAAAGCGAAACACTGTGGCAAGCCCTAGACACAGGAATTGCCTCAATGAATGCTGCAACGCTGTATACCTTTCGTCAGAGTTATTTGCGTTGGTATACCATACTGAGTTGGGATTTGTTATTGAGTAGAAGTAAAGAGGTTCTCCCAAGAATATGCCAAACAACACTGGTGACTGCGGTAAGAGAAGATATTCCTGTTTGGAAAAAATTTATTGAGTATTTGCATAGTAATAGTTTGGACGAAGATGATATGCAAGCGGTGTATGCAACTGTTCGCGATCTGTTACTTCGGTCTGATCAAATTGTTTGTTATCTTAAAGGTGAAGCAGTTACCTTAGAAACCTATATGGTAACCGTGAGTTCTTTTGAACAACGCGAAGATACCTTAGGGTTATCGCAATACTATAGTGATGTGCAACATGCCTTAGTACAAGATGCTGAGGTGGTACATATAGAGGTGGATGCAAAGCAGATGATGGCATCTATTCAGGACTTTTTTCATTTTTTGCAAGGGGTATTGCCAGAAAATATTTTTTATATCGTGGATGCGCATATGTATCCACAAAAATATGATGAATCATTCCGCAATGCACAACCCGCTGCTCCTATAACCGATATGGTTGATGATATGTTAGAAACAGCAGCAGCTGTTCCTGATTTATTGGATACCTGGGTAGCCCAAGTGTCAGCGCATAAAAGCGATATCATCGCCTGGTTGGCGAATGATCAAACACAAGAGCAACTTGTGTATGCCTGCCAATCCCTTAAAAATCCCGTACAAGCACGGCAACGCCTTGCGGCGACCTTTCAACAGGTATTTCCGGATATTCATGAACAAATGGACATTGCGGGGGCTATTGTCGAACTCGACAGCTTTTTGCAAGAACAAGGGATAACAGCAACAAATGACTTTTTGTATTTTGATGATACGGATGCAGGATTTCATTGGCATGAAGAGTATAAAACACCATAATATATGCCTCAAGACATGCACGCCTCACCTGCAACGATACCGGTAAAAAAAGAAGATGGAACAACGGTGCGGATGACCTTAGAACAATTACGCATATACCAAAAGCAACAAAAACAACAATCTGTTGGTTCTTTGGCTTCACCAAGTAATCAAGTAAAAACGAATTCGTTACAATCGATTGCACAGCTAACAGAGCGGCTAAAACAAGGGGCAATTGCTCGCCCCGTGCCACCCAAAGCACAAAGTACACCAGCAAAAAAAGAAAGCACATTGACCCTGCACGCAGTACAAAAAAAATTATCTCCTATAGCTATTGATGCAGGTCAACAAGTAAACGACGTTGCAACCGCAAAACAAGAAGCGCTGGTATCACAAAAAAGTGCGGTTCCTGCGCTGCGCACCAAATCGATGGCATTATCAACCACAACACCAGTACCCAATGCATTTATACAAGAAGCCGTAGCCCATATCTGGGATAAAGACGATCATGTATCGTTGTTAGATGAAACACTGCATCAAGATTTTCTCGCACCTGCACAACCGTTGATGACAGCAACCGCTGCAGGAGCAACAGCAAAAGCGGGGGGACAATCCGCAGTTCCTGTACAAACTAGCTCAGCCCAATTTTCTGATACCACCATGCGACAATCGCTTCATACGCGTACAAGTATTCAAGATGTACAACCAAAAAAAATTGGGGTGGTGCCGCGAACGCTTGATTCCACGTATGAACAGACAAAAACAACAATGGGCCCGCTTGATGAGTTAGCCCAATTTACCGTGATAGATTTTCGCCGTTTATCAAAAACGCCCATGGACGCTGCTGCGCAGATATTGAAAAAATTTGATATACTAAAACAAGAGTCGTACTTATTATATTTAGACGCAAGACAGGCATGGTGGAAAAGTCCGTTGTATACCCAATATATAGCGCTTATGACGAGCGCGTTACTGCAACTGCAACCAATCACCGAACTCTATGGATCGGCAGGGGATACCGAACAGCTGATGCAGGAAGAATATGAAGCGATTATTGCCATTAACCGTCGACTCAATTAAGCTATGCAGCAATTTATTGTTCCACAATTTATTGATGTTGAAGATAAAATTTTTGGACCAATTACTACCAGACAGTTTTTGATTTTGCTCATAGCGGGAGGCATTATTTATTTATCCTTTGAATTATTTGATTTTGCCTTATTTCTTATTATTGCTATTTTTTTAGGCGGCTTTTCGTTGGTGTTAGCGTTTATAAAAATTAACGGACAAGCATTTCATTATTTTTTATTAAATATTTTTGAAAGTTTTCATAAACCTGCTCGGCGTATGTGGCAAAAATCATATTCCAAAAAAGAATTGGATATGCTCCGAAACGCGGTTGTGGAATTTGTTTCAGAAAAAACAGCGGTGACGCCGGTGCGTCGTGAGCGTATTCGTGATCTATCTTTGCTGGTAAATACGGGCGGCTATTATCGTCCGGATGATGATATTGTGTAAAGCACTATGGCAAAAAATCAAGCAAAAAAAACAGCAAATAAAAAAGCGTCAACACAAGCTCATCTTCCGATTGCCGAAGTAAAAGACAGTGTGGTGATTATGAAAGACGGAACACTGCGGGCAGTTATGATGACCTCGAGTATTAATTTTGCCTTAAAATCAGAAGATGAACAAAATGCCTTAATTTCTTCGTATGTGGGATTTTTAAATGGGCTTGATTTTCCTTTACAAATCGTCGTGCAATCACGGCAATTACAAATTCAGCCCTACATTGATAAATTGTTGCAACGAGAACAAACGCAAAAAAATGAATTATTGCGCATTCAAATTGCCGATTATCGTGCCTTTGTGCAAGAGTTGGTAGATATTGGTCAAATTATGACCAAACGCTTTTATGTTGTGGTTCCCTATGATCCCTTATCAAATAAAAAGAAAAGTTTTTGGACACGCATGAAAGAAGCCTTAAAACCAACCGTGAGTATTCGATTAAAAGAAAAACGATTTTTAGAACGAAAAGAAAGTTTGCAAGTGCGGGTGCGTCAGGTAATTCAAGGATTAGAAAGTATGGGGCTGCAAGTAGTCCTCCTTGATACGCAAGCCTTAATTGAATTGTACTACAGTAGTTATAATCCCGATATTGCCTTTAATCAACCCATGAGACCGCTCGATGAATTACAAATTGAAGAGTTGTAATATACCTGTATGGCATTTAAACCGATTCAACAACATAATAACGAGCAAAAAAAACAACTCAAAGAGAGTGCTTTGCGTCGTTCAAAACAAGTACAGGAAGATGTAATTTCTCTTGAAGAGGAACGGGTGTACCGAGAAGGAACCGTCACTATTCGTGATTTGATTGCTCCCTCTGCGCTGCGTATTGATTCTACCTATCTTCAGTTAGGAGAAATTTATGTACGCACCTTTTTTGTTGTTACGTATCCACGCTATATTGCGGTTGGCTGGAGCGCACCTATCCTCAATTTGAACATCACCATGGATATTAGCATGTTTTTTTATCCGGTAACCTCTGGCATTATTTTAAAACAGCTTAAGAAAAAAGTAGGCGCGATTCAAGCACAAATTAGTTCTGATGTAGAAAAAGGAGCGCCCCGCGACCCCATGAGAGAAACGGCGTTACGAGATATTGAACAACTGCGCGATGATTTGACCCAAGGGGTGGAACATTTTTTTCAATTTGCCTTTTATGTCACGGTGTATGGAAAAAATAAAGACGAATTAGACAAAATGTCTGAAACGGTTGAAAATATTTTTGGTTCTCGTTTGATTTACAGTAAACATGTGTTGTATCAAGCAGAACAAGGATTTACGTCTACACTGCCACTCGGACTTGATGAACTCATGATTCAGTTTAACATGAATTCGTCTCCTATTGCCTCGTCATTTCCTTTTATTTCTTCTGAGTTAACGAGTGATGATGGTATTTTGTATGGGATTAATCGTCATAACAATAGTCTTATTTTATTTGATCGCTTTTCACTGCAAAATGCGAATATGGTGGTATTTGCTACTTCTGGTGCAGGAAAGTCCTATGCCGTAAAACTAGAAGTATTGCGTAGTCTTATGATGGGGATTGATGTTATTATTATCGATCCAGAAAAAGAATATGAACACTTAACAGAAGCGGTCGGTGGAACTTATGTCAACATTTCGCTTTCTTCAGAAAGCATGGTCAATCCATTTGATTTACCCCGTCCACTCGCCGGGCAACAAATTGCGACGGAAGATATTATCCGCAGTGCCGTCATCACCATTAAGGGCTTGATTCGTATTATGTTTGGTCAAATGACCACGGAGCAAGATTCTATTATGGATCGCGCGCTGTTGGAAACCTATGCCAAAAAAGATATTACGAGTAGTGCAGACTTAAGTCGTGTTGAACCCCCAATCATGCAGGATTTGCTCGATGTGTTAGAAGGAATGCAAGGCGCAGAAGAATTAGTCGTAAAATTACAAAAATTTACCACAGGAACATTTTCTGGGTTGTTTAATGCGCCCACAAACGTCAACATTAATAATCAATTAGTGGTATTTAGTGTTCGTGATTTAGAAGATGAGCTTCGTCCCATGTCTATTTATTCGTTGATTAATTATATTTGGAACGTGGTGAGAAGTGAAAGAAAAAAACGTTTGCTTATTATTGACGAAGCCTGGTGGCTCATGACCAATGAAGATAGTGCAAAATTTATTTATGCGCTGGTAAAACGTTGTCGCAAATATTATTTAGGGGTAACGACTATTACCCAAGACGTGAATGACTTTTTAGGCTCGCCCTATGGCCGCGCTATTGTGACCAATTCTGCATTGCAATTACTACTTAAGCAATCACCTGCCGCAGTTGAGCTGGTACAAAAAACCTTTATGCTCACAGAAGGGGAGCGCTATCTGTTATTAGAAAGTGCCGTGGGAGAAGGGATTTTCTTTGCCGGATTAAAGCATGCGGCAATTAAAGTGGTTGCGTCCTATACAGAAGATCAGTTGATAACATCAGATCCAAAACAATTATTGGATATTGAACGGGCGAAAAAAGAATTTGAACAAGAAATGAAGTAACTATATTTATACTATATATCTATGGAATTTTCAGAAAAAAAACGAGTGATTATATTTATCTCCGTTATTGTCGGATTACTTGCCGCACTCGTCCTTATTATATTGGTTGTATTGCGGATGCGTGCAAACAGTCCAACAACTACGATCGAAAATACCGATACGGTAACAGCTCCGCTCGGTGATACCTTTACTGGAACAGAAGGGTTATTGCCTCCTCCTGTTGAACCGGTTGTACCAGAAGATGCACAAGAACGTTATGTAAAACAGGTATCAGAAATTTTTGTAGAACGTTTTCAAACCTATTCTTCTCATAATGATAATAGTCATATTAATGATGTGCTTGGCTTAGTTACCACACGTATGGCTGCTTGGGTAGAAAGTCAAACAGCTACCCAACAACGAGATTATCAAGGAGTAACAACACAAGTTATTTCTCGTCGTGTTACTTCATACACCGCAAATAGCGCTGCAACCGTAACGATTGGTGTACAACAAGTGGTAGAAGATACGACAGGACAAAAAACAGTGTACAAAAATGGACGAGTGGAATTATTGTTTACTGATGGAGAGTGGAAAGTAGATGGATTATTTTGGGAGTAAGTATTTATTATGGGCTCATTGAAGCTATACAGCTGCGATGAGTAAGGGCCTGCCTATGCCTTTCAGGCTTCGGCAGGTAAAAGGGGCATATGAAAAAATATATTCAAAAAGTATATGAGGAAGTATGGGCATACCTATTTCCTCTTTTTTGTGTCGTTTGTAAGCACGAGGGAGGGTTACTCTGTGGTCGTTGTCAAAAAGACATTGATCTTAACGCTGTGTTTGCTTGTCCGTATTGTCATAAAACAACCCGAGCAGGAGAAATCTGTCCTGCTTGTATCTCTCATACGACCGGGCTAAGCCAGGTAGTAAGTTTCACAAAGTATCAAGAACATACTGCCATGGATAAGCTCTTGCACGCCTATAAGTATGCGTATCAAGAATCCGTACTTCTTTTATATCGTCAATTATTTACGGATTTTTTTGCGCGCTTTCCTGAACTGTATGCAGGTGTAGACTATCTTGTCCCAATTCCATTACATCGGCGTCGTTTTGCAGAACGAGGGTTTAATCAATCGGTGGGAATTGCAAAAGAACTCGGAGCCGTACGCAATATGCCCATGCATGATATGCTTTGCCGAAAGCGCTATACCAATCAGCAAGCGCTGCTTTCTCAACAAGAAAGACAGGAAAATATGCAGGATGCTTTTGCACTATTACCAAAAAAAGAAGCGCTTATTTACGGAAAGCGCATCCTCTTGGTTGATGATGTGTATACAACTGGCGCCACGATGCAAAGTGCTGCAGCAGTACTAAAAAGCGCTGGGGCAAAAGAGGTGTGTGGGTTTACGATACTCAGATCCATTTAGTGAACCTGTTGTTCTTCATGAAAGGCGAGGATGGTGCCAACAAAAAGTGCGCCATACTCATCATAGAGTGCTCGGGTCATGCCGGGAACTTGCTGCATGTGTTCTTCGTTAACTGGCATGTGTTTGGCCATGTGTGCCAGCATGGTATCGTTCATCATGACACAAATGCGTTGTTCATCTTCTGCAATTTCTTTTCGTAGTCGCAAAAGGGTATCAAAAAGTTGCGTATTTTTTTCTTGTGGGGCCTGCGTAGTATATGATGGATATTGTTGAGAGATACTTTCGTACGCATTCTGAACAAATACGGATAAACTAATTGTTCGTTCTCCACATAAAATTTCTTTGCCTTTGTTGGTAAGTTGTACTATAGCGGTATCTTTTTTGTGCGGTTGGATCACCCCTAATTGCTCTAACTCCTGAATATAATATTGCCAGGCAGATCGAGAGAGTTCTTTTCCACAACCAAATGTTTGTAAGGCGGTATATCCCTGGGTAAGGAGTGTGGGGTGGTACTCACCCAAAAGGATAGCAATAATGGTTGCTGTATGAGCATCGGTACCCAGCCGAGCAATGGCAGAACAAATTTTTTGGGTAATAATGGTGCCATCTATATAGGCACCAGATTCTTCACAGCGATCGCAGGAACCACAACGGTCTTTTGCGCTTTCATCAAAGTATTCAAGTAACAGTTGCCTTCGACAGAGTTTGGTAGAAGCATAGGCATACATGTCAGAAAGTTTCTTTTTTTGAATAGCACTATTGGCTGTTTGCTCAATCATTGGCTCAATCATTTTAATATCCGCTTTACTATAAAAGAGCAAGGCATCACTCGCTTGCCCATCTCTGCCTGCACGACCAATTTCTTGATAATAGCCTTCAATATTTTTTGGCATGTTGTAATGAATCACCCAACGAATATCTGGTTTATCTATACCCATACCAAAAGCAATCGTCGCGCATAAAACGGGAATTTCTCCGTTCATAAACGCCTGTTGCACTGCAGAGCGTTCTTCTGCGGTAAGACCCGCATGATAATACCCAGCCCGAATGCCTTGCTCACGGAGTTTTTGTGCAAGAAACTGGGTTGATTTTCTACTTAAGGTATACACAATGCCATTTTTCCCGGGGCGTTCTTGAATAAATGATAACAAGGATTCAAATCGTTTTTGTCCAGGAAGGGCGCGTAAGTAAATATTTGGTCTATCAAAAGAGGTGGTAAACACCACTGGTTGTTTTAATGCAAGTTGGGTAACAATATCTTGTTTGGTCGTCGCGTCTGCGGTGGCGGTTAATGCTAAAAAAGGTGTTTGTTGATAGATGGATCGAATAGTTTTAATTTTGGTATATTCTTTTCTAAAATCATGCCCCCAGGTAGAAACACAGTGCGCTTCATCAATCGCAACAAGACTGACTTTCAATCGCTCGAGGAGCGACAACATATCTGCAGAAACAAATTTTTCCGGAGACACATAGAGTAATTTTACTTCTTGTCGTAATAATCGGTTAATAACCTCTTGCTGGGCATCACTATCAAGACTACTGTTTATGTAGGCTGCGCCAATTTTTTTTTCTGTGAGTGCCTGTACTTGGTCCTTCATGAGAGAAATAAGCGGAGAGATAACAATGGTTATTCCTGGTAGCATGAGTGCCGGGATTTGGTAACAGAGCGATTTGCCTGCTCCTGTTGGCATAAGCACCAGTGCATCTTTTTGCGCCAAGACGGTATCAATAATATCCTTTTGTGGAAAACGAAACTCCGGTAAGCGGAAGTATGTTTCTAAGTAATATTGTGGCGTTCGCTCGTACATATGGGCATATTGTATCATGCTTTTGTATTCGCAAAAAAGGTGAGTTATATGCTATTCTATACACAGAGTTATAGACAGTTTATTCTTAATGGCACCGCCATACTATATGTCATATTCATTAGGACAGTTGAGTCTTATTTACCTTGGGTCTACGGTTGTTTTTTTCGCAATCGATATGCTCTGGCTAGGCGTTATTGCCAAGTCATTTTATCAAACACAGCTCGCGGCCTTTATGGGGCCGGTAAATTGGGTTGCTGCGATTATCTTTTATTTGGTGTTTATTATCGGGATTTTATTTTTTGTTTCGTTACCGGCAGCAGAAACTGGCTTGTGGTATAAAGCGTTACTCTATGGGGCGTTATTTGGCTTTTTTACCTACGCCACCTATGACCTAACCAATTTTGCTACACTCAAAGATTGGCCATTTATTGTGGTTGTTGTTGATATGATTTGGGGGATGGTTATTACCTCAACCGTCGGGTTAGTTGGTTATTTCATTGCGCGATGGATTGCGTAATATGATTGAATCAGAACGGATTCATGTGCTTAATACACAGCCCCGCCAAGAGCAGGGAAGCTATGTTGTGTATGTTATGCAAGCAGCACAACGAGTGGAATATAATCATGCCCTTGAATATGCCATTCGTATGGCAAATACAAAAAATTTGCCCCTGGTGGTATATAGTGAACTTATCGATACGTATCCTGGTGAAAATTTGCGGCACTACACCTTTATGATTGAAGGGTTGCGGGAGGTTGTTGTGTCGCTGAAAAAACAGGGGATTCAAACGGTGGTGCATTATCAAAAAAGTAAACAAAAGACAACAGATCTTCTTTTGTTGTCTGCGCAAGCGTATGCTGTTGTTACGGATATTGGCTATACTCGTTTTCAACGAGAGTGGCGAGCACGCTATGCCAAAAAGATTTCTTGTGAATTCGTGGGGGTAGAAACAAATGTCGTGATTCCTGTAGCGGTTGCCTCACAAAAAGAAGAATATGCGGCAAAAACAATTCGTCCAAAAATACACAAGCAACTAACAAGATATCTTGTACCACTGCGTCATAGCAAGGTAAAACAGTCAAGTGTATCACTTTCTTTTCACTCCTACGATATATACAGCGAACAGGTGTTTAGCGATGTTCCTTTTAATAAAGAGGTGACGTCTGTTTCACGATATTTTTCTGGCGGAACAAGTGAGGCAAAAAAATGGTTAACTCTTTTTTTTCAAAAAAAATTAGCTACCTATGCGGATACCCGCAATGATCCGAGTGAACAAAGCCTGTCCTGCATGAGTCCGTATTTGCATGCTGGGCAAATATCACCCCTCTATATTGCCTTGCAAGCGCACAAACAAGCACAGAGCGCGGTGGATGTGTTTTTAGAAGAGCTTATTGTGCGCCGAGAATTGGCAATTAATTTTACCTGGTTTCAACCGAACTATGATAGCTATGACTGTCTCCCGGACTGGGCAAAAAAAACCTTAGATGCCCATCGTGCTGATACACGGGAATATGTGTATAGTCAAAAACAATTTGAACAAGCACAAACCCATGATCCGTATTGGAATGCGGCGCAAAGAGAAATGCTCATAACCGGCAAAATGCATGGCTACATGCGCATGTATTGGGGGAAAAAAATACTTGAATGGGCAAAAACACCAGAAGAGGCGTTTCGTATTGCGCTGTATCTAAATGATACCTATGAATTAGATGGAAGAGATCCCAATGGCTATGCCGGGGTTGCCTGGTGTTTTGGAAAGCATGATCGTCCCTGGTTTGAACGGGAGATTTTTGGTCAGGTGCGCTATATGAATGCTGCTGGACTCAAACGAAAATTTGCTATTGATGCGTATGTCGCATATGTTCATTCACTAACAGCATAATATATGGAAATAGATTCTTTTTTATGGGTATGCGCAAGCATATTCGTGTACATGACGGTAGGATTTATCATCTCTGTGCTGCGTAAGCGCAATGATATTGCGGATATCTTGTGGGGCATAGGGTTTATTGTTGCCATGCTTGTGGCAACCCTGTTGCAAGATGTATTTACCACGCGCATGCTCCTGCTTGGTATATTAGTGTCACTGTGGGGAATACGGTTAGCTATTCATATAGGCACCCGCAACAAAGGAAAAAAAGAAGACTTTCGTTATGCGCAGTGGCGCAAAGATTGGGGAAAGTGGTTTTTATTGCGCTCATATGCCCAAGTATTTTTATTACAAGGACTGTTGTTAGTTGTGGTTGTGTCACCTGTTATCTTGAATGCCATGTATGACGCGGCATGGAAATGGTCGTGGCTCGATAGTCTTGGGCTTGTTATTTGGATGATTGGTTTTTTCTTTGAAGCCGTAGGGGATTATCAACTGCGGTCGTTTTTGGCAACAAATAAAAAAGCGGGTACTATTATGCAGAGTGGGTTATGGCGCTATACCAGACATCCAAATTATTTTGGCGAAGTGACCTTATGGTGGGGAATTGGGATTATTGCTTTTTCTGGAACAGGTATGGTGCTATCATTTGTTGGGCCGGTCGTGATTAGTTATTTGATCTTGTTTGTTTCTGGGGTGCCGTTACTCGAGAAAAAGTATGCAGGCAATGCGGCGTTTGAAGCATATAAAAAGAAAACATCCGTATTTTTTCCCTTGCCGCCAAAAAAATAACGTACTCGAGTACCGTATTATGTAATTTCTCTCATGCTATGAAAAAACAATCTGTTAGGAGTAATTTAAAGAAATATAGCCGACCACTCGCTGGTATTGTGGCTATGGTAATACTCTCTGGTTGTACACAGCAAGCACCATCGTATAATAATCTGTCTGAAACAGGGGTCATAACGAGTGGTCCTGAGGATACAGTCATTGTTCCCTCAGGAGAGGATGTCATTGTTGAAACAACAAATACGAGACCATCTGATGCGGATAGAGACACCTTTGAAATAATTAATCGATATTATTCAAAGGACAACAATCACGGTTTTATGAATGGCCATAAGATTGAAGGCAGTGATGGAAAAACATTTTCGTATATTGCAGACTTTTATACAAAAGATAAAAATTTTGTATTTTATGGCAATGCAAAAATTGACGGAGCTGACCCAGATACATTTGAATTTTTAAATTTTCATTACGCCAAAGATGCACATCATGGGTATTTTGATGGAAAAAAAATTGAGGGCAGTGATGGCGCTAGTTTTGAGGTAATTGATCTTGATTATGCCAAAGATATCCATACGGTTTATTATTTTGGAGAAAAAAAGATAGGGCAGAGCAGTAGTTTTATCAAATTAAACGATTCCTACGGAAAAGATAGTGACTATGCTTATTATAAGGGAGAAATAATTCCAGATGCTGACCCCAATACCTTTGAAGTAGCTGATATGTGGTTGCATGCTAAAGATAAAGATACCGCATATTACGAAGGAAAAAAGATTGTTGGTTCTGATCCTGCTCGTTTTGAAGAACTCAACTTTGAATATGCAAAGGATACACATAGCGTATATCGAGCGGGGAAACAAATTCAAGGAGCCGATCCACATACCTTTGAAATGCTGAACGCAGAGTATTCCAAAGATAAAAATAATGCTTTTTATTTAGTAAACAGGATTGATGGGGCCGATGTAGAAAGCTTTGAGGCACATGAATGGGAGAACCCAGATGGAACGGTGAACATTGAAAAAATCAGCATAGCAAAAGATAAAAACTATACCTATGAATATGGTCAGCGAGTGGATAGCCTCGTTAATTAATCTTACTATATAAATAAAAAATCCGAGTAATTCGGATTTTTTTATTAACGATGTTGATATTTTGTTCAATTATGAAATGATTCTTTCTACAATATTGGAGTGTTATACTTCTTTTTCATATCCGCAACAGACTGCTTTACCACCGCTTTAAGCACCTTGAGATCAATGTGTTCAATGCTTTTTATAGCCAGACAGGATTTTCCTGAGAGTTTGTACTTGCCGAGCAATGCAATTTCTTTTTTGTACGCTTCCCAGCCCATCATGTTGTACAGGGTAAAGCCGGTGGAGGAGATAGCAAACCCGGTGATGAGGTGGGTATGTTCCCCGCCCTTGCTGTCGTGATAGGTATATGATCCAAAGCCAAAAATTTTGTTCCACATCACGCAGGGTGAACCCGTAGCTTTTGTATACAAATCAACCAATGCAAGCGCTTCGCTTTGTAGTTTTTCTTTTCCTTTGACGTTTTCTTTGAGATATTTTTCAGGAGTGATTGTTGTTGGTTGGGTTTTGTTGGTG
>CAZFUL010000005.1:0-88936 GCA_964522435.1 uncultured Gammaproteobacteria bacterium
AGAGCATTGTTTTAGGCGGAGTTATACTACTGGTCTTAGGTTGTTTTGTCAACGTAGTATGCCGCCTAGGAATACGAATCATTCTTTTGTCCCTTTTCTTTTCCTATGAAATTTTTTATGCACATTGCGTAATTGCTTATCTGTAATATGGGTGTAAATTTGCGTGGTGGTAATAGAAGAATGGCCGAGCATGCTTTGGACACTACGGATATCTGCCCCGTTTTGGAGTAAATCGGTCGCATACGAGTGGCGAAGGGTATGCGGAGTAACATCTTTGGTGATGCCAGCCATTTTTGCATAGCGCTCTACAATGCGTTGCGCTGTTCTTGGGGTAATAGGGAAATCACTCTGTTTAGCTGCTTTTAATGCACTCACTCGCGTTACTGATTTTGTTCGCTTATCGTGAGAAATAAATAAAAAAGGATTCATATCGTTTCTTGCCGTAATATATTGTTTTATCCAGTAACGTGCTTGTTCTGATAAAAAGACAACACGACTTTTTCCTCCTTTCCCAAGAACACTAAATTCTTCTTTGGTTAAAGAAATATCATCTTTTTGCAATCCCGTAAGCTCAGATACCCGTAAGCCAGAAGAAAACAGTAACTCTAGCAAGGCTTTATCTCGTAAGCGAATAAGTAATGAGGTTCCTGGTGCCTCGCGTTGTTTTTCTAGTTCGAGTCCTTTTACTGGTGCTTCTAGCATGCGTTCTAAATCGCTTGTCGCTAAAATATGCACTTGGCGGTCAGGCATTCTCATGAGTTCTATTTTTTCTGCGGCTAAGCTTACAACATCACGTTTTGCCAGATATTTAAGAAAAGACCTGAGGGCAATAAGGTGATAGTTTTGAGTGTTTTTTTTTAACGGGTCGCCATGCACGTCAACGAGCCGATTGAGCCATAAACGGTATTTGCGCACGTCTTCTGCGGTAATAGCGTTGGGTTTTTTGTCTTTTCCGAACCAATCAAAAAAACGGTTAAGATAAAAACGATAGTTCTCTACTGTTTTTTGAGAACGATTACGTTCAATTTCTAAATATTCCAAAAATTCGAGAAGATAGGTGTTTAGACTGTTTATTGGCATATACATAATTGTACGACACGATTGACAAATGGTCAATTTTATGCTATTATAGGGTTGTACGAATCAATATGTTCGTACTAAATATCAATAACAATATACATATGGAGCAAAAACATGCTCGGGTATCAGACACCCAACAATTGTCTGGAATTTCTTTTGTTTATATCTATTTAGTGGTAGGTATCGGATTATTACTGAGCGTCTTTCTTTTTCTCCCACGCCTTGCAACCGGATAATATATCCGGTTTTTGATTTGTTTATTTTTATGCTACGATAGATAGAGAAGTTTATTCATAAATATATCGTCATATGTACACCACACTCCGCCTGAGCGTTTTGATACTCGGCATACTGCTTTTGCCTCAGGCCGTTGCTGCTCAAACAAGCAGCGTAGCGCTACAAGCAACTGCTTCAGCCACGGTTTCTGAAGAGCGGACACCTGGAAATATTGGTTTATGGTGGTTAGGGGTAAAAGAACAAGTATCATTAATGGTGACGACTGATCCCTTGAATAAAGCAGAAAAGCAACTTGCCTATGCAGAAGCTCGGTTACAGCTTGCGGAGAAGCTTGCTCAGAATACTGAGGATCCAAAACAGCAAGAACGTTTAGAAAACATGATAGAAAAAGCAAAAGCCTATATTGAACAAGCTGAAGAACGAAAAGCTGATTGGATGGAGAAGAAAGATGAACGTGCAGAAAAACTCCGTGAACGCTTAGCGGATCATCATCTGAAGAGAGAAGAAGCCTTAGATAGAATTGAAGATCGTTTGCCAGAAGAAAAGAGAGAACAATTTGATCATAAACGAGAAGAATTACGTAATCAAAGTCGCCGTTTGTTAGAAGCAACAGATAACGAACAATTGCCAGAACCAGTGCGTGCCCATCTTTTGGATGTGAAGGCGCGTATTGAAGCGCAAGCAGCATTAATGGCAGAATTTTCTTTAGAGAAAAAAGAATTATTAGAACAAGCACAACAAGGCGATGCAAGCGCTAAAGCACAACTTGAAGCGTTGCGAGAAGAACAAAGACAAAAAGCAGAAGATCTTCGAAAAGCCTATGAAGGTAAACGCGATGAATTTCAAGAACGTATGCGTGAAGGACGTGAGGCCAGAGCAACAAGCACTGACTCAAACCGTCCTGCTGGTGTAGAGGTTCGTGCGCAAGGACGTATGGAACGTGATCAAGAAAACCGTCGTATGCAAGAGAAAAAAGCTGAGCAAAGACAACGAGAAGTACGCGTTGAAGCAAATGCTCGCATTGAACGGTAAATACAGCGCTATTATTCTCTGTATGGCCGAGGGGAGCCCTCGGTCTTTTTTTATTTTGACAAGAGTATGCTTTTTATAGTATACCCAGAGTACTATGAAAAAAGAATTTTACCTCATTCTTCCTAATATTCGTTCCTGCCATAACATTGGTGCGATGTTTCGTAATGCCGATGCCTTTGGGGTAACAAAAATTTATTTGGTGGGTTGGACAGCTACTCCCCCCAAGCCTCAAATAGATAAAGTGTCTTTGGGAGCCGAAACATGGATTGCTTGGGAACATCGTCAGGATTTGGGAGAACTATTACACGAATTACGCGCAAAAGGGGTGTTTATTATTGCATTAGAACAGCATGACACAAGCCAGAATATTGATGACCTTTCTTTTACGGGGCCGGTGGCACTTATTGTGGGAAATGAAGTAAACGGTGTTCCAGAAGAATTTTTTTCTCTTTGTGACGCGATTGCGGAGATTCCGATGTATGGAAAGAAAGAAAGTTTAAATGTGAGTGTTGCCGCAGGAGTAGCCCTGCATGCGTTGGCAAAAAAAATACGTGCAACTAGCTAGCAAATACTCGCGGTGCTTGCTATACTACTCATATATGGAGCACCAAGAATCAATTCAACATACCAAAGATATTTTTGAACGACTCTGTCGTCACATTCCCCCCCTTGTTCCTGAGACGTTGCAAGAGGATTTATCAAATGCCTTAGAGCAGGTGCAGGACAACCTGAGTTTGCCCTTGGATGAATTGGAACAAACAATTATTGTGTTTGGAAAAAAATTGTGGCCTTATCGTGAGGCCTTTTTAGAATTTTATCGAGTGAATGAAAGCCATGTGGGAGAAAAATTTTTATTGGCAAAAATGACCCCCGCGATGAAGAAAACATATGCCTTATTTAAGGCTTCCGGAGGAGATTTTCAGCATGTGCATAAAGGGGGAGATGTCCTTCATTTGTTTAGTGCCGAAGAACGGTCGATACTGTGTGAATTATTTGTTGATTTGCATCATGATATTTGGGATTTTACTAAGCAAGAGGTCTTAACAAAACACAAAGATCAGTATATTAAAAAAATTAATGAATTTCATACTATTTTAGCGAATATTGAAGAACAGTTGACGGACTTGCGTACCATGGCAGATAAAGAACAAGAACACCCTACTCTCGCCGCAGAGATTCGTTCGCATGTGCGGGGATTTGAACAAGGCTTATCTATTTTGGGCCCCCCACTTGATTATGAGTCTTTATGTAATGCGCCAGAGTATTTTACAGAAAGAAAACAATATAAAGTGTTGCATAGACACAAGCAATAATATTTAGATATGGATAAGTCAATACTGCTTGTTGTTGCTTCCGAAGGGTTTCAGCAACAAGAATATGAAGAAACAAAAAAAGTCCTAGAGGCGGCGGGGATGAGCGTAGAAATCGCAAGTGATAAGGCAGGTGTTGCGGTATCACATACCGGACAAGAAATTGCGGTCACCACTGTTCTTGACGCAGTGCACGCCCTTGCGTATGCTGGCGTGTTTTTTATTGGTGGACCAGGTGCCTTAAACCATTTGGATACCCAAGAAAGTAACCGGATTCTCAACGAAGCTATGATTGGCCAAATACCCTATGGTGCCATTTGTATTGCGCCACGAATTTTAGCAAAAGCACATGTCCTGGTGGGGAAGCATGCAACGGGTTGGGATGGTGATGGACAGCTTGCTCAAATTTTTGCAGAGAATAATGTGTTGTATCGCCAAGAGCCGGTGGTTGTGGATGAAAATTGTATTAGCGCAAATGGCCCAGCCGCAGCCGAAGCATTTGGTGAGGCGATTGTCGCAGCGGTTTAATACAGTATGGTTTCTATTTGTACGAATGGTTGTTTATACAACAGTTCGTATTTTTTTTTGAGAATTTCTTCTTGTTCCTTCGGAATATAGAGGATGGCATTATTGATATATTCTCCTGAATTTGTTCCTAAAAAATATAAGACACCGATATTTGATTGAGTAATATCATAGTTAATGACGGGATCTGGGTGAAGTGTATCATCTTTTGATGATATAAAAGCAAGAGAGGAACCCTTAAGATCATACAGTTCTCGTTGATATATTCCGGGTGGTTTTGTCCCTGAAATAAATGGGCGACAAGCCGTTTGAAATTTAAATAATGCTAGGCCAATACTACTTTGTAGGCCATAGCCATTTTTATCTTTTCCGTGAAAAAGCGTGTGTATTTGCTGTTCTTTCGCATATTTGTAAAGCAAATAATCAGCGCTGATGGAAAGACCAATAGGAAGCTTCAGTTCTATTTGTTTTGGAAATACCCGAAAGGCAATGGAGATGATAGACTCTGCATTTTTATAGGTAAAAATAATTCCACCAATATATTGTTTTTTGCTGTTATATAAAGAAATCGCATGGGAATTTTTTCCCTCGTTTTCTGCGAGACGAAGCCTGTGGGGGATATCAATAATTACGGGATGATCTTTTTGAATAATATGTTGTTTGTAGATTGGATAAAATAGCTCTGCATAGGATGCATCAATTGGCGATATATCCCAGTAATAGCCCGCATCTTTTAGTAGCGACAATGTCTTTTTTATCTTTTTTCGTGTATCAGTACTAAAGCAGTCATTTGCTGATACAAAAGAAGACAGATCAAGTTTCCAAGAAACTTGTTTCGGGTAGTTTATGCAAGGCCTCATACCGTCTCAATAGAGATTGATTGTTCAATACGTCGAATATCAGCCAATAAGTCTGATCGATGTTTATTGAAGAGAATAATGTTAAACACACTTGTACCACCATTTTTTGCAAAGGTACAAGAGTCACCTAATTTTTTATTAACATCAATTTGTTTGAACGAAGACAGTTCTTGTATTTTTTTAATTCCTTTTAGTTTACTCAGCGTTCCTTCTTTTTGAGCAAAAAATTTCATGGCTGCGGTGTAGCCTTTTATCTTTTTAGGAATAACTGGTTTTTCCCCAATACGAACAAGTATATCGTTCATGGTATGGTTAATACCATAGGAAAAATCATACATCATATGGCGAAAGCCACCGATACGAGCGCCAATTTCAATTACTTTCCAACCTTGTTCTGTGCGCATCATTTCTATATGCGCGGTGGTATTTCGTAACCCTAGGGCGTAGACACCGTCGGTAGCCACGTTTTCTGCTTGTTTTTTACTTTCTGTTGACAGATTGGTGGGGGTTATTTGACGGTAACCAAAAAAATCATCAAACCCAATTTGTTTACCAGTTTTTACATGGACGAGTGGACAAAAATATATTTTGCCTCTTGCCGTAACATATGCATCGACGGAATACATTTCTCCATCTAAAAATTGTTCTACTAATACTTTTGGTTCCCAGTTTCCTATCGTTTCTTTATGAACTCTGTTAATGTGGCGAAACACGCGTTGCAAGTTTTTCTTTAATTCATCTTCATGGTAACAAATTGTAACGAGTCGGCTTGCAGCTAAACCACTTGGTTTAATAATAAGCGGAAAGCCAATTTTTGTTTTTACTTTATCAATTGTTTTTTTAGATACGTCTTGTACCAGCGTATAGCGCGGGCTGATATTTTTATCATAGGTATATAGGCGGCGACGCATGGACAATTTGTCACTCGCCCACACCAGTGATTCTGGGAGTGGGGTTCGCAAATAGGGAACATGAGGAATAACACGGGTGAGCATTTGGATTTGATTTTCTGCGCGGCAGGTGATTGCCAACAACTCATCTTGATAGGGAAGAAGATTTTTTTGCAAATCAATCATGGAATGTGTGTCGCAGCGAATAATTACATCAAGGAGTGGCGCCACTATTTCGAATTCTGTTTTATTTGGTAACTTTGGATCATATAATAATCCAATCCGAAAGGAAACACCCCGTTTTTTTTCATAGGCACGGATGGCGTGGATCATGTGGTCAAAAACT
Source organism: uncultured Gammaproteobacteria bacterium (assembly GCA_964522435.1). GTDB lineage: Bacteria > Patescibacteriota > Patescibacteriia > Magasanikbacterales > UBA922 > CAZFUL01. Next base: position 6,281 of record CAZFUL010000005.1, read on the forward strand.
TGACCAACGAAAAGAATAATATTTTGTTTTTTAGATGCAGGCATAAAAGATAACGATAGATTTGAGCAGTTAATAAAGATAGATGCGAGTATACTCTTGTTTGAAGAAAAGTCAATGGGTAGGAGTACAATAAACGCCTCTCTAAAAAAAGGATGATTAGGACAGAGAGGTTGCAATAATACTCGGATATGTTTTTATAAATTGTTGCAGTTGTTTTTTGGTAGATAATCCTTCTTGTGCCCCATGGTGTTGCGTGACAGCACAGGCATTTGCGCTGCCCCATTGCATGCAGGTGGGGACATCTTTTTTTGCAAGAAGCGCTGTTAAAAATCCACTCGCATAGGCATCTCCCGCACCCGTTTTAGAGAGAGGGGGAAGGGGATAAATAGGCATATGGTAGGCTTGTTCGTTATATAGTGCGTAGGACCCCTGAGCGCCATCGGTAAGAACAATATAGGGAATCGCATACTCTTTTTGTAGGCTGTGTAACATTGTTTTATGATTGCTTATTTTTTTTCCAATAATTTGTTGTGCCTCTTCTTTATTAACAAATAAAACATCAACCACAGATAAAAATTGGCGGATTTCTTTTACGGCATGAGAAAGTTGATACGACCCAGGATTAAAAGCGATGTTGCTATGAGGTTGATTTTTTTTATAAGAAAGAATCTGTTTGTATGTTTTTTCAAATCCTTTTCCCATTGAGGTGGCATATATCCACTCTGTTTTTGGGAGAGTACCGAGTGCGTAGGTTCTGCTTGCATGATAGGAAAGGACTGTCCGCTCTGCTGCATAATTAATAATACAAGAAGTGCGCGTAACTTCTTTTTTCTTTTGTATAATATGATTTGTTTGTACTCCTCGCGCGATGAGTGCATCTATAATCGCTTCTGCCTGCTTATCATTACCGAGTTGAGAAAGGATTGCGACTGAATGGCCTGTTTTGGCAAGACCAACGGCAACATTGGCCGCATTGCCACCAACCGCTTGGTGAATATCTGAGGCATAAATTTTATCGCCGTATGCCAAGGAAAGATATTCCTTTTTTTTATCAACATGACATTGGGAAGAGCTTTTGTCGATCGTAATAAAAATATCGAGGGTAGCATCCCCAACCGTTATAATGTTGTACATAGATTATTTTTTACGCTCAATACGCCAGAGCGTTTTATATTTTTTGAGATCTTCTTTACTATGTTTGTGTAATCCAATAAGGATTTCAACAAATTCTATAAGAGAGGCTAATCCGATTCCTGCCATGGCAATGATAAAAAGTAAATTATCAATATACATTGCGTAGATAAGTAAACCACCACTGCCAAGGATGCGAATAATATCTTGGCGGTGTTCCTGTTCAATAAACACGGAATATATCATAAACACAACACCCAAATAGGCACCAACATAAATAAATATTTCTGCAAGAGAGGTGGGCAGATGGGGGATGATGGATTCGAGGAGCATAGTGCAGATAGTATAGCATTGAATGATTTATATTGTCATCCATTTATTTCCATTGATTCAAATAACTAATCGCAGAAAGCACCGCAACAACCCCATGTCCCGCAGCAACAGAAATCTGTTTGTAGGGCATGTCAGTAACATCTCCGGCTGCAAAAATACCCGGACAGTTCGTTGCCGCAAGTTTATCAACAATCACCTCTCCTGCTGCATTTTTATGTGCACAGCTAACAAAAGAAGAGTTGGGAATAGCGCCAATATGCACCATTGCTCCTTGAATATCAATGTGTTTTTCTTCGTTTGTTTTGGTGTCTTGGTAAGAAAGTCCGCTCAGTTGTTGTTCGCCAATAAATGCCGTTGTGTTTGCATTATAGATAATTTCAATATTTGGTAGTGCCTGTACTTTTTCTATTAAAATATCTTCGCCTTTGGGAAAACCACCACGAATATCTGTTTTATCGTATTTGGTAAGGAGATACACTTTTTTTGCAATACCACCCATCATAAGCGCAGACTCAAGGGCTGAGTTTCCCGCGCCAATGGTGGCAGTTATTTTTCCTTTAAACAATGGTCCGTCACAAACCGTACAGTAGGTTACGCCGCGGCCTTTGAGCTCTTTTTCTTTTTCAATGCCAAGTTCACGCGGATGAATCCCACTTGCGATGATGACTGTTTTTGTTTGATACACTTTTTCTGTTCCACTATACGATTTGGCACGCACAATATGATAGTTATCTTGTTGTTCTATTGCCGTAACTTCAAAACCTTCATCAATCGGCACCGCATATTGTTTTACATGTTCGTGGAAATTTTTTGCTAATTCAAATCCTGTAATATGTGGAATGCCTGGCCAATTTTCTACTTCACCAGATAAGGCAACTTCACCGCCAATATCTTTAGAGACAATAACCGTGTTTAAATTTCTGCGGGCAGCATAAATGGCTGCAGAAGATCCTGCTGCTGCCGCACCAATAATAACGAGATCGTACATAGAATAAAAATAATACTAAGACTTAAGCGTACTGTGTTTTGCAGGCTTTCGTCAAACTGTGCATACTTTTTGTAATTCTTTGATATTTGTGGACGGTTTTTTTCTATTTCCAAACACCGCGCTGCCAGGGCACACGGCATCTGCGCCGGCCAACATGATATCTGTAATGGTTTTTTCATTCACCCCACCATCAACAGCAAGCCAATGACCATTGTCTGCCATACGAAAGTCTTGAATTTTTTTGAGTGTAGAGAGATGAAACGTTTGCCCTTGTTTTCCTGGTGTCACTCCCATAAAAAGTACCGCTTTTATTTCTTTGAGGTAGGGGGTTAAAACAGAAAGAGGGGTTTCTGGGTTAATAGCAATACCGATTTCCCAGCCATAGGCATGGAGCGTCGGCAGGATATCAGAAAGGTCTTCGACTGCTTCGTAATGCACAAATATACGGATAACGGCCTCTGCTCGTTGCCATTTTTTTAATTCCTCAAGCGGATTTTTTACCATAAGATGGAGCTCGAGATTGAGCGATGAGGGGACCAAAGGGAGCAATTCATCCACATGGTCATGCGACCAGGTCACTGCCTCAACAAATTCGCCGTCAGCAATATCTATTTGCGCGGTATCAACAATACCATCTAACGATTGGATTTGTTTTTGAAATGTTTTTTTGTCAGAGACAAAGATAGACGGAATAATGTTCATAAATACACAAAATAAGAATGGGGATCCTAGTTGTTATCAATATCAGCGATTTTTTGTAATCGGCGGACATGCCGTTCTTCATTGCTAAATGCTGTTTCTAGCCAGGTGCGTACTATTGCCATTGCATGATCTTCACTCGACAGTTTTGCTGCCAAACAAAGAATGTTGGTATTATCATCCCGCATCATACTTTCTGCAGCCATAATATTATAGCCAATGCCCGCGCGAATGTCAGGAATTTTATTTGCGGCAATACACACACCAATCCCATTTTTACAAATAAGAATACCACGGCCATGTGTTTCAGCTACTTGTTTTGCCAAGGGAATTGCATAATCTGGATAGTCATCTGTTTCAACATAGTCTTGTGGACCAAGGTCGGTGATGTGTTGTTGCAATTCATGTTCAATAAAGCGAATCAGGCGTTTTTTGAGTTGGTAGCCACCATGGTCTGAGGCAATAAATAGGGGAGTATTCATAGAATTGTTATGTATAGAAATAGTGTATCATGTTTTTTCTTTCATCAACATGCTCTACCCATTTTTTCTTGTTTGCTTTACAATAGACAGCATATGAATAATAAAAGAGGTAGTATTGTCGTGATTAAAGGGAGTATGTTTTCGGGAAAAACAGACGAGTTGGTTCGTCGTTTAGAGCGAGAGAGTTATCGCCCCGGTGGCAAATCGCAGGCCTTTAAGCCGGCTTTTGACACCCGCTATGCGGATGAACATATTGTGACCCATAATCAAAAACAGTTTCCTTGTACCGTGTTTTCTTCTGTGCGTTCTCTTTTAGATATTGTAGACCCAGATACGACGTTGGTGGGTATTGATGAAGCCCAATTTAGTGATCCCACGCATCCCGAAGAATTATATACCGTATGTATATTGCTTGCGAAGAGTGGCAGAGATGTGTGGCTTTCTTGTTTAAGTCAAGATTATCGGGGAGAACCGTTTAAAAATGTGGCCTATGTGCTGGCTGTTGCCAATAAAGTGATAGAAAAAACAGCGGTTTGTTCTGTGTGCGGGAGTGATGAGGCCATGTACTCACAACTCCTTGAAACTGGGCATACCGACCAACTATTGTTGGGAGCAAAAGGACGCTATGATGCCCGTTGTGCACAGTGTTTTGTTCCTGCGCCATAATACGAGGAATACGGCAATATCAAAAACACACGAAGATGATTCGTGTGTTTTTGATTGGAACCGATCGCAGGCGGGACGCAGGGGGTGCGCAGCGCGATCGGTTAGCTCCTTAGTTGTTGCACCAGTCGATGGGACCTTTCCAGGCCTCGTTCTTGACCGGTGCCTCACAGATGACCTTGGTCTCGCTCGGGCAGAGCGGGAGGGGGGGGTTGGGGTTGGTGGTCTCCCTGCAGGGGGCACAGGAGGCCATGTGGGTCCATCCCTCAGCGCCAGCACAAAAAAACATGTTGCGGCGGTCATCGCCGCAGCGCATCTCTCCGTACTCGCGCAGGTCACAGCCTGCGCTGGGGCGCACGGGGGTCGTGCAGCTGGCCAGCAGAGCCAGGAACAGGAGAATGAGATACTTCATCACACTAGTCCTTTCCGCACGTTTAGTCGCGCGTTTTGAAAAGTAGACGCATGTCGATGGGGCCGGAACATTTCTTGCAGTGCAGCGCCATCATGTAAATCGGCGCTTCTGGCTGTCGCCGATATGAGGTTAACACGGCTTTTTTGCTCCCACACGTGGGGCAAGTGCCCCCCTCAAGATCCACAGTCTTTGGGGTAGAGTACCCTTCGTTCTTCTCATTCGGGTCACTCTCGGTCGGCGTGGTGGTGTGGCGTGGTTGCTGCTGCGGCCGTCGGGCTTGGCGACGGGCGGCAGCGGGCTTGTTCTTCTGGCGAGGCCAGAGGAAGCTGATCACCAGGAAGAGGACAACGATAATGCCCACAAGAATCCAGATGATTTTGGTTTCATCCATGAGACGGTTTCCTTTCTTGAGAAAGCATTGCCTTCTCTTTGTTTGGGGTGGCCACAGGGTAGGGGTATTTTTGCATTTTGTCAAGTAGTGGGGGGGGCGAGGGTTGACAAATCCAAGCTGTTATGCTAGCTTGGGGCACCCCAAAAAACAGCCAAGAAAGAGAGGTGGGGTGATGAGTCGTTCTCATGTGTTGATTTATACCGCAACGGTTCTCCTCAAGGGGCAGGATAATCTGCCCACCCTCGTGCAGGTGTTTGACAAGGAGGGGCAGCCGCTCGGCAAAATCCGTCGAGCAGACGGACAGACAGGCCTCGACTTCGATGGGCGGAAGTATGAAGACTATGAGCCTGGAAGTTTCCAGGCCAAAGTCATTCCGCTCTTCAATCCGCCGCCGACCAGCGCGCAGGCTCGGCGCAGTGATCCGCCTCGTGAGCCCATGCCGCCTGCGGGTGGCTTCCGTCGTCCTTCTGGTTCGCCTGCCCCTCAGCACGGGGGTAATGGTGGATCAAACGGTGGCGTACCGGGTGGGGCGCGCTACCGCGGCAAGGGAGGCCGCGGCTAACAACAGCGTCTTCCACACGCACAACAAGGAGAAAGGAGGAAGACAAAAAGATCGTCATGGATAATGGCGGTTTTTTTGTTAATTAACAATGAACAACTAACAATTAACAAATGTCCAAGAAGCTACAAAACTTGTTAATTGTTCATTGTCTTATCTTTTGACAAAATATATAGATTTGCTATAGTGAATCTACAATTGTAAAAACGTTGTACCTTGGCTATCACCAAGGAAGTTGAAGGAAGAACTCTGCTGTGCAGAAAGTAGACCCTTTCGGGTAAGCCCGTAATCGCTGTCAATAAAGAGCCACAATAGTGGAAGTGAGATGGTACCTCCTGCGTAATGTGGGATCTCACGGTCGCTATTGTGTCTTTTTTTTATCAATTAACAATTAGCAATGAGCAATTAACATTGAATAAAAATATGGAGGGGAATAAAAAGAATCCTTTGTTTATAAAGGCTGATTTCTTTGCAAAAGAGGTATATCGGATATCGCAGACATTTCCATCGCATGAAGTGTATGGCATTACATCACAACTACGGCGAGCCTCGTTATCTGTTGTATTGAATATTATTGAAGGATTTGCTCGAAACAATCCTAAAGAATTTCGTAGATTTTTATTAATATCATTTGGATCTCTTAAAGAAGCAAAATATTTACTTTCTTTTTCAAAAGATATGACATATATAGAAGTGGCGGCATATGAAAAAATATATCTTTTATCTGAAGAAATTGCGAAAATAATATGGACTGTGGTGTATCCAAAAAAATAAATAGTACTTGTTTATTGTTAATTGCTAATTGTTAATTTTTATGGCCTACAATGCCTCACAGTTTGAAAAAGAAATGCTTGCCTTTTGGGATAAAGAAAAAATTTTTGAACGTTCAGTCAATGAGCGTCCAAAAAATAATCCCTACGTCTTTTATGATGGTCCACCGTTTGCCACTGGCCTGCCTCATTATGGACATATTGTGGCAAGTGTCATGAAAGACGCGGTGCCTCGCTATGTTACGATGCAAGGAAAACGGGTAGAACGGGTATGGGGGTGGGACTGCCATGGTTTGCCGATTGAGAATATTGTGGAAAAAGAATTAGGGACGAAAAGTAAACAAGATATTGAAGCATTGGGCGTGGCGAAATTTAATGAGCTTTGTCGCTCTAAAGTATTAAGCTATGTTGCGGATTGGCAAAAAACGATCCATCGGTTGGGGAGATGGGTGGATATGGACCATGCCTACCGCACCATGGATAAAGAATACATGGAGTCGGTATGGTGGGTCTTTAAACAACTCTGGGATAAACAATTGGTGTATCAAGGCTATCGTCCCATGCATATTTGTCCTCGTTGCGAAACAACGCTTTCTCAACAAGAGGTGAGTGAAGGGTATAAAGATATTAAAGATTTGAGTGTTACTGCTAAATTTAGATTAAAGAATGCAAAAGAGACATTAAGATTAGACGGCGATGTGTATATGCTCGCCTGGACAACCACACCTTGGACTTTGCCGGGGAATGTGTTGCTTGCTGTTGCTGAAAAAGTACAATATGGGGTTGTTGTTTGTGATGGCGTTTCTTATATAGTAGCGCTTAATTTGGTTGAAAAACATTTTGATGGAAAAGCATATGAGGTAGTACAACAAATCAGTGGTGCGGAGTTGGTTGGTGTTGAATATGAACCACTTTTTTCGTATTTTGCAGACAGTACGAATTCGTTTCGTGTTGTGACTGCTGACTTTGTTACAACAGAAGACGGAACCGGCATTGTGCATTTAGCTCCAGCATTTGGAACAGATGATTACGAAGTGTTTAAAAAAGAAAACGTCCCATTTATTCAACATGTGGGGATGGATGGACGCTTTATTGAAGCCGTGACTGATTTTGCGGGGATGCATGTGAAGCCAGTGGAAGATCACATGGCAACAGATGTGGAAATCGTGAAATGGCTTGCACATAATGGGAAGTTGTTTTCTAAGCAGAAATACGAACACAGCTACCCGCATTGTTGGCGTTGTGATACTCCTCTCATTAACTATGCAACGAGCAGTTGGTTTGTGAATGTGACTGCTGTAAAAGAACAGGCGTTGAAACAAGCAGAAAAAATCAACTGGTCTCCAGACCATATAAAAGAAGGACGATTTGGTAAATGGTTAGAAGGAGCACGGGATTGGTCAATTTCACGTCAGCGTTTTTGGGCCAGTGTTATTCCTGTGTGGAAAAGCGAGGATGGCGATATGATCTGTGTTGGGTCTATTGCAGAACTCGAAGTCTTATCCGGAGAAACCGTGACTGATTTACATAAACATGTTGTTGATCTTATTACGTTTGAAAAAGATGGTAAAATGTACACCCGCGTGCCAGATGTATTGGATACCTGGTTTGATTCTGGTTCCATGCCATACGCACAGCTCCATTATCCATTTGAACAAACAGAAACATTTGAGGCAGGCTTTCCTGCAGAGTTTATTGCCGAAGGACAAGATCAAACACGGGCATGGTTTTATTATTTGCATATTTTGGCAACCGCGCTTACGAATGGCCCTGCGTTTAAGCATGTGATTGTAAACGGAATCGTGCTCGCAGAAGATGGGAAAAAAATGAGTAAAAAATTAAAAAATTATCCGGACCCGATGGAAGTATTAGAACGTTATGGGGCAGATGCCTTGCGCTATTATTTGTTAAGTTCTCCTGTCGTGAATGCAGAAAATGTAAACTTTGCAGAAATAGGGGTACGAGAAGTATTTAATAAAGTCATTAACAGTGTAGCAAATGTGTTGAGTTTTTATGATATGTACGCGCCAGCGCAAGGGGTATCATATAGTCTTCCGAAACAACCCAGCATGCTTGATCAATGGTTATTATCTCGTTTACAAGAATTGATTACGATCGTAACCACGCATATGAATGCCTATCAACTCGCTGATGCTTCTCGTCCGATTATGGATTTTGTGGCTGATTTATCTCAGTGGTATGTGCGACGTAGTCGGGATAGATTTAAATCAGAACAAACAGTAGATAGTGTTGCTGCAACGGAAACATTGGGCTATGTCCTTCTGGAATTATCTAAAGTCATGGCGCCGTTTATGCCATTTATTTCTGAACGAATCTATCAAGAATTAAAAAAACGAAGTACCGATGCCTTGCAAACCTCTGTTCATTTAGAAGAGTGGCCCCGTGGCGTAGCAGCACATGAGCAAAAAACCGTCTTAGAACACATGGCACAAAGCCGTTTGGTTGTTGAATATGTACTCTCTTTACGAAAAGAAGCAGGGATAAAAGTACGGCAACCATTAGGGGGAGTAGAAGTTGTTGGCCTGTCATTGTCTCAGGACTACCTTGCGATTATTCAAGATGAAGTGAATGTAAAAGACGTGCGTTGCGTTGATACGCTGTCTGCATCGTTTATGTCTAAAACAGACAATGGTATGTCTGTGGCGCTTGATACCACGGTAAACGAAGAGCTTCTGCAAGAAGGGGTGCTCCGTGAGTTAGTGCGTGCGGTGAACATGCTTCGTAAAGACGCAGGATTAACTATTCATGACAACGCACGTATTATGTATACGACGGCAGATGAATTAATAGTAACGGTTATTACCAAATATGAGGCTGACCTTCTTGAATCAACAGCCTCTGTCTCTATTGAACAAGGCGAAGCAAGTCAAGAACAGCGTATTCATGACGCATTGGTGTATTTGAACGTAGAAAAAGTATAGTTGCCAAGCCGATACGAGTTCGCTATGATAGCACTACAAGAAATAATTTTTGATATTTATTTTTATGACAACATATCGTGTTGATGACAAACTTCAAAAAGGAGACATGCTTATCGTGCCTATATTTACTGACAAGGTTCTTCCTGCTGCTACAAAAACGTTAGATGAGCAAACGCGTTCTTTACTAGAAACCGTGTGTAACGGGAGCGATTTTGAGGGAAACATGCAACAAACCAGTTTGGTGTATACCACCAGTAAAGAATTTCCTCGAGTACTCTTGTTGGGATTAGGAGATAAAAAAGAAAAAAAATTACGTAAATTTAAAGAGGCAATTGGCAGTGCGATACTGTTTGCGCAAGCGAAAAAAGCAACAGAGCTGCGCATGTTCGTGCCAACACTCTTTTTTTCTTTTACAGAAAAAGAGATGAAAGATGCATTCCAAGAACTCGTGATTGCTGCTGGTACAGCTGCCTATGCTTTTGATGATCATAAAGAAAAAGATGCGCAAACCGTTTCTATAAAAACGGTTTCATTTATTGGAGAATTGGGTGCAAAACAAAAACGTGCGGCAGGAAGTGGAATAAAGGATGGCATGCATATTGTGGAGGCAATGAATCTCACGCGTCGTTTGGGCAATACGCCACCAAGTATTATGACTCCCAGTTATCTCGCAAAAGAAGTACAACAACTGGGGAAAAAAATCCCAGCACTCAAAGTAAAAGTGCTGTCACGTACCGAGCTGCAAAAATTGGGTATGGGTTGTTTTTTGGGAGTTGCGCAAGGCTCTGCACAAGAACCAAAATTTATTATTGTGGAATACTTTGCTGGAAAAAAAACAGAAAAACCAACCGTGCTTGTTGGAAAAGGAATCACCTTTGATTCTGGTGGATTATCACTTAAACCCGATCCATACATGTCTGATATGAAATTTGATATGCTTGGTGCTGCAACAGCACTCGGGTCTATTTATGCTGCAGCATTGTTAGGCATAAAAAAGAATTTGGTTGCATTAATGCCAGCTTGCGAAAATATGCCGAGTGGCACTGCCTACCGACCAGATGATATTTTAACAGCCATGAATGGCAAAACCGTGCATATTGATAATACGGATGCAGAAGGACGGTTGATTTTAGCAGATGCACTGTGTTATGCGAGTAAATACACGCCAAAAGAAGTGATTGACTTTGCAACGTTAACGGGCGCTTGTGTGGTGGCGTTAGGCAATGAACGCTCTGGCTTATTTTCTCAAGATGAAAAGATTGTTGCGGGGTTATTACAAAGTGCAGAGCAAGTAGGAGAACGGTTATGGCGCTTACCGCTTGGAGAAGAATATAGCGAGGCCATGAAATCTGATGTCGCTGATTTAAAAAATCTCGGTGGTGTTGGCGGACCCCGCTATGCTGGTGCAAGTACTGCGGCTGCATTCTTAGAATATTTTACCAACTATCCTTGGGCGCATATTGATTTATCTTGCAGCTACTATGGTGGCAAAGGAAAATCATGGATTCGTGGTGGCGCAAATGGCTTTGGTATTCAAACCATGATTGCGTATTTGCGTTAAAAAAGTAGTATGATCGGATGTATCCAAGGCACAATAGAGTTAAAACAAAAAGAAAGTATTCTTGTGCTAACCGCAGGTGGTGTTGGCTATGATGTTGTGCTGAGTAAAATAACGTTGCAAGAAATGCACACAGGACAACCCTGCTTTTTGTATACGTATTTAAAAGTTTCAGATTCTGGCATGGTGTTATATGGCTTTGATACGGTTGAGCATCGTGATTTTTTTCTGTTATTATTATCCGTGAGTGGCATTGGCCCCAAAAGCGCCTTGAATGTGCTTTCATTGGGAAGTACTGGGGATATTCAAGCAGCCATTGCACGGGGAGACGTGGCGTACTTGTCTGCGGTGCAAGGTATGGGGAAAAAAACAGCAGAGCGTATTGTTGTGGAATTAAAATCAAAAGTTGTTTCGTCTGGTATAAGTGGCAGTAATACACAAACAGGGCAAGGAGATATGCTGGCGGAAGTTATTGATGCGCTTATTGCTATGGGATACAGTAAAGAAGAAGCAAAAGAACGCGTGCAATCGTTAATCACTGAGGGTAAAACAACAACGCAATTAGTGAAAGAAGCGTTGCAGGGATAAACATTTAACAATTAGCAATAAACAATTAACAAAGAGGCCGCCAATGGCGGATCATCCTTCGAGTGAGAATAACCTCCCCTACCCCCTCCTTAAAAAGGAGGGGGATAATAAAATTGTTAGATGCTAATTGTTCATTGGTAATTAAAAATAAAAACACTCAGTACATAGACTGAGTGTTTTTATTTTTTTGTCATTTTTTTATAACAGCGTGATACTCGCCACACTATCGTTTTCTGCTTTAAAGCGCATAATGCGTACGCCTTGGGTGGCTCGCCCTAAGGTAGAAATAGATTTCATTGGGGTGCGCACGACTTGACCTTTTTTCGAGATGATTAACAAGTCTCGTTCTTCTGCATTGTTAATCACGCGGCCATTGAGGATTGGTCCTGTTTTATCTGTGACATTCATGGTTTTAATACCACTGCCGCCACGACCTTGTATTTTATATTCTTCAATCGGGGTCCGTTTTCCTAATCCGTGTTCAGAAACAACTAACAATTCGAGTACTTTATTTTTCATGAGGGTTGGCTCTACAATTCCCATACCAACAATTTCATCATCAGATTTAAGTTTCATACCACGCACACCTCCTGCCGTTCTTCCCATACCACGCACACCAGATTCTTTAAAGCGAATCGCTTGGCCAAGAGCGGTAACGAGCATAATATCGTCTTTTCCACTAGACGGGCGAACCCATTCCAGTAAATCATCTTCTTTCAATTTTAAGGCAATAAGCCCAGAACGACGAACATTACCAAAATCGTTTAACGGTGTTTTCTTAATGGTTCCTTTTGTGGTGACCATCACCAAATATTGATAGGTACTCAAATCTGCTGTTGATAAAATAGCAGACACTTTTTCGTTTGGTGCAAGTTGCAAAAAGTTTACCAGTGCTTGTCCTTTTGATGTACGGGTTGCTGCTTGAGGAATATCATAGGCACGCAATTGGAATACCCGCCCACGCGTCGTAAAGAAGAGCATGTTATCGTGGGTGTTTGTTGAAATCAGGTGTTCTACCACATCTTCTTCTTTGGTGGTTAATCCCATAACCCCTTTGCCTCCGCGGGCTTGGGTGCGGAAGGTATCGATTGGCATGCGTTTAATATAGCCATCTTGGGTTGCCATAATAATGGTTGGTTCGTTTGGCACCAAATCTTCTACCGTAAATTCTTTTACCCCACCACTCACAATACTGGTGCGGCGTGCCTCGGCAAATTGGCGGCGGATATTTGTTACTTCTTCTTTAATGAGAGAAAGAATTTTCTTTTCACTCGCTAAAATACTTTGTAATTCTTTAATTAATGCCAGTTTTTCTTGTAATTCATCTTCTAGTTTTTTGCGTTCCAAATTTGCTAATTGTTGCAAGCGCATGTCTAAAATCGCAACTGTTTGTCGCTCGGTGAATTTAAATTCTTTCATCAAATTTATTTTTGCTTCATCTTTATCTTTTGATTTACGGATAGTAGCAATAACCGCATCAATTTTGTCTAAGGCTTTTTTTAACCCTTCCAAAATGTGTGCACGTTCTTCTGCCCGATTCAGGTCAAATTGCGTTCTGCGACGAATCACCACTTGGCGATGTTTAATATATTCTTCCAAAACGGTTTTGATGTTTAACAAGCGTGGCTGAATACCATCAACCAGCGCAATCATATTCACGTGAAAGGTTGTTTGCAAGTCAGTTAATTTAAACAAACGATTTAATACTTTTTTTGGATAAGCATCTTTTTTCAATTCAATGACCACGCGCACCCCATGTTTATTGGATTCATCGCGCAAGTCACGAATGCCCTCGATCTTTTTTTCTGTCACCAACATGGCAATTTTTTCGAGGAGAGTGGCTTTGTTTACTTGATAGGGAACTTCATGCACCACAATTTGGAACATGCCATTTTTTTGTTCTTCAATATCTGTTTTTGCGCGAATCACAATACCCCCACGGCCAGTAGCGTATGCTTGGGTAATGTCTGCTTTATTATAAATAATACCCCCGGTTGGAAAGTCTGGTCCTTTAATTAATTCAACCAGTTCTTCAACGGTTACTTTTGGTTCTTCAATTACTTTCATGATGCCATCACACAGTTCGCCAAGATTGTGTGGGGGAATATTGGTTGCCATACCTACCGCAATACCCATACTTCCGTTTAACAATAAATTGGGCAATTTGCTTGGAAGGACGCGAGGTTCTTTTGTAGACCCATCGTAGTTAGGACTAAAGTCTACGGTTTCTTTTTCAATATCTAAGAGCATTTCTTCTGCAACGGCGTGTAATTTTGCTTCGGTATAGCGCATCGCAGCGGCACTATCTCCGTCCATAGATCCAAAGTTTCCTTGACCATTGACCAAGGGATTTCTCATGGAAAAATCTTGTGCCATGCGCACGAGAGAGTCATAAATAGCAGCATCTCCGTGAGGATGGTATTTTGCCATCACGTCTCCGACCACATGAGCCGATTTACGGAATTTGGAGGTGTGTTTTAAGCCTAAGCGCCACATGGAGTAGAGGATACGGCGATGGACCGGCTTTAATCCATCACGCACATCTGGCAAGGCACGAGAAACAATAACACTCATGGCATAATCCAAGTACGAGGTTCTCATTTCATCTACCAAGGCAATGGGGATAACATTTTGTCTGACAGGACTGACGACAGGAACTTTTTCTTCTTTCTGTTTTGGCATAGAAAAACATCTAGGTCTTAAATTTCCCTAAATAACGTAGCGACCAGGCGTTACGATACTTAGGGAAACCCACAAATACGAATGTTTAGGGGGTACTTGTTGTTGTGCTACTAGTTGAACTGGTTTGTTGTATCGCCGTAATTAATTTATCTAACAAGGGAGAGGGGGGTGTTGTGGTTGTAGAAGATGCCGTTGCTGTTTGTTGTGCGTTTGCTGCGAGCACAAGAGAGTCAGTAATGGCTTGGCGACTGGTATCGACCTCAATAAGGCTATCAACGACTTGGGAAAAATCATCTTTTGCTATATCAACAAGGCTCCCAACATTTGATTCTTGGCGACTCACATCATAGAGCATGGTTTTCATTTGCACTGACCAAAGTCCCACAATCGCAACAGAAAAAAAACTCACCACACCAATAAGAAGCAGTTTGCGTTTTGCAAGGGTTTTTGAACTGGCCTCATCGCTTATATGATCGTTGAGTGGATGAACCTCGCTTGGAGGATTTGGGGGAAGCGTGTTGTTCAGCTCTTGAATGTATTGGTCTTTAATCATTTGCTCTAAGGTATGTGTCGCTTGTTTTATTTCTTGTCTTGTTTTTTTAGATACCCCATCGCGCGCACGAGGAGTTTTTCCCGTACGCTTTATCCGAGGACCAGATTTTTTTGCTGTTATTGATTTTTTTGGTGAACGGGAAGATATCGGCATATCAAACGATAGGGTAATGAAGAAAAAACTATTCTTTATTCAGGACGATAATACGCATGTCATCTTGGGGAAGGTCTTTTTGTTTAATAATGACTTTCTTTTCTTCTTGGGTGGCATTGCTTCCCATTTCTTTCACAAATTCTGTGATGGCTTTTGCCTGTGGGTCATTATCTGATTTATGACCAACAGGGATAACAATACGAGGTTCAATCATATTGACGATTTTTGCTGCCGCTTGTGCCTCGTAGCAGCCTTCTCCCCCAACAGGGACAAAGAGAATATCCACTCCAGACACTAAATCTAACTGAATATCATTAAGTGGTTTATCCGTACGACCTAAGTGGGCAATACGCATCTCTTCTACGTCTAAACGGACGATAATATTGTTGGGGAGGTGGCTATCGATTGCAGCCATAAGCACTTGGTGTACTTCCCATTCACCTGGGTGGCTGATAACAAAAGGCGTTCCTGAAATAGAGATGGAACCAGCCTCTGTTTGGGTATATATAGCAATATCTGCCAATAAATTGCGCGGAAATGCGCCTAGGGCAGGTTTATAGGGGTCAATAATAATGGTAACGTCGTTGTCAAAGGGTTTTACTTGCAATTTTACTGCGGTCGAACCAAGCCAAGAGATGTGCATATCGTAGGGGGGAATCAAAAATAACCAGAATAAAGGAAATTCAGGCATAGTATACCTTTTTTATCCTGGCGAGGCAAGTCTTGATTTTTTTTAGCGTTCTGCTATACTGGTCAAATCCTCATCCCAAAGGGATAGGGGAGTACTTACTTAATCCCGACAACGTCGGGAAGCTTACAAGAGTTTCTTGTAGGATAATTATAGAGAGTTTATGGCTGAAGAAAAAAAGCCAACATCATCGTTTGCAACGCTTTTAGAAGATTTTTTTGCCCAATTACCAAAACCTGGTGAAATGGTAGAAGGAAGCGTTATTTCTGTACAAAATGGTGCTGTTCGTATTGATATTAACGGCTTAGTAACCGGAGTTGTTCGCGGACGCGAATTATTTACTGAGTCTCATGAGTACAGTACTATTAAACCAGGAGATAAAGTTGCCGCAACCGTATTAGAACAAGAAAATGAAAATGGAGAAATGGAATTATCTTTCCGTATCGCTGGCTTCCAACGTGTTTGGGAACGCCTTGCACAATACGTTAAAGAAGGTGTGACGGTTCCTGCAAAAGTATTAAATGCCAATAAAGGTGGTTTAATGATGAAAGTGGACGCGGTAACCGGGTTTATGCCGGTGAGTCAGCTTGCTCCAGATAATTACCCACGTGTTCCAGGTGGAGACAAAAATCGCATTTTAGAACATTTACAAAAATTAATTGGTACTACCTTACAAGTAAAAGTATTAGACGCAAATCAACAAGATGATAAGTTGATTGTTTCTGAAAAAGCGGTGTGGGAAGATGACCAAAAAGCCGTTCTTGATTCATACAAGATTGGCGACGTGGTAAAAGGTGAAGTAAGTGCCTTAACCAGTTTTGGTGCCTTTATGAAATTTGGCGCTGGATTAGAAGGCTTGATCCACATTTCAGAAATTGTGTGGCAACGCATTGACCATCCAAAGGATGTGCTCAAAACTGGTGATAAAGTAGAAGCGCAAATTATTGATTTGAACAAATCAAAAATTTACCTTTCTATGAAACGTTTAGTGGATGATCCATGGAAAGCAGTAAAAGAAAAATATAAAACAGGTGATAAAGTAGAAGGAGAAATTCACAAAATTGAACCATTTGGATTAATGGTAAAATTAGATGAAGATATTCATGGACTTGCTCATATTTCAGAAGTATCAAACAAGCAAGTGACTGACGTAAAACAACTTCGTGAATTATTCACCTTAGGTGAAAAACGCACCTTTGAAGTGATTAACATTGAACCAGCTGAACACCGTTTAGGCTTGCGCTTAGATGGCGTGAAAGCAAAATCAGCACCTGCTGCAGAAAAGAAAGAAGCTTCTGTAACAGAAGCTGCCCCTGTTGCTGAAGAGAAAGCAGAAGAACCAGCGCCAGAAGCGACAGCATAATACAACTTCGTTGATAAAAAAACACCCCGATTACATCGGGGTGTTTTTTCTTTGGAAAGAATAGCTTTTGGACGGTATGATGATGGTTGACAAATAGCCTGAGGCGTGATACAGAAAAGTGTCCTCGCGTTGAGGGCATAACCGCCTAAGGAGGCAACATGTTTCTTTGGTATATTCTCAATTTTTTTACTCTCACCATTTTCCGCCCTTTTACGGGAGGGTGGGTTCTGCTGAGCTGGGATGACCAGCGCTTTCTCCAGGCGCGCTCTCTTTGTGTGAACGGGCAGCCCGCCGAAAAGGACCGCGGGATCCTGTCCCGCCGTTCTGCCTGGAAGACCTACGTTATTTTTGAGGTGCAGGGGGGTGAGGGGATGCTTGTTTGTTTGGACTGCAAAAACAATCTTCTCGCTTGTTGGCGGGGCTGGACGCCTTGGAAGCCGCGGCTGTTCCAGCCTGGCGACCAAGTCGCTCTCCGTGTGGGGGAACATGACGCCGACTGGCGGTTGTTCTATCCAAAGGGGTGCCCCCCGCGGACTTCTCCTAGCCTAAAGGTGTTGGGTCGCTGCCACGAGCGGGAGCTTTTCAAGAAGTTCCCGAAGGCAGTGAAGTACTGAAAATAATTGACAACCCTCAGAACGACGCGGGCGGAGGAAAAAATGAGTGACGAACCATTGTTTATCGTGGTGGATGGACGATACTTTCTGACCAGCGCGGGAAATAAGTTGTCTTCTCGGCAGCTTGCTGCCAAGTTGCAAGCCCTGGGGCTGGAGGTGTCGCATTCGACGGTGGCTCGGGCCCGGGAAAAGCCAGACCGTTCCTTCATTCCTGGGTATCGCAAGCCAGGTCAGCCATTGCGGCGTAGCCTGCCCTACGGCTACGTGAAGTTGGCTTGGCATGAAAAGCTGTTGTCGGTTGATACCCTTGCCCGCAAGTTTGGTATCAGTGGTGAAACAGCTCGGCGAGCAAAAAAGAAAGGGTGGTTTGAAATTCTGAGCACCGGCTCAGAATTTCATACCCAGATCACGAAGGAGCGGACACAGGGTGCGGGGCAGCGGCTGCCCCTTGATCTTGAAGATTGAATCTTCCTCACATTATTGTCTCGCAATTCATTGAATTGCGACGACTCTTCTCCCGGAGGATCTCCTGCCCCAGCGGCAGTTGATGGTCCTCCGGAAATCCCACATCAATTAACAATGAACAATTAGCAATGAACAAGTTTTCGAAGTTTTGTTAATTGTTCATTGCTAATTGCTCATTGATTATCACTTCCATCCCCAGATTGACAATGTGGATTTTTTTTTATATAGTTAGATAATGAAAAATAGCGTGGATTGACGTAAGCAGCGTAAGCCACTACTATATACCTGCTATACTAGAGACAACCACCTTAGAAAACTCAGTCACTCCACATAACTCAGAACCCTATGACCAAAGAACCAAACAATAAAAAAACGACCCCTCCATCAACCACAGCGCTGTTGCGTAATTTTGTGTTGATTATTATTTCGTTATTTTGTATTGCTGCTCTGGTAAATACTCTTACCAATAAGCAAAAAACATACGAAGATGTGGCAATTACTCGTCTGGTAGAAGAGGTAAACAAGACGAATGTAGAAAAAGTGGATATTGAAGGCAGTACCTTGTTAGTCACTTTAAAAGAAGGGGAAAAACAACTGCGCGTGAAAAAAGAATACGGTGAATCATTTACCGAGCTCATGAGTAACTTAGGCGTGGCGCCAGAAACATTGCAAACAGTAATAGTCTCTGTAAAAGAAGCACCGGCATGGAAATCCGTTCTGTTATCTATTGCACCATTTTTACTTCCCTTTGTGTTGATTGTTGGAGCAATTTACTTTATGAGTCGTCAAGTGCAAGGCGTCAATAACCGTGCCATGAGTTTTGGATCAAACAGTGGCAAAATGGCAAAGCCAGATGATAAAGATAAAAAAACATTTAAAGATGTTGCTGGGTCAACCGAAGCAAAACATGAGTTAGAAGAAATTGTTGACTTCTTAAAATCACCAAAGAAATTCGCAGACATGGGAGCAAAAATTCCTCGTGGGGTGTTACTCATGGGTTCTCCTGGAACCGGAAAAACCTTACTTGCCAAAGCGGTTGCTGGGGAAGCAAATGTGCCATTCTTTCATATTAGCGGCTCTGAATTTGTGGAAATGTTTGTTGGTGTGGGGGCGAGTCGTGTGCGTGATTTATTTGCGAAAGCAAAAAAAGCCGCACCCGCGATTGTATTTATTGATGAAATTGATGCTGTTGGACGCAAGCGTGGAGCAGGACTCGGCGGTGGTCATGATGAACGAGAACAAACACTCAACCAAATTCTGGTTGAAATGGATGGCTTTGAACCCAATGCAGGGATTATTGTGATTGCGGCAACCAACCGCCCTGACGTATTAGATCAAGCCCTGTTACGCCCTGGTCGTTTTGATCGTCGCGTGGTAGTAAATTTGCCAGACATTAAAGAACGAGAAGAAATTTTACAGGTGCATGCTCGTAATAAACCATTGTCAAAAGATATTCAATTAAAAACCTTAGCAGAAAGAACCCCAGGATTTTCTGGAGCAGACTTAGCGAATTTGTTAAACGAAGCCGCTATTTTGGCAGTACGAAAAACCCAAAAAGAAATTACCGAAGACTTGATTCGTGAAAGTATTGATAAAGTTATCTTAGGGCCAGAAAAACGTTCTCGGGTGATGAGTGAAGAAGATAAAAAAATGACTGCCTATCATGAAGCAGGGCATGCGGTTGTTGGTCATTTTATGAAGTATTGTGATCCGGTAAGAAAAGTCTCTATTATTGGTCGTGGCTCTGCTGGTGGCTACACCTTGTCTATGCCAGAAAGTGATAAACATTATCAAAAAATTGTTGAATTTAAAGATGACATGGCCATGATGATGGGGGGCTATGTGGCAGAAAAAATGATTTATGGTGATGAACAATTAAGTACCGGACCTTCCAGTGATTTGAAAAAAGCAACCCAGCTCGCCCGCAGAATGGTCATGCAATATGGTATGAGTACGGAACTTGGTCCACGCGTGTATTCTGAAAATGAAGAAATGATTTTCTTAGCACAAGAAATTCATGATAAGAAAAATTATAGTGAAAAAACCGCAGAAAAAATTGACGAAGAAATTACTGCCTTATTAAAACAAGCGCTCAAACGAGCAGAGCAGTTGTTACAAGAAAAGCGCAGCCTTATGGACAAACTCGTTGCCGTGTTAATGAAAGAAGAAACCGTGGAGCAAGAACGATTTAGAGAAATTATGGAAGGAAAAGCGGTGTAGTATCTATAAAAAAACACCCCGATGTAATCGGGGTGTTTTTTCATCTTTGTTATGTATGTAAGTTGTCAATTGCTGTATCAACTTCATCTTTTAACGCTTCCTCATCAAGAAGATTTCTTATCGCAGCTTCTGTGTTTGCAATATCTGCTTCACTTAATCCCGTTGTTGGATCAACAATACGTTCGCTTGCTTGTGTGGGGGGTTCTTCTCTGTCTAAAGGCATTCCATCACGCATAAGCCGTTTTATCTCATTTGCCCTTGCAGCATCTTTTTGTTGTTCAATATTTCTATCGATCATCGCCATATCTGCCCGGTCGGCCGTTGTTCCAAAATTTTTTTTTGGAGGTTTTTCATTTGTTGGAATAAATGATTCTTGGGATGCCTCTACATTTCTCATAGGATATATTATTAATAAATAATTTCTTTGTTCACAAGTTTCCATCTGCCAACCGGCAAAGTACCTATAGTGAGTTTTCCAATGCGTATTCGTTTTAATGATATCACACGAAACCCGAGTCTCCCAAACATATTTCTAATTTGTCTGTTTTTTCCTTCTTTCAGTATCACGGTGACGAGGGTTCTTTTTCCTTTATTTACTCGGGATACAATAGTTATTCCTTGATAGAGCTCTTCTTCTACTCGCATGCCTTTTTGTAATATTGCTTCTGAGCCTCGATTAAGCGGTTTATCTATCGTCACTTCATACTCTTTTTCATGTTCATAGCGAGGATGGGTAAGCTCATTTGTCAGCTCTCCATCGTTGGTAAGCAGGAGTAAGCCTTCTGAATCTTTATCCAGCCGACCTACGGGGTACAGTCGTGTGTTTAGGATTGATGCAATATATTCTTTTGGTTCTTTGCCTACATAATTTGCGGCGGTAATAAGTTCTAATACCGATGCGCCTTGTTCGTTAGAGGCACTCGAAATATAATCAATGGGTTTGTGTAGGGCAATATAGATGTTCTTTTTTTCTTCGGCGGTTGTTGGTTGAATAACTTTTGCAGAACCAGTGCCATCAATAATTTCTATGACGTCTGTTGTTGGATCTATTTTTGTTCCTTGTTCTACAACAAGAATACCGTTCACACGGATGTTTCTTTCAGCAATCAAGAGTTCGGCTTTTCTGCGTGAGCAGATACCCGCATCTGCGAGATATTTGTGGAGACGAATGAGCATAGTCTATCGCATGCTTGCGTAGATAATATAGCCAACGTAGATGAGTAAGAAAACACTTCCTTCTATTTTGGTGAGACGTTGTTTTTGTCCAACAAATAACGCGATAAATAACAAGAATGATACGAAGGTCGTAAATAGCGCGTCGATTTGTGCTTCTGCACTCACAGGGAGTGGGGTAACGACCGCGGTAATCCCTAAAATCCAGAATACATTAAAAATGTTTGATCCAACAATATTCCCGATGGCAATATCACTGTGACCCTTTTTTGCGGCAACAATGCTGGTGGCAAGTTCTGGAAGAGAGGTCCCAATGGCGATAATCGTTAAGCCAATGAGTGTTTCGCTCAGGCCTGCTGCGGTGGCAAGAATAATAGCATTATCGACGATAAATTTTCCTCCAATGATAAGGCCAACAAGTCCTGCAATAAATAACAAAATAGATTTTTTCCATGAATAGCTGTCTATTTTTTCGTCGCTGCCTTTTATTTTACTGAGACCATAGGTGTAGTAAAGGAAAATAATGAAAAAGGCAATAAAAATAAATCCATCTGATCGCGTAAGGACATTGGTTGCTGCGCCAGTTAATAAAGTATCATAGCCGACAATAAGGACAATAATCATGGCGAGAATAGCGAAAGGAATTTCTTTGTATGCGGTGCTGTTTTTTACAATAAGTGGTCGTATGCAAGCGCTGATTCCCAATATCAATAAGATATTTGATAGGTTTGACCCAACAACATTCGCAATCGCAATATCTGTTGTGCCGTTCATTGCGGCTAAGAGACTCACCACCAGTTCTGGGGCAGAGGTGCCAAATGCAACAATGGTAAGCCCAATCACAATACTTGGTACGCGCCATTTTGTTGCCATGGATGATGCGCCTTTTACCAAGGCATCTGCGCCATAAATAAGAATGGCTAAGCCACCAAGAATAAAGATACTACTGATGAGAATACTCATAGGTTAGGAGAATTTTTTTTGAGGCTGTACATACCCAAAATGAATAATAGCGTAGAACTTATTGCCGAACCTAAGCAATAGATGCAGAGGGCCTGAATCACAAAGGCCATAAGAAAAACAAAATACGCAGAAGCTAAAAATCCGAGTGGGGTAAGTAAACAAGCGAGTCGAAACAGTGTTTCTTTTTTACTATCTAAAAATGCGATAGAGAGTAAAAGAATACTCAAGTAGTAGAGCGCTCCACCCAAGGCAACGGGAATGCCAGCTATTTCTGAATAGGGACTACTCGTGACTTCTGCACAGCCTTCTAAAAACGAACAATTTGGTGGTACTCCCCGCAGATGTTCTATGGTGAGGTAACTGGCGTCTGCAAACCCAAGAAAACTCACCACAATACATATCCAGGCAATCACTGTTTTATTGAGCGGCTTTTTCTGCGTCAATGCGTTGTTTGAGTTGGTCATACGAACTAATTTGATATTGCGTTCCATTGATAAAGGTGGTTGGCGTGCCGCTTAAGCGTAAGGCTGCAGCACTTGCAGCATCTTCATTTACTTTTGCCATAACCTCTTTACTCGTAAGGTCTTTGGTAAATTGTGCTTCATCTAAGCTAAGAGAGACGGCTAAACGAATAAAAAACGCTTCTGGATCTTGTTCTTTTACCCATTGCGCTTGGGTATTAAATATGGCGTCATGCATATCCCAAAATTTTCCTTGCAATGCGGCTGCTTCTGAGGCTTGTGCTGCTAATTGGGCATGGTCATGAATCGCGCGAAGAGGAAAGTGACGATACACAAAGCGAACATCATCTGGATATTCTGCAACAATTTGTTTAAAGAACGGATACACATTTGCACAATAGGGGCATTCAAAATCACTGTACTCTACAATGGTAATTGGTGCATTGGGGTTACCACTCACGTGCTCTTGTGTACTATCAATTTGTTCGTTGAGTGTTTTATTTCCTTGAGACGCTGGGGCCGTGCCCAGTTTGGTAAGGAGCCATAAAAAAGCCACGAGGCCAAGAATAATAGCAGTCCAGAGAACAATACGTTTGGTCGTTGGATTCATAATGAATAGGTAAATAATAATTTTTTCTATTGTATCACAGCTTTTCTAAGACCACGAGCCCCTCCACATGCGGGGTGCGAGGAAAAAAATTATATAATTTGATATATATGGGGCGGTAGCTTTCTGATAATAATCGCATATCTCGCGCTTGAGTAGAAATGTTACAAGAAAGATAGATAATCTTGGGTGGACGCGCTTTACGGAGTTGTTTTACAACGCTATCATGCAGGCCAGCTCTCGGAGGATCGACGATAATTTGGCGAGTGCTTGTAATATGTTCGAGCATGTTTTCTGCTGGAACAGCAAAGGCACTTGCTCCAGTAATGCTATTTTGTTCAATATTTGCTTTTGCAAAGTCTATTGCTTCTTTGCTGCTTTCTACTAAGATCGTTTCACTCCGAGATTTTGCCAGGGCTAAACCAATAGCACCCACACCAGAATAATAATCAACAAGAGGCATTTTTGGATCTAAAAATGCGGCAATATCTTTAAGTGCGCGCATAAAGATGGGCGGATTAATTTGAAAAAAACTCAACAGACCAAATTGTAATGAGGTGCCAAGAATATGCTCGCTCAGTGTGGTTCTTCCTGTGCTATAGAGAAGTTCTGTAGGGACGGATGCTGGGCTTTTGTGGGTTGAGTAATAGAGATCAAGACCAATACATGGCGTGCTAAGAGTTGGGTAAGAAGAAAAGGGTAATTTGTCTTTAATAAATAAGGCAGCAATGGTTTCTGTCACTCCTGTTGCATTGGTTGCTGAGCGAACAATAAGACTTTTGAGGCTACGAATAGGAATGTGCATCTCATTTACCCATGCAAGTATATGGTTTGCTGTTTGCATGATGTGAGGGTTTGCCAAACAGGAATCAGTAATTGCGCTTCGAACATTTTTTCCTCGTTCAAAAAAAGCAAGATGAATTGTCCCTGTCTCATCTTCTGCAAAACTAAATTCCATTTTATTGCGATAGCCGTATTGTTGGCTTCTATCGTTTTCTAACACAATATCTGCGGGAGATACAATAAGATTCGCTATTTTATTATAGGCCTCAACCGCAATGATTTTTTTTTCTTGTTCTTCTTGCTCAATACTCATCATATCCCAGGCCGCAGAAGAGAGATAATGAGTGTCTTTAGGCACAACACGGTGCGGAGAGGGCGTGATAATTTCGACAGCGGTTGCTTCGAGATGATCTTTTTTGTTTTTTATATAGTCCACCCGTACGGTTTCACCTGGTAACGCATTCCACACAAAAACGACCTTGCCGTCGGGGGTGCGCGCAAGGCCTTGGCCGCCAAAAACAAGTTTTTCTATGGTAAGAATAGAGGGGAACATGGAGTATTATGAGGCTAATTCGCAGTGCGTATGGGTTGCGAGTTGGTGGATATGAGATTCGAGACGATTGGATGTTGAGCGAAGAGCTGTGAATTCTGTATCGAGCTTAAGATGGAGAGACATAAATCCATCTATGGTATTCATGATATCATTTTTTACTGTAGAAAGTGCTTCTTTTGTTGCCATTCCCGATATTTCTTGACGGAGGTCTTCATTCAGTAAATAGATTTCTGTGCGCAACTCCTTTTTTGCATTGGTAATATCATCTTTCGTCGCGCCGTTCTCTTGAATAAACTGAACCATAGTAAGAATGTCTTGCGTTGTTTGTTCGTTTGTTGTCATTCTGTCTGCCAACACAGCGATGTCTTGTTTGGTAGCGCTTGTTTGTTTTAATACGGTGACATCTTGGTTCAAATCATTGATGTTTCCTTTCATCGTATGTATATCTTCTTTTATATCTCCAACATCTTCTTTTAAATAGCCGACGTCTTCTTGTACTTTCGTTAGATTTTCTTTTAACGATAGAACGATCGTGAGGATATCCTGCACTGTTTGTTCATTGGCTTGCATACAACAAAAATTATGAATAAAGGTGGAGGATATAGAGCGATTATAGCAGGGAGGGTTTGTATAGGCAAGGAATCCTAAATCTAAAATCATAAATCAAAAGTCAACAATTGTAATATAGTTTTTACTGGTTCAATAGACTATTTCATCTATATTACGATGGAGCCAAAGATTACTTAAGGTTTATTCTCCAATTTTGATTTATGACGTTAGATTTATAATTTTTTCTCTTATTTTAGCAAAATTTTGTTATTTATGAGGCTGATACACTTGACAAAATTGTTTTTTTATGATATTATCTCCCGTTCTGAAAATGAAAGCTACAGATAGAACAACTGACAATTACATAACATATCACTCCGTTTGCCTATATCTCGTCTACCTACGCCCCTTGGGCTTCGGTAGACAAAGGCGGACAAAGGAAAGAGAGAGCCTTAACAGTGATAGTTCAAAGAAATCCAGCACCCACCTACGCTAAAGCTTCGGTGGGCAAGTCAACCACTCTCTCAAACAGAGTGGTTTTGTTTTGACAAGCTAACGCATTAGAAACAACTATTGCAGTAGCTTCTCGAAATAAACTCGAGAATGGTAGCGGAGGTTGTAGGACCTATGAGTGAAAGCAATTTTGCTCGTTCTCCCTCGCGGCTGCTCTAGATATCTAGTACCGAGTGCGTCTTGCCATGTGGCGAAAGTCACGTGGACAGGACACTCTGTAGTAGTACAGAGATAAGCGATCTTTATACATACTCTACCTTGTTGGTGGAACCACTGTCTTTCTCACGTGAATAATACGATTGGGAAAGAGAGTGGTTCCACCGACGTCAAGCTGTGCTGTCCAGCGTTACGCATCTGGGAATGGTTCTCAGTGCGTTAAAGACGTCATCCACATCTGTGGATGTTTGACAGAGGAGTGCCCCATGAACGCCCCCGCGCTGACCGAGACGACCCCCGCCGCCAACGCCTACCGCCCCACCCTCGCCGAAGCTCGCCGCCGCGCCCGGAGCGCGGAGCGAAGTGGCCGTCCCCTCGAGCGGATCTACGCGATCCGGCTCGAGGAGGAGGAGACCCCCGCCCAGCCCGAGCGGGTGGTGGTGGCTCCGAAGAAGCCGGTCAGCCGTTCCAATCGGCGGTGCCCTGCTGAAAATCAGGGTGCGTTCGGCAAGGGACGACGCATCGACTAGCCCCACTTCTGGGGTAACCATCCCTCAGCAAGGCTAGCTGAGGATTACGATGGTCAACGATAGCCAAAAAAATGGAGGTACGTAACAATCACGTACCGTGATATAGCTTGGTGGAGAACGCTCCACCACCAGGCCCTGCGCAGCCCCCTCGGAGCGGGGGGCGAAAACGAAGATCGGTTGGGACTTCGCGTCTTTCCCAACCACGGCAGAGCAGGTGGCCAACTACCTGCAATCAAGCACTCGGAGTAAGGGAAGTATGCACATGCTTCCCACTCCACTATTCATCTCAAGTTTGTTGAGGTGAGTAGTGGAGGTTCCGTCTACTCCCGATTGAATCGGGATTTGATGGATAAAACTGTTCATTAAAAATAACAGCCACACTCAGAAAAAGAGTTCTTTGAAAAAAGGAATGTTTTTCTGAGTGTGGTTTTTGCATTTCAACCAACGCTGGAAATTCCAGCCGCAACCAGGAGGTGACTCATGGACAAGGCGGCAGGGAATGTTCCAGGCTCGCCAAATATATTCCCGATCGGGGCCTGGAAATGGCTCGTGGTCGGGGAAAAAGTAGACCTCGACGCTATTCTGGCGTTGTACATTATGGGCATCCGCCCATGGTACGACATCCGGGTGGTGTCGGGGTCGGCGACGGGTGCAGAGCTCGCGGATTCCCGCGTGCTCTGCATCGAAGTTGGAGGGAGCGGCCGGGTGGAAGAAGGAAACTTCGACCACCATGGTAGCTCCGGAGTTGTTGAATGCGCCAGCCGTCAGGCTTGGTGCATTTGGCAGAAAGAACAAGAACAGCGCGCGCGGATCCTCAACGGGTTGGTCGATTATGTCGGCCTCCTTGATGAAGGGCACCGTCGCGCCGAGTCCGGACAGGTTGCGTTTCCCTCGTTGACGCAACTCTTTTCCGGCATGCTCCTCTCTGTGCGTAAGCCTGAGGAGCAAATTCAACAGGGCTTGCTGTTGATCGACGCTGCTGTCCGCGTTGGTCTGAACCCGTTCCTTGAGAGCGGGAGCAAGTTGTTTGAGGTTCTGGACAGTGCCCGGCTGTGGGCTGCCACCAAGCGTGCGCATGAAAAGAATGGCGAAGCCATTCTGGCGAACGCAACGTGGCTCACCAGTCGGGAAGGGCGCCGGGTCGCGGTCATTGAGACCACCTGGTTCGGCGCCCCTGGTGCGTTGCAGGGGGCTGGGGCAGATCTCGTGATCGCCCTGAATCCTCGCCACTGTGTGAACGTAGCGGATTATTTTCGCAAGTTCACGGTGGCAGCGCATCGAGAAGCAGGCATTTCGGTTCTTCCTGCCCTGCCCGAGCTGAATCAGCTCGAGCTTGGATGGGACGGGCCTGGCCACGGCACAATCATCGGGTCACCCCGAGGAAAGAGCAGCTGCCTGAGTATGTCTCAGGTGGTAGCCGTGGTCTTTCGGCAAATTTTTGGGGAAGCGTTGCAGATCGATGAGATTTGCAACACCCCGGAAATTTTGCCGGAGGAATGCCTGGCGGCCTAACAGCCGCTCCCCATCTGGTTGGGGGTGAGGTAATCAGACCCGTTTGCTTGCACGGGTAATGCAACAAGCACACGATGAATCTCCCAGCGCAAACAAAGTAGCGAAAACTGCGAAATGATTGCCAAAATGTTTCCGGGTAAAAACTCCGCCCGGGAAGTTTACACACAGAGGCAACTCTGGCACATGCGTGCATATTGTGTAGACTGGCTCAATTACGAGCAACATTCCTCCTTTTCCTTTCCGGGCGGAGCGCCTGGAAGAGGAGGGGGAGCATGCGTCGTGCATACCTCTACTCAGGATGACATCTTGAATGCCACCCAACATATCCCGACCGCCGAGCAGTTCGCTGCCGGCGTGATCGAACCCTGTTCGGAGGTGAAGGAGCGTATCGTCGTGCTTCTTACCTTCAACAAAATCCCTTCGCAAACTGAGGTTCTCGATCGGGCGCGTGCTTTGGCCGCGCTTGTGAAAGAACAGGGGTACAACGCCGCCATGATTGGTGGCGTCGCCTACCTGATGCCTCCCTTTGAGCGGGAGCTGCGTCGGGTGGGCGTGATCCCGCTGCATGCGTTCACCGAACGACGTGCGGTGGAGAAGCACACCCCCGAAGGCGTGGTGAAGACGAACGTCTTCGTCCACGTCGGTTTTTTTGAGGGGATTGAGTAAAAAAAAAGAAAGGAAAAAAAGATGAGAAGATAGCGCGCCACTCACTTGGGCGCAAGGCATAAATACAACTGAGGGGTGCCGTATCACCCCCTGCAAAACCATTCTCGTCTATACGGAGATAGAGCATGGCGATTGGTCCACGTTAAGGATGCACTCGGATTCGGCTTTGCACAAAGTCGATTCCACCGGAATATTTTTCTTAGACAGAAGAATATTGGGGTGGGATAGAATGCGACTGTTCTTTAAAAAATTATCCGCCTTCGTCACCTTCTGGTGGCTACGGCGGACAAAGATAGCGTGTGCTCAAAAAGATTTTTGGCAAACAGAAATTTTTTTGAGCATACGCTCGTTTCCTACTCGGCAGGCATGGTGTCTCGCCGGGTTAAACCAGGAACTGACCCCACTGAGTTGGGGAAAAAATGGGACAGCAACCCCATCAGTTCCCGCCGCATGTTCACGCGGCGTTACTCTCTTTGGAGAGAAACATGAACAACTTCAAGACCTTGTCCTTCCTCCTGGGCCTCCAGCCCAGCGATCCGGCCTCCGTCATGGAGGTCGCCCCCACCCTCAACCTCGGGGCCGACGACAAGGTCGTGCCCCAGCTCGAGGCCGCCCTCCGGGCGGCCGGCCTCGAGGGCCTGGCCCTCGAGCGCATCGTGTTCCCCGGCAACGGGGCGGCGGCGATCGCCATGGTCGCCCTGTACGAGGGTGCGCAGGGGATGCAGCTGCCCACCCATGTGGTAGCGACGGCCCCCTTCAAGGGCAACGCGGAGGTCGGTGAGTTCAACCTCGCCAACCTCCGTCACAACGAGGCCCGCAGCCTCCGGGACGAATTCGAGACCGACGAAGAGAATGCCACCGCCAACGGCGCGTGGCTCCTGCTCGACGGCTCGGGGCGCCCCGTGCCCAACCAGATCCTCCTGGATCTGATGCGGGAGACCGCCGGTGCCACCGACATCACGGTCGTGCCGTTGGGCATGCCCGCCCAGCGCAGCGTCACCGAGCCTTGGAAGGCCGCGGACGGTTCGACCACCACGGTCGACCGCCTGCGCGCCCTGCTCGCGGACGGCGCCTTCACCCGCGCCGACCTGATGTCCGGGCGGGTGGCCTTCCTGCCCCCCGGGATGGGCACCGCGGCGCTCTGCGACGCGGCGATCATCTACGGCGTGGCCGAGTCCTGGCCCACCGTGGTACGGCAGGCTGGAACGGCGCCCTTCCCCTTCGCCGAGCTGGTGCGCGTGCACGAGCTGCGCCAGCTGGGCGCGCAGATCGCGGCCGAGCTGAAGACCGCCGAAGCCCCGGTGCTGGTGCCCCGTCACCTCCTGAACGAGGTGGTCGAGGCGCTGCAGACCCGCAACGAGGAGGGGGCGGACTACGGTGAGCTCCTCGACGAGCTCACCACCCTCCTCGCCCGCGGCCGCTAGCCCACATGGTTCCCCAACTGGAACCGCAGTAACGCCAAAATCCTTCGTGACATGAGTTGGCATGTTACAAGGTAGGATGGCTCTCCTGGAACTTCTCCAATGAGCCACGCAACGGAGAGCGGAAATCTCCATGCACTCGGGACGGCTTGCAATGCACAACGCAAGCCATTCCCTTTATCGCTCTAAGAAATATCTTGGGTCGATAAAGGGGATACAAAAAAACAATCCCTGTTGAGACTGTTCTTTAAAAAAATGTATTGAAACATTAGACCCGCATGAGGTCGACTTTTTCTTCGACTCGCTGTTGACGTAAACTCACTGCGGCAAGGTCTGATTCTTGTTTTTGATAGAGGCCGATAAAGTCATCAACATGATTGTTGATTTCATGACGAAGGACAGCAATATCAGTTTTGAGTTCAGTTCTGACCAAAGTAATTTCTTGGTATAGCTCGGTTTTTGCTGATCGGATTTCTTTGTTCATATCCTTTCTTACCGATGTAATTTCTTGGCTGAGCTCCTTTTTTACCGATTGTATTTCTTGATTGAGTTCTGTTCTTACTGATGTAATTTCTGTTTGTAATTCTTTTTGAAAGCGATTGATTTTTTTATCAAGTCTTTGTTCTACCTGAAAAAGATCGTCTTTGGTGGCAGCGTTATCTTTGAGAAAATCAATGGCTTCTCGATTTTCGTGAACGGCTTGGAGGATATCTCTGAGAGTTGGCTCGTGTTCCATAGAAGAAGACAGGTACCTAAATAATATATATACCATATCACAAACAAAAAAAAGAGACTATCAAAAAAATAAAAAAATTCGAAAATGCGCGATTGCTGATAGCTATTCACGAGGAGTGGAATATTATCAGGAGTTGCGACAAGTATATACGGCAGTTCCTTACAAAAAAATATTTATGGTGAACAGCCTTCCACCACTCAATTAAGAGTAGAACAAGATAGATTACCCTATCTTGCTTTTTGCTTTTAGTTGAGTGGTGAAAGGGAAGAGAGACAAAAAAGCCGTCTCCCTCTAACACCATTAAACCGTCCCGCAAACTGGGGCGTCCGGCTGCTCGCCGGCTCTTTCAAAACGAGGAGGGGAAATGAGCGCACATATGATGCGGTGGTTTGAGTTTTTGATGATCCCGCGCAACATGCTTGTGTTGGGATTGAGCGTCGGCCTCCTGGTCGCCATCATCGGCGGCTGGGACATTCTCGAGCCCACGAGCGGACTCGCCACCCTGGCCTTCGCTGCCGCCACCTGGTGGCAGACGAAGAAAAAGGCCAAGGCTCGCTACGCGAACATCGAGGGCGAGGATTTCATCATCGTTCTCGAGCTCAAAAGGACGGTGGTGGAGTCGATGACGAAGCAGTTTGGTCGGGCACCCGACCAGGTGCTCTTTGTCAAAAAATTGATCGGCACCATCGAGTTGACTACTGAAGAACACTGGGAAACACTCGTACGGGCTGTATGGGAGGTGATGTCCTCCCATCAGGATAAAAATATCTTATTTGCCAGTGACGTTCCCGGGCAACTCTGGGCATGTCTCGGACAGATGGCCGGGATGGACCGTCTCCGAGTCAAATGGCTCGGGTACTTCAATGGTCAAATCGATGAGAGCTGTCCTCGCCCCCGAGGTGATTGGATGTTGCCATGATTTGGTGCCTCCGCTCTGGCGAATCCGTGCGGGATCGGGATGATTCCCACCTGCACGGGGACGTCGTGAGGTACCTGCCCGAAGTGTTGGCTGCCACCAATTCGCGGGGGCAGGCAAGCATTGTTCGGGAGCACCGCTTTCCCAGGGTCGTTGGTGTGAAGAATGTGGTGCAGACCAACCAGTCTGACAGCATTCTCTTCGCCCAACGGCCGGGGAGAGCGGGCTTATCGCGGTTCGTGTTGAACCGTCGCCCGGAACCCACCAATTGGGTTACGGTCATTCTGCGCCAGCAACCAACTGGCGAGTACATGATCGTATCTGCTTGGTGCGGACCGGCGACGACCCACGAACCGTGGGACAAGTACGCGACCCTGTCAGTCAGCCGCCGGTTCTGGAGCACCCACGCGATTGTGTGGGGCACCGAACCGGCGGACGAAGAAACCATAACCACAACCTGCCCCTGGTGAATGTGGGCAGAAAAAAGGAGGCACTCGAGGCTCGTTATGATATGCACATTCATACGAGCCGGCTTCACGAGTAGTGATTGCAAATGCAATGACTACTGATGAAGCCGCAACAGTAGCAGACCTGCTGCTGTGTGGTGTGTTCTTGAAAATCGAAAACAGTTTTTTGACATCCTCGATTTGATCGGGGAGAGGAGGAAGAGGCCATGAAGCCGGTAATCGCTACCATTCTGACTGCGGCGCTTGCGCTGCGGACGAAGATTGTGGAAACTCAGCGCGCCCTTGCGGGGGCGCTGGTCGAGCGTGAGGACGAAGTCCTCGCCTGCCTGGTCGCCATGGTCTGCGATCAGGCGGTGTTCTTCTATGGCCCGCCCGGCGTGGCCAAGACCTTCGTGGCCGAGCTCTTGCTCAAGGCCATCGAAGGTGCCACGTACTACACTGCCCTCATGCCGGGCGTGGCCGACCCTGACGACCTGTTCGTCGAGGGGATCTCGGTGGTGAAAATCGATGAGGGTGGCGGCCATATCCGTACCATCATCGAAAAAACACCTGGCAGAGCGGCGCTCGTCAACGGTGTCCTGCTCGATGAGCTCTTCAAGGTGGACGATCCACGTGTCCTCCAGGCGCTCCTGGATTTGACCTTGTCGGACGGTGTGCGCCTGGAAGGCCGGCGTCTGGCCGACCAGGCGCACCTCGTGATGGGCATCTCGAACGAAACTCCCAATTCTGGGAGCGAGTTCGATGCCCTTTGGGCACGGTTCGTCCTGCGTTTGTCCGTCAAGCCCCTCGGGGCTGACGGGCGTAAGCGCATGATCCGTATCCAAGAGGCTGCGGCTCGTAATGGCGGAGCAGGAGTCGTCCGCCCAGCGAATCCACTCACGTTGCAGGACATCGCGACCCTGCAGCAGGCTGCGGCGCAGGTCGACATCGGAGATGACATCCTCGACCTCATCGAGGAGACCATCGACGAACTGTTCAGCCAAGATGCGGATGCCTTCCGCTGGCTGAAGCAGGACGATCGCCGTCGTGGCCTGATGGTCAAGGCGTTGAAGGCGCACGCCTTGATCCACGGACGGACGGCCGTTTCCAAGGCCGACCTGGTCATTCTGAAATGGATGATGTGGAATCATCCAGATCAAATCGAGCAGGTCGAGGAAAAGGTGAAGCCGCTTGCGGCGACACCTTTCTCCGAAGCCTTGGAGGAGATCGATGACCTCCTCGCCCCCAACGGCAAGGTGTGGAGGGCGTTTGAGAAGCGGGAAATGACCTGCTTCACGGACGCCGCCGCTCAGATCAACCGTTTGAAGGACACCGTCCTTCCTCGGTTGATCAGCCAAGCCAGTGGGATTGAACTCAGCCGTCTGGAAGCCATGAAGAATGGTGTCCAACGGCTGTTCACGGGAGTGATGGCGCGCATCTCGGGCCAGGAGTCCGAGATGAGCTGGGACGCTTTCGTCCAGCTCCTCAAGAGCTGAGGAGGGAGACATGTCTTCGTCCGAAAAAAGGCGAGGAGCCCCACCGCTCCGAAGGCAAGATCTCGAACCTGCTCTGGTCACTGATGCCGATTCCGTAACGGTACGGCGTTATTTGTCCAGGCGGTCTGAGACCCCTGCCATCTGGGGGCTCGAACAGAGCGCAAATATCTCGGGTGCTCCCGCTGCACTCGCAGATACCTTCAACGTCTTGCTGTCCTCAGCGGTCGGCGTCAAGCCAGAGGACAGTGTCAAACCTGCGCAACGCTATTGGCGAGGGATCCTTGATCAATCAATGGAGACCTCGCCGTTCGAGGCGTTGCGTGGAAAAACCCGTGGCGATGAACTCTTGTCTACGATTGGCACCTTGGAGGCGGCGAACACCGTCTTCGGTCTGGTGCCCAAACAGGACAAAGAGAAACTCGATAAGTTGGCCCAGGCGCAAGCCGAGGCTGATGAATTCGAGGCTGATGCGCAAAAAGCAGAAATGGACGCGCAAGCGTTTCAAGATCTGCTCGCGCAGATGCAAGCCGCGGTACAAACCGAAGACGGGGCTGGTCAGGGAAGCGGACAACCGCAACCTGGTCAGCCTAGTGTTGGTCAAGCAGGAGGAAAAGCTTCGGGTAAGTCCTCCAGCGGATCGGCGCAGATGAGTGCTGAACAAGCACAACAAATCGCTGATCAATTGACCAAGGCGCAGAACAAAGCAGCAGAAGCCCGTGAATTGGCAGATGCTGCTCAAGAAGAGCTTCAGGCCAAAGCTGACGCATTGATGGGGAAACCCGGAACTGCAGAGGCAGAAGCCAAGCTCGACGAACTGCGTCGACTCGGTCGTGCGGCCATGCAACAGGCAAACGAAACGGTCGGAGAAGTCCGAGATACCGTGGCGGCCTGGGGCGTGGAAGCTGGCGAGATTGCCAACCTGGATCCGACGGAAGCGATGGCGCTTCTCGAGCGCATGAAGAGCAATCAGCATTTCAAAAAATTTGCTGAGTTGCTTGGACGCTTGCGTCGGGCCGCGGAGAAAAAGGCTCGGATGGAAGAAAAGGGTAAAAGCACACGCGTGCCCCGAATCCATCTGGGTCGAGATATCGGCCGAGCACTGCTCAGTGAGGTCGCTGCCTTCGCGATGGGTGATATCCATGAGGATATGGTCACCGAGCGATGGGCACGCGGTACATTGCGACAGCGCGGAGCCGTGACCAAGCGCCAACAAAGCGCAAGCGAAGGCCCGATGGTGATCTGCGAAGATGCCTCGGGATCGATGGCTGGTGAGCCCTATCGCTGGGCAAAGGCCGTCACCTTGGCGCTGGCCACACTTGCTCGTGAAAAGAAGCGGGGCTACGGCTGGGTCATGTTCGATGAACGCGTTCAGCGTTCGCGCGCATATCCTGCCGGAAAACTCGGAGCGCGTGACATCCTCGAAATTGCCGAAACGGCAGCAACCGGTGGTGGCACAAACTTTGAGGCACCGCTTCTCCAGGCAAAGAAAATGATCGACGAAGAAGGTCTTGAAAAAGCCGACATCGTTCTGATCACGGATGGGGACTGCGCGGTTTCGCAGCAGTTCCTCGAAAAATTCTTGGCCTGGAAGCAAGAACGGTCGGTGACAGTGATCTCCGTGGTTATCAATGTGGGAAGCTATGCTTGCTCCACTGCCACGGTTGATAAATTCTCCGACCGCGTCGAGCGCGTCTCGAGCTTCACCGCGGAAGCGGCTGAAGCTCAGGTGTTCGCCCACCTCTGAAAACCAAAAACTCCCCCAGCATTGCTGACAACTGGGGGAGCCTGAAAAACAGTCAGTCAGTGTTTCTCGCCTGGCAATGAGAAAACACTGTCAAAAAGTTACGCCAAAGGAGATTCGTGGTGACTCCAAATAATTTCATCACACAACCGGTCGTTTGTTTTGCTGCACACACTGCAAACGACCCTTCAACTTTCTTTCTGATAGGAATGTCGGGGAGAAAGAGAAGAGATTCCTGGAATCGGACGCTGCAACCGATTCACACACAAAACCGTTCCAGTATGGAAAGCTCTATCCGTACTACGCAGAAGGAACAAGCCTCTTGAAAGGAGGAGAGCATGCAGTGGACTATTGTATTTTTTTCATCGTGGGATCACCCCGTCGATGAACGCCCTGGCCTGGTGCCCGAAGGGTGTCTGGGTCTGTACCTCATTGATGTGAGGCACGATTCCGAAGAATTCTTGCTCGAGGGGTATCTTCCTATGGGGCAAGAAGTCGACGCACAGGTCTGCTTCGACTTGAAAAGTACGGAGCAGGTGTACCGAGGGGTGGGGGCAGAGTCTCCCATCGCGGAGTTCCGCAACGCCCAAGGTGAGGTGGTCGTCCGCCTCATCTGGGATCAGGAGACGGGGGAGTACCGGCGGGAGTGATCTCGCCGTAGCCATAGAAAAAGAAAGGGGGAACAGTGGTGATCTCGTGCCCTCCGAGATCGCCTTCCCAAACCACTTCCACAGACAGGTTCTGATAGATATGTACTCTCTCTCATATCTGTTACGAAATTATCTGTATGGGGAAGTGATTTGGGGAAACCCTAAAATTCGTTTTTCGCTCTAACAATCCTGTTGGCACGAAAAACATTGGTCTTTCAAATCAAAAATAAACCAGCCCCCCGACTTTAGGTCGGGGGGTGTAGACAAGGAGATTTGCGATGTCGACCACCACCCCAGCTCCGGAAAAGATCATTTCCCTCATCACTTCTGAAGAGGGAAAAGATTTTAAGACAAATGGGGAAGTGGTGGGAAACTATCGCTACTCCATTGTTTTTTTCCCGCGCGGGGAAAAGTGTGAGCCGGGGAAAGAATACCGGCTTGAGCTGACTCCTTTACGGGGTCAAGACGGAAACCCTCGAACCGACAAGCGCGGAAAGGTGATGTACACATCACGCCCCGCTGCCGTGGAGATCACCGAGACCTGGGAATCCTTGCCCGACGGCAATATCCAGCAGCTGCAAGTCCGCACGGACTGGCGCTTGCAGGAAGTTGGTCGCCGGGTCATCGACGGCCCCCGCCCACCTGCGGCGCGCGAAGCTGCCGAGTTGTTCCCCACCACCCGAAAGGAGTTGGTGTTTGGCAGCTCGGTTGCCGACACGCACCTGGCAGAGGTTGTCGTGCACACCTTTCCCATCGAACAGGAAGAGGTGAAGGCCGGCAAAATCAGCTGGGTGCGCAGCGGGGAACGCCAGGTGGAGGACTCTCCCGTCCTCTACCTGGTGGACAGCCTTGTAGGCGTGCTGTATACCGGCACGCTCGACCTGGTGTACCCGCCGGAGCGTGACTGCTCCGTTGAGGTACGATTTACCGGAGGAAAATCCGGCACCCGCCTGTCGCTGCGCTGGGATGCTCTCCCGGCCTGGTTTCAGGCAGAGGTGCAGCGGCCGTATCCCGTCTGCCCCTGCGGCCGCAAGCGCGTGGGCTCCAACTCAGATGGCTACGCCAAGTGCGAAAGCTGTCGGGACGAGGAAACCTGCGTGCGTTGCAACCAAGAGCGGCGCATCAACCTCATTGAGGGGCTCGCGATCTGCAAGGGTTGCGAGCCCATGGCTCGGCTTGAGGCGGAGGTACATATCCATGTGCCACAGTCCAAGCGAGCTGAGCTGGCTGCGCAAGCGGCTCGGCTCATGTCGGCGAATGCGCTTCCTGGTGATGTCGGCTACTCCCTGCTCAAAGAATTGTTGAGCGCTGAGGGGGTGGAAGGCGAAACCCAGGAAGTGTTGCTGCGGCGAGCAGATCATGCCTGGCTCTACTTCTTCCCTACGGGAGAAGTATGGGCCAGCCACCTGCCTCTGGTGGCGCTGCAGATTTTGGCAACAGCGCTCGGCGCGGCGCAGGGCAACGGCCTGGTCACCTTGGTGGCCTGGATGGTTAGCCCGACCTACTTTGTGGCCACGCAAGTGGAACACAAAGAGCTCTCCCTGTATTGGGAGACGCCGCTGCACAGCGTGCAGCTCGCCAAGCGGGTGCGCCAGGCGCATGCCGAGCGGCAACGCCGCCTCGATCAGATTGACGTGTTGATGGCAGGGCTCATGAACACTGATTTCAATGACGAGTGGCGGCTCAAACAGCTCCGCTCGGCGACGCTTCTTGATCAAGAGGATGGGGCTAGCGATAGCCAAATCCTCTTGGAAATAGAAAGCACGCAGGCGAAGCGGAAGGCGGAACGCGAGGAGCTCGTGGCAGTGAAAGCTGCGGCAAAGCCGATCGCGGAGAAGATCTTTGCTGAGGAGCATGATCTTCCCAAGGCCTGCCGCAAGGCCAACCGCGACAGCCAAGCCGAGGCGGTTGAGCACGCCTATGGCTGGATCACCAGCCGTCGTCGCTGGGAGCACGATGAGCCGGTCGTCCAGAATTGGCTGGACTGGGAAAATCTTGAGCGCCTCCGGGAGTTTGTACAAAAGTACTCCTGGGTGCTCGAGCCCATCCGTCCGCTCGTTGTGCCGCCTCGCCCTCGTTGGGGCGATCTCCCGAACCCGAGCGCCGTCCCGACCCCTGCTCGCCAGAGCAACGGTACTGTGGCCACCTTCACCGATACTGGTGATGGTCGACACTTCCGTTGTTCTGCTTGTAACGGTACCCATCGGGTAACAAAAGCAGAACAGCGCAGCTACAAAGATGGCGAAGAAATTCACCTGATCTGTGGCTGTAGTGCCGAAGGAAGGGTACGGCAGGTTGTTGCTCCCGTGTCTCCCAGCACCGCTGGTGCTGGAGACATGGCTGATCAACTGGCCGCTTTGCGCAGCAAGTGGGGTGGCTCCTAGAACTAAACCTTTCCCGGTTGATGCTGGTATCCCGGGGGAGTCTGAAAAAATTTACCAGTGCGTGTCTCTTGCTTGGCAACAGGAAGACACGGAAAAAAAGAAACGCCAAGGGAGATTCGTGGTGACTCCAAATAATTTCATCACACAACCGGTCGTTTGTGTTGCTGCACACACTGCAAACGACCCTTCCACATTCTTTCTGTCACAACGCAGTTTGGTACGGAGAGAATGAGAAGTGTTTCCGCCCGAGAGAAGAACGGGCGGTGTGTGTGGTCTCGTCAGTGGGTTACTGATTGAGGCCTTTCCAACCCAGTCCCCGCTACCGTGGGAGAAAACGGAGAAGGAGAAGATCATGGCTCGTCGTGATGAGCCCATGTCGCGTGAGAAGTGGCTCGCGCAGCGAAACAATGGACGAATCTTTGAGAGCTGGGAGGATTTCCTCTCGGCCATCAAAGAGGCACCCACGGTATCCATGGGGAACGAGCCGGAGGGGACCATTCGTTTCTCCTCGTGCTTCGTTCTCGCACACGGTCCGACCCGCTATGTGGTGTACACGCTCGGCACCCCAATCTTTGGGGTGAGCGTGGGGCAACAAGGCGTTTCTGAGCTCTCCTGGTTCCCTCTGGAGCCGGTCGAGTTCACGCCCGAAATGCTTCTCACCCTCGTTGGGGTGGGGTGTAAGTTCAACGACACTGGGAGCGAGATTCGCTCCCTCACGGGCTGGGAAGCCATGCTCCACCTGGAGCAGCGCTACAACTGGCTCGTGCAATCCGGCAAGGTGGATCCTCGCGGTGGTGGGCTGCTCTCACCGAGTTCGGCCTTCTTCCGTGAAGGCGAAGACATGGCCGATCTCGAACAGCAGATCGCTGCGCTCGAGATCGCCTGAAGCGTGTAACCAAAAACAAAGGAGAAAATAGCAAAAAATAAAAAAGCTGCGCCATAATTCAAAGGCGTAGAGGTGGGTGACCTCGCGGGATTCCTAAAATTCCCAACAGAGCCAACCCCGACGAGGTCGGGGAGAATTGCGCCCATGCTATCACGGGCGCGGACTAGAGAGTCCGAAGTGCGCAAGCACAAGTCAAGCATCTGGAGCAGTTGCTCCTCGTGCGATAGTTGCTGAGCTTATCCTATTCCAATCGAGAATGCCCAAAACGGTCACGTATGTGACTTCTCGATATACAAGCGCTTGTATAGGCTTGTCGGAGTACCCGGGGTAGGCCAGTACCAATTTAGGGTACTGTTCTTTTTCTCTTCCGCTTCACGCCAAGGGGGGTGGGCGGAGTGATGAACTGTTGCTACAAGCGACAATTCGTCCAATAACGACGGGAGTGTTTATTGCAAACACCCCCGGTTCGACTATCATTTTCTTTTTTATAAAAGGAAGTGATTGAGAATATATATAATCAATCAGCTGCCCCACCAGCGGATTTTTTATTTTCCAAAATTACTTAGTTCTTCAACAACAGCGAAATAGGATCACTCTCATCCAGCACTTTTCTCGCCGGCGAATATTGTCTGCCATATTCAATCATACGCACGGTAAATAAAAACCATTCTTCTTTTGGTAATAATTGCATCAGCTCTTGCTCAATTTTTTTTGGATCACTGTGTGTGGTTAATCCAAATTTTTGTGCCAGGCGTGTGACATGCGTATCAACCGCAATCCCTTCTGCAATACCGTAGGCTTGCCCCAACACAACATTTGCGGTTTTTCTTCCCACGCCTGGAAGGAGCCTCAACTCGGTAATTGTTTTTGGGAGCACACGATTGAATTGCTCATCAAATATCTTTGCGGCTGCCAAAATATGTTTTGCTTTTGTTTTGTAAAAACTTACTGAATGCATGTCTTCTGCAAATACGTCCAACTCAGCAGTTAAATAATCATCGAGTGTTTTATATGTTTGAAATAAGGTCTTGGTTACCACATTTACTTGTTTGTCCGTTGTTTGCGCGGAGAGCACCACGGCGACAACGAGTTCCCAATCATTACTAAAATTGAGGCTGGGTGTTGGTGCAGGGAATAATTTTTTTAGTGTATCGAGAACGATAGTTGCACGCTGTTGCGTAGTCATATGAAGGGGGGAGTATATCACGCTGGCCGAAACACTTCATCACTTTCAATAAGCCGAATATATTTTCCTTGTTCTAACAAATACTTAATACCTTCGCCATAAATGCGTTCATCTGCCGCATCTTTACTGCCAATAATTACCCATTTACAATTTTTGAGTTCAGCAATGTGCTCTGCACAGGGAATGTGTCCTGCGTCATTTCTATAAATACAGGGCTCCATGGTCGAATACACGGTTAATTGTCGTGTTGACCAATCAGGACAGTTTTGTTTTAACATCGTGACGGCATCTTGTTCGGCATGCAGTTTGCCACGGCGAAAGCCCCAGGCAAGAATATCAAAATTTTGTGCGTCTACAATAATACTCCCCACACCATAGCCACGTTTTGATACATTAGAAAAGGTAGAACAGGTTTCGGTAATATCAAAAAAACGTTCATCCATGGCTTTCCAAAAGGCATGTTTTAGGTCATAGGATAACTCTGCGTTTACCTTGCCAGTTTCTGGAGTAATGTGCGTAGTAATAAGATATTTGTAAGGATATCCGTACAATGTTTTATCTGTTTCACGATAATTATGTTTATCGTTCACACAGTAAATGCCCATAATCTCTGTTTGGGGAAGGGATTCAATAGCCGCAACCAGTGCTTTTACCGTACCACCTGTAGAGACCATACAATCCACAATCGCTACTTTTTTTCCTTCTATCACTTTTGATAAATACATGTCTCGTTTATGGTAGCCAGCTTCTTGCACGAGTTGTACACAAGGGACATTATAGTGAAATGATTTGCTAATAATAAGTGGAAGCGCTAGTTCTCCAGCAACAAAGGTGGCAATACCAATACCATCCGACTCAATAGACACAATCACTTCTGTTTCTTTGGGAATCATGCCAGCCAAATAGCGTCCCAATAGTTTATAGTGTTTGGTATTTGCCAGGGTAAATCCTTTAAAGGGATACAAAAAATACCAATAGTCTTCAATACTTCCATTATTTCCACTCACTTTATACGTTTGTGCTTCTG
Organism: uncultured Gammaproteobacteria bacterium; assembly: GCA_964522435.1. Classification (GTDB taxonomy): domain Bacteria; phylum Patescibacteriota; class Patescibacteriia; order Magasanikbacterales; family UBA922; genus CAZFUL01. The sequence goes on from CAZFUL010000005.1 coordinate 47,890, forward strand.
TAAATAAATCAACGGCTTCATCTAAGAGTCGCTTTTCTTGCATCACGTCGCTACTGATGCGTTGAATATCCTCTTCGAGTGTTTGATACAGCACGGGTTGTTTCATACAATGATCTCTGGTTATAGCATATATAGCATTGTAGCATGCGCCTCGTCACCTTGACAAAAGGTCAAAAATATGCTACATTATGCGGCTTTCTACTTTTAATCGGAGGTACTTATGAATCGATTACGATGTTCCTATATTGTGTTATTTTTCGCTGTATTCAGCCTATTTTTTGCATTTCCTTCTCTGGCACAAGCAGATAATGCCGTTATAGACGGGGATATGGAAATAGAAGGGCTCCCAGAATGGCGTCGCTATGGGAATCCTGATTCCTGGACTAAAAACACCACGACGGTGTTTGAGGGACAACAAAGTATGCAAATTATCACGAATGGGACCGGTGGTCGTGGGGGCATACAAAAATTTTTTATTTCGAATAGCCCTATTTTGCTCTATCCTGATACTCCCTATATCTATCGATTTCGCTATCATTTTACCGGGACTCGTATTACGAGTTATTTAGGTATTACTGACTCGAATAGTGATTTTCAAAACATGGTATTTACTACCACTACTGCTTCTCAAGGCTGGCAAACCTATACCCGTGAATTTACTATTTCTTCAGATCGTGGGTATGCCCTGAATGATGATGGGACGGTATTTGATGTTCGGCTTATTATTACGACACAAAATGCAGAGCTGTACGTTGATAACGTAGAAATTATTGAGAAAAAAGACATTACGATTACCACACCACAGACATTATTTATTACGCAACGAGATGAAGATAATACGGGTGATATCTTGGTTGAGGGAACCTATGTAGGGACAGCAGAACAGATTGAGGCCCGCTTTAATGGTGGTGCGTGGACCGTTATCGAAGATATGCCAGAAAACGGCGTATTTTCTGCGGTCTTAGAAGATCAACCCGTGGGACAAGGAGTACTTGAAGTACGTTTTAGTAATGATGAAGAAGTTGTTGATAGTGTTGAGCAGGTAGGTGTTGGCGATTTGTTTGTCATTGCCGGATCGAGCAATGCAGAAGGGCAATTACTTGAGCTCACTGAATTTAATCATGAATTTCTTCAGGCAACCGTGTACACCGAAGCGGATGTGTGGCAACTCGCCAACGGTGCCATTGATAGTGATACGGTCTTTGGTTCATTTTGGCCATTGTTTGCCAGCCGCATCATGACAGAACAACATATTCCTATTGGTTTTATTACTACAGCTGATCAAAACACAGGTGTGTTGACTGGTGATTGGATACCGGGCGGCGCCGCGTACGTTCAGATGATAGAACAGATCCAAGAAGCAACACAACAACAGCAACGCGTTGCTGGCGTACTCTTTATGGGAGGAGAACAAGAGTTGCGGGATCAGATTGATTCTGTTGCCTATGCACTTTCGTTACAAGATGTTGCAATTGGTATACAACAAGAGACTGGCAATAGTATTCCAGTATTTATTGGTCAAACTCCCGGTATTATTTTTGGTATTGCAGATGCACAAACAGAAGCAGGGTATCTTACGGCTATTCGTGTAGGAGAAAAAATCGCCGTGGATAATATTGAAGGACAAGCGCCACTCTATCTAGGGCCTGAGCTCTATGACATTGGACCATTACGAGACAATCAATTTATTACCAATGAGCAAGCGGCTCTTGTTGCCAATCGTTGGGCTCTGCGAGTAAGTGATCAATTATATGCCGAGCAAGATTCAGCTGGTCCACTTCTGCTTACCGCCACAAGCACGAGTAGTACACTTACGCTTACCTTTGAAGAAGAAACACTTCCATTGATTATTCAAAACAGCGATGCATTTTTGGTACGCGATGATCAGGGAAGGGTTGGGATTATTTCTGCGGTGATTGATGCAGAGAACCCACTCATTATTCGTATTGTTCTTGAGCGCGCACTAACGCATCCTGCGTTTATTTCTTTTGGCACCGGCATAGAAGAAGTCGCCTTGACCGATAGTACCCCAGAAGCCTTTGCTGCTCAGTTTGTTGCGCAAGGAGAGATTGTTCTTATTGAACCAGAGGTCGTTGAAGAACCAGAAGATAATGGTGGTGGGGGAGATAACCCCGCAGATGGCGAAGAACCGGAAGAGGATAATGACAATAATCCAGAGGAAGAACCTGTTGATGACGAACAACAAGAAGAGAATAATCCACCACAAGAACAACCTTTAGGCGCGTATTATTATTTTTCACCAAATAGTCAAAAACCAGCTTCAGAACAATATATTGATCCAGCGCTCTGTCCACTTCCTATTGATTACAGCTTTTTGGAGCCTAGCACGGGTGAGATTTATTATGTAACCGACCGTTGTGAAAAACGTCGTTATGCATCCTACGAGGTGTATCGATCATATCAGTACAACTACCGAGAACCGTTTATTGACACAAAAGAACGCTTAGCAGATATTCCTGATGCAAAAGACGCTACCTTATATTGGGGACCCTATACCAAACTTAAAGGAAATCGGTTAGTAACAAGTATCGCAGATGGAAAGATCTATATTGTATTAGGAAATAAAAAACATTGGCTTCCCAATAAACAAACCTTTGATGCCTTAGGCTTTCGTCTGGATCAGGTCCTTGTGGTGAGTACTGATTTTCTTTTGTCACTTGAGCAAGGAGTCACTATACCTTAATCCAAGCGACAGTGATACCTGATACCAAAAAAACAGAGAAGAGAGACTCTGTTTTTTTGTGCTACTTTCTTTTTTTCTCGATCCATTCTTGTACGGTGATATATTCTTGTTGTTCCATAAAATAATTGCCGTCTGGTGAAAATACTTCATACGCTACGGTATGGGGAATAATGGCTGCCCTGGTAATTATATAGACGGTTAGGAACAGAGCCGGCAGAACAACGACTGTTAGTAATATGGAAATACCTATGCTTTTTTTCATAGAGAGGATGATGGTTTCTGTGATTGTGTGTGCATGAGTAAAAGCGCGAACAGGCTCCACCAGAGAATGCTCCAATCATTTTTACTATAGGGACTATCAACAAAGCCGGTAATAATCCAGGTGGTCATACTAGCGAGTAAATATATCGGCAGGAGATTATTCTTTTTTTGTATTGCTGTGAGAGAGACGCGGATAAACCAGACAAGAAGCCAGGTAAAGGCAATCATTCCCAAGAGACCCAGGTTCATCCACATGGTTAAAAAGATATTGTGTGGATGGTGAAACACTTCAATCCATTTATCAATACGATAGGGATAAATGCGTTGTTGATATGAGGCAAGACCTGCTCCAACAACCGGATGTTCGCTAATATATTGTACGGCTTCTCCCCACATGTCAACACGAATTTGACCAGAACGATCTTGAGCAAGCAGTTCTTGTTTTATTGGGTGCGTTGCTGGCATGGCAATGAGGATTGCCAAACCCAGCATACCAAGAATAACCGCAGGAATGCGTGTTTTTTTATAACACAGCAGCAGGATACCTATTCCTCCTGTTACGCCAATTATTGCGCCGGTTGATTGAGCAAAAAGAATCGCAAACGGGGCGGTGAGCAAAAAGAGTGCGGAAATAATCGCCGTAGTGATTGATAGGGGGAGGAACTTCTTTCCTTTGTTTTTCCACACGGTTGCAATAACAAATAGCGCAAGAGGAATAAGTGGGGCTAAAAATAACCCAACCCCATTCGGGAAACCGTACCAACCGGTTATTCGGTAGGTATTACGATTTTCCCAAAAATCCCAGGGCACCATCCATCCCGTTTGTTGTTGATAGAGAGAGAGCATTGCCGTAATCAGACCAAGTGTGAGGAGTGGTAAAAAAATGGTATGAGTGATTGCTGATTCTTGTGTCTGTTTTTTTGTTTTTGTAAACGCTGTTATAAGTATGAGTGCAAACAGTATTGGTTCAATATAAAACGCTTTCCATTCGCCGAGCGCCGCGCGTGTATTGATGCTGGTGATGACACTTATCGTTGCGGCAATAATAAAGAGCAGTGTTCCCATACACAAAGAAGGGTGTGTCCGCCAAAGATCCTGAACCGTATGACGAATTGTTTGTATGATATGCTTTCGTTCGTGTATTCCCCAGGTGATAATAAGAATCAACAACAATATTTCTAAAAAGGTTGTGGAGATTGGTCCAATGCTAAAACGGACCAGGTAACTAGGAAGAAGGAAAAAAAATACCGCAAGCGCAATACGCCAACGAAGCAGAGCGATCGTGGTAAAGCAGAGAAAAGAAATCGTGAGGAGCATAGCAATTAGGAGCGTGAAAAAATTTCAACAAGGGTTTGTTTTTTTATTCCTCCCAGGGCATAGAGGACGACCGCATATATGGCTATTGCCATACCAATACGCATGAGTGTATGCAGATGGGCAAAGAACCACAGGGCAACACACATAAGAGCTGTTGCCATACATACTTTGAAAAAGGTTTTATAGGATAAGCGTTCTCCCAATATACGATGCACGACAATAAATAATAATACCCCAACAAGCAGTTCAGAAAACACACTCATCCATGCGGCGCCAAGCATCCCAAATCGGGGAATAAAATAGAGGTATCCAATAAGGGTAATCCCTGCCCCAAGGATATAAATCCACATGGTTTTTTTTTGCTGATCAATAGCCACCGCAACATGGCCAAAAATGGAGCCAAGGTATAATCCAAATATGGCAAGAGAAAGAATTTGTAATGGGACACCAGCTGCAGAAAATTCTGCGCCAGCAACCAAGGTCATGATGGGTGTTGCGAGCATATATAAGCCCGCAACCATAGGAATCGCCATCATCATCATGCCATCAAACGATTGTTGATAGCGCTTACTAAAAAGGCTATGGTCTGATTGCGCATAGGCGAATCCGAGTAATGGGAGGAGTAGTCCCATAAGGAGCATGGCGGTTTGAGAAACTAAATCAATAACTCGGTAGGCTGCTCCGTAGAGCCCTACTTCACTCGCGCTTCGCACCAGAGAGAGAATAATCGCGTCACCTTTAAGGTACATCACATTAAATATAATAGAGATGGCAATAGGCCACATTTTTACCATAATCGCTTTCCATATGAGCCGATCATAGGAAAAACGCAGCGGTTGTATCTTATTGACGCCATAGAGAAGGTACGCGGTGTGTGCGATGCTTGCCACAGTGATTACCCACATAAGCGGGAGAAATCCGTAGGATCCTTTGATAACTGCCCAGAGACCTACGACGAGGACAATACGGCTCATAACTTCTGCAATCGCCTGAATATGCATGTTGAGTTTATATTGGAGCAATCCCGTTGCTACTTGGTTGAGGGCAATAGCAATAAAAGAAATAGTAATAATACTTACCGCATGACGAATTTCTGTCGTATAGGGAAATAAGAGAATGACAAATGGAACCGTTGCTAAACACAGACAGGCCGTGACTAAGCGGAAGGTGAAAATATTTTGAAAAAGTGTTGTTTTTTCAAATCGTCCTTCGCTTAACATCTGCGCCGTTACCGGGATCATGCCAAAGTCAATGAGAATACCAACAAATTGTAAAAAATAAATTGCTGTCGTATACCAGCCAAATTGTTCTTGCCCTAAGTAGCGAGTCATCATGCCAATCGCAATCAAACCTAAAAAGGTAGAAATAATTTTTCCAATCAGTTGAATAATGGTATTGTGGGCAATTTTTTTTGTGGTTGACATAGGAAAACACTATGCAAAATATATCACTGTTTCTTGCTTTATTCAATTGTTTCGTTTCGCATATTTTGCTATACTAAAAAACACTTCCTTCTCTTTATCTTGTTAGTATTATGAATAAAGCCTATTATTTTTTTCTCTCACTCGTCGTGATTTTTTTTGCTTGTGTGAGTACTGCTCCCGTACAGGCGGCTGATCCAAAACCGACCATCCGCGATGCCCAAGCCTATCAAGCCAAATATGTTTCTCAAAGCGTTGCTGATCCTATTGTTATTGAGGCAGGGGAAAGTAAGGTGGTGGATATTACCTTTAAAAATACCGGAACCGCAACCTGGAATACCAGCGGTTCTCGCTATATTTCTGCCTACACCATGGAACCCCGAGAACGGGTATCTGTGTTTTTGAATGCAAAACAGACGAAACCAATTCTTAAACCCGCTAAGCCCGGAGAAAACGCTGTATTACGGTTAACGCTTACGGCGCCAGAAAAAGTTGGCGAGTATACAGAAGAATTTTATTTAGCTGCAGAAAATTATTCTTGGCTCCAAGGGGGATATTTTTTCTTAAAAATAGTGGTTGTCCCCAAAAAAACACTGACGGTACAACATACTACCACAACCCCGGTTGCTGCCAGCGGAACACCAGCATCTGCCGCAGATGCAAAGCTCATGGGGCAAAGCATAAAAACTGTGACAACCAAAGGTGGGGAGCCAGTATCACTTAAAGTGTTGTTTCAACACACAGGCAAAGAGGCGTGGAAAGGCTACAATCTTATTGCAAAAGAAGGCTCTGGTGCCGTAATTGCCGATGACTCTTGGAAAGACGCTCGTACTATTGTTGATCGCAGTAGTACGGCAGTGGCGGCGGGAAGTATTGTAAAAGAGACCATAACCTTTCGAGCGCCATCAAAAGTCGGAAGCTATGAAGCACAATTTTTTCTCGAAGGAAAAGAGCAATCAGCCGCGATTGTCATGATACAGGTAACAGAAGATGCAAAGAGCGATACATTGCCATTTGCTCCTGTGGATTCAGAGGTGTCTGAGGAGACCCCGCGTGTGGCAGAGGAACCACGGATACGTGTGGGACTGGTAGGAGAAGGGACGACGGTGCAATTTGTTTCCTATGACGATGAGTATGCCGTACTTGTTGATGGGTTGTCTGAAGGAACATTGCCAAAAAGAAAAGTAGCTATTGTTATCTATGACAATGGAATTTATCGAGTGCGAGGTGCAGGATTAGACATAAACACGAGCGGCGTGGTTCGCTTTGAACCAATGAATAATCCGCATGCCATTATCGAAGTCATGAATGGATTAAAAGATCGTAGTATTGGTTGGGTGGGACCAAGTCGCTTCATCCGCTATCATGGAGCGGTAGAATATCGTCGTGGGGTAAAAGATGGAGAAATGTATGTGGTAAATGATCTGTTACTTGAGGATTATGTAAAAGGTATTGCGGAAACAGGCAAAGAGGTGCATGAAGAAGCCGTGAAAGCAAATATTATTGCTGCAAGAACCTATGCCTATTTGAGTAAAGGAAAATATGCGTTTTTTGATGTCTTGGGCAGTACCTATGATCAGTTATATTTAGGGGCGGATGTCGCACAGTTTTTAACAAAAGTGCCGCTCGCTACCCAAGCGACACGTGGACAAATGGTGACCTATAATGATGAGATTGTTACCACGCCCTATTTTGGCAATTCTAACGGGAAGACAAAAAGTTGGAGTAGTGTGTGGGGAGGGGCAAATAAACCATGGCTTGTTCCCGTCAGTGCTGCCTATGATGCGGGGCGAAAACAATTTGGTCATGGCGTAGGCATGAGTCAACGCGATGCGGCGCTGAAAGCAGCAAAAGATGCTTGGGATTATAAACAAATTTTAGGACATTATTATACCAATACAGACGTTACCCTCATTTATCGCTAGAGCTTGAAATAAAAAACAGAGTGTTTCCACTCTGTTTTTATGTTGATAGCTATATTTTTTATTGTGTTTCTTCTACATCTTCTGCTTCTCCACTTTTACCACCTTCTTCGTCAGGAGCTTGACCACGGTCAACGGCTTCCCAAATTTTTTCGGTAATTTGTTTCATCAGTTTTGGATTTTCTTTTAAGTGCATTTTTACTTTTTCTCTTCCAACGCCCAATTTTTCTTCACCAAAGCTATAACTGTTTCCTGATTTTTGTACCACTTTTTCTTGCACCGCAACATCTAACACGTCACCGGCAACAGAAATACCTTCATTATACATAATATCAAATTCGGTCGTTCTAAATGGGGCAGCTACTTTATTTTTTACAATTTTTACTTTTACGCGGTTTCCAATAATTTTTTCTGCTTGTTTAATTTGCGCACTTCTGCGAATTTCAATACGAACAGAAGAGTAAAATTTTAAGGCGTTTCCACCCGTTGTTGTTTCTGGATTGCCAAAAAAGACCCCAATTTTATTTCGTGTTTGGTTGATAAAGACCACAATCGTATTTGTTTTACTCACAATACCCGTTAACTTGCGTAATGCTTGACTCATAAGACGTGCTTGTAGTCCCATGTGTGAGTCACCCATTTCTCCTTCAATTTCTGCTTTTGGCACTAAGGCCGCAACAGAGTCGATAACCACAACGTCAACCGCATTAGAGCGCACTAAGGTTTCTAAAATTTCTAATGCTTGTTCTCCGGTGTCTGGTTGAGAAATAAGTAAATTATCAACATCGACGCCAATTTTGCGTGCATAGTCTGGATCAAGTGCATGTTCTGCGTCAATAAACGCAGCAATACCGCCCTTTTTTTGCACCTCAGCAACAATGTGTTGCGCGAGGGTTGTTTTACCACTGGATTCTGGTCCAAAGATTTCAATAACACGTCCACGTGGGACACCACGCACGCCAAGAGCAATATCTAAAGAAATACTTCCTGTTGGAACAACGTCAACATTGGTTGCACGCGCTTCGCCAAATTTCATAATAGAGCCAGCGCCAAAGCGTTGTTTAATTTGCTCTACGGCGCTTTGTGCTGCGTCTAATTTTGCTGTTACCTGTTCGCTTTGTTTTGCCATAACATATCAAATAATAACCCCAGTGATTGGGGCGAAGGTTTCCCTTCATTACCAAAAACGTTTCTCTCGTATTGGCGCGCGGTACAGGCACGTCACGTCCAATAATCAATAAATAGTTACATATAGATCCCCCCCCTTGTGACCTATAGAATACGTGGTTTTGAAAGCGGTGTCAAACAAAATATATCTGCTTATAACTCATTGCTTTGGTGCGCAGAAACAGTGAGTTGTTGTTCTTTTTTATACACAATATGGCGTGTTTCACTCGTCATTTTTCCGTGTTTTTTTTGAGCAGAAAATATAAGGGTATTTACCCCTTCAGAAAGACTTATTTCTTCATCAAAGAATCCTTCTTTTGAATTCATAATGGGTTTGCCATTAATATGCACTTGTACCTCAGATTCTGTTTTGCCTTGTACGCGAATGAGTGGTGCGCGCGTTACCATACCGTCATAAGGGGCATACACCGCAAGATTGGGTGGCTCAACAATATGTTTTACCTGTAATGCCAAGTACCCGACAACGGTGATGAGCAGAAGCATAACCACACTAAAGCGGGCAATAAGCGGAATGTCAGACAAATACGAAAGGAAGGGTTTTTTTTGCTGTTTCTTTTTTTGCGCATTCTGGCCCCGGAGTTCCTCAAAGACAAATTGATCAATAAAATGTTTTGGGTGTAAGCCGAGGATTTTTATATAGGAACGAATGAAATTTTTTTGATATATTTCAGAAAAAGGAAGATTGTCAAACTGACAGGATTCAAGAGCGGTAATATGGTCTTCGCTGGTGCGCAATTTTTTTGCCATATGTGCCAAAGAAATGCCACGCGTTTCGCGAGCTTCTTTAAGACGAAAGCACACTCTCTTTGGGGGAGTAATTTTTTTTGTTGTTAACTCCATATCGGGGCAACAGAATAATTATGGGCTGATGCGGGGGATAGTATTGGTATCTTTTTCTTCATCTATTTCCTCCTCATCAGGATAGGCATCTTCTTCATCACTGTCTTCTTCAGCCTCATCATCAAGCGGTTCATCGTCTCGGTCATCTGCAGTATCATCAGCATCAGTGTTGTCATCTTGTTCTTCCTCGGTATGCATATCGTCTTCGTCTTCCTCATCGAGGGCATCATCTTCCTCAGGTTCTTCCTCATCAATTTCTTCTGTGTCTAATTGAGCAGGAGTAACTGGTTTTCGCTCATCTCTTTGTTTATATACATTTAATGATTGTCCGGCATCCATGCTATGCATGTCTTTTTCTGAAAGCAAAATATCTCTGGGTTTTGCCCCATTTGCTGGACCAATAACACCTGCTTCTTCTAATTCATCGAGTAAGCGCGCAGCGCGGGCATAACCCACTTTTAATTTTCTTTGTAAAAAGGAAGCACTTGCTTTTTTCGATTCAATAATAGCATGTTTCGCTTCTTCAAACAATGAATCTTGGTCATCATCTGGTCCACCAAACATGCTGGGCGTACTGCCAGATGATTGTTTGTCTGTAATAGATTCATCGTATACCGGTTCGTCGTCTCCGCGCAGATAATCAATAATATCTTTTGTTTCTTTTTCAGAAATATAGGCCCCCTGAATACGCACGGGTTTTGAAAAATCAGAGGTCATGAGTAACATGTCTCCTTTTCCAATAAGTTTTTCTGCACCAGAGGTATCAAGAATGGTTCGAGAGTCAGTAAGGGAAGCGACCGAAAAAGCAATACGCGCAGGGATATTTGCTTTCATGAGCCCGGTAATCACGTCAACACTTGGTCGTTGTGTGGCAACAATTAAATGAATACCAACGGCGCGAGCCATTTGTGCAATACGAATAATCCCTGTTTCCACATCCGCAGAAGCGGTGACCATTAAGTCTGCTAATTCATCAATGATAAAAATAATATGTGGTAGTTTTTCTTTGGGGTGCGCTTGATTATACGAACCAATATCACGGTTTCCTGCTTTGCTCAGGACATCAAACCGTCTATCCATTTCTGCAATAGTCCAACGCAGGGCATTAATGGTTTTTTTCGTGTCGGTAATAACCGGCGTTAATAAGTGGGGGATACCATTATACAAGGTTAACTCAACGCGTTTCGGGTCAACCATAATAAAGCGTAACTCCTGTGCTGTATTTTGGTAGAGCAAACTGGTGATAATGGTATTCATACACACTGTTTTTCCAGAACCTGTTGAACCAGCAATAAGCAAGTGGGGCATGCGGGGTAAGTCCGCAAACCACACCGTGCCAGCAACGTCTTTGCCTAAGCCAATCATCAGGTTGTGTTTGCGCTTTTTGTATTCTTTACTTTCAATTAATTCTCTCAGTGATACCACGGCAGTCTTATTATTTGGTACCTCAATACCCACCAATGATTTTCCGGGGATAGGTGCTTCAATACGAATAGGGTGGGCAGCTAAGGCAAGAGCCAAGTCATTGCCAAGGGTCGTAATACGGGTGAGTTTTACGCCACGCGCAGGTTTCATGGTGTATTGGGTCACTGTTGGTCCAACACGCACGTCTTGCATTTCTACCTCAATCTTAAATTCTCTAAAGGTATCTTTAATAATGCGTTGATTATCATCAATGTCTCCGCTCGTTGGTTTATCTTTGCGTACTTCTAATAAGGAAACAGAAGGTGGTTTACGAATAATTACGTGTTGTTGCCAAAAAGGCATGGTTGGTTCTGCAGGAATAAGGTGTGTTTTGGGATCACTGTCATCAGCACTTTCCTCAGTCTCTTCTTCCTCTTCTGTGTCATCTTCTTCACTTAGTTCTTCATCGTCCTCTTGAACCCGTTTTCGGGTAAAGCTGCGTTCTTCTTCCTCTGTGGTGTCTTCCTCGTTGTCTTCTTCGTCTGCTTCATCAATACGGCGTTCCTCTTCTTCTTGCTCTACAAATAGGGTATCCACACTTTGTTTTATGCCGCTGCCCACAAAGCCCATTTTTTCCATGAGGCGTTTGTGGATGGTAACAAAGTGCGCAATAGAGGTGTTAAACATTAAAATAAGAGAAATAACGATAAGTCCAATCAAGACCACAACGGATGCAATTGATCCTAAATAGGTTTTTAGAAGCCACGCAAGCATGCCAAATACGCCACCACCATTACCATCCAATGCCTGTTGCCACATGGTTTCTAGGGGAAAATGAAGATGCAGCAGGCTGGATGTTGTGAGAAAAAATAATAAGGCGCCAATACCATGGGTAGGGCGGTAGTTATATTTTTTGTCTGTAACCAAATACCAGGCTAATACAATAATAACAACAGGAACCACAAAGCGGATGCTTCCAAAAAAGAAGCTCAGGATCCATTCATTAATAATAATCCCTAAGGTGCCTGCTTGATTAAAGAAACTTAAAAAAGAAATGATTGCAAATAATAACAAAAGAATAGCAATCACTCCTCGTGATACTTCGTGTTGTTCTCTTTCCTTACGGCGGCGACTCATAGTGGAAATAGTATAGCACACTTTTTATTCGGGATATACCCGACGTCACTGCGCTCGGCTCGAGATGACATAATTTATGGTATGCTGACAGAGGTGGGCTAACTGTCCACATTATTCATTTGACAATTACGCTATAATCTATTATTATAGAGCAGCTTATAGATTACAGCGAAACGTCTTGATTTTTTGCTAAGTATAGCGGAATTCTGGATGTTAGACGCGCATGCGACGGTTTTTGCTCTTTGATTGCATCTTGCATATATACATTCTTCTCTAAGCGTATACGCATGCATGAGAACATTATTAACAAGTAAATAAAAAGACGGATTTTCATAAAAGCCGCTTTTTTGTATTTTACACACAGATTTATCTATATTCAACTGGTATCACAATGTAATACCAATTGACTATAGATGAATCGTTTAACTTTTTTTTCTCGCCCTATGCCTATCTACAAGCGTCAACCTACGACACAAAAGGAGCGAAAGTTCTTTACCCAACGTGCGCAAACCGCACAGCTCCCTGACTTAATTGGGACACAAAAATCATCATACCAATGGTTTTTGAATCAAGGGATTAAGGATTTGTTTGAAGAAATTTCTCCGATCACCGACTTTACCGGGCGAGATTTGGAGCTCTATTTAGAAGACTATAGTATTGATGAGCCAAAATTTGATGAGCGCACCAGTCGTGAAAAAAATATTTCATTTGAGGCACCATTACGGGTAAAAGCACGATTGATTAACAAACGAACCAAAGAAGAACAACTCCAAGAAATTTATTTGGGCGACATGCCAGTCATGACCGATCGCGGAACGTTTGTGGTAAATGGTATTGAACGGGTTATTATTTCTCAGCTTATTCGTAGTCCTGGCGCGTACTTTACGGCAGAAAATGTTCGTGGTCGTCGTTACTATGGGGCAAAAATTATCCCTAACCGTGGGGCGTGGATTGAAATTGAAACAGACCAAAATAATGTTTTGTGGATTAAAGTAGACAGAAAACGCAAAGTAGCGGCAACAGCACTGTTGCGTGCCTTTGGTCATGGAAACAATGACGTGATTCTTGACTTGTTTAAAGAGGTAAATAATCACCCAAATATTGATTTTATTGAAGCGACTTTGAAAAAAGATATTTCTACCACAGAAGATGAAGGGTTGATTGAAGTATATAAACGTATTCGTCCGGGTGACCTTGCTACTGCAGATAATGCCCGTGGGTTAATTCACTCCATGTTTTTTAACTTTGATCGCTACGATTTGAGTCGTGTTGGGGTGTACAAATTAGATGCAAAATTTGATTTGCATTTAGCTGACACAGATTTTGATAGTAAAGAACACCGTGTTCTTTCTCCAGAAAAACTAATTGCCGTCTTAAAAGAAGTGGTGCGCTTAAACGTGACCCAAGAAGAACCAGATGATATTGATCATTTGGGAAATCGTCGTATTCGTGCGATTGGAGAATTGGTACAAGACCGATTCCGCATTGGGTTAGCCCGCATGGAACGTATTATTAAAGACCGCATGAGCACCTATGAATTAGAAGGATTGGTGCCAAATAAATTGATTAATGCACGACCCGTTATTGGTGCGGTGCGAGAATTTTTCATGAGTTCTCAGTTGTCACAATTCATGGATCAAATTAATCCGCTTGCAGAATTGGAACATAAACGTCGTGTGTCTGCGCTTGGGCCAGGGGGGTTATCTCGTGACCGCGCAGGATTCGAAGTTCGTGACGTACATACCACTCACTATGGTCGTATTTGTCCCATTGCTACTCCAGAAGGACCAAACATCGGGTTGGTTGGCCACATGGCAAGTTATTCAAAAATTAACAGTTTTGGCTTTTTAGAAACTCCCTACCGTAAAGTGATTCACCGTGTACCAAATGAAGCGCGCTTTACCGAAGGCGAAATTGCAGGAGAAGATATTGCGGGAGTCGTAAAGATGGGAGAAGATATTACTGCAGCCGTTGCGAAAAAATTAGAAGCAAAAAAAGAGCTGACAGAAGTACGCGTAAAACCTCGTGTATCAGATGAAGTGTTGTATTTAAATGCAACGCAAGAAGAACGATCGATTACCGCAAGTGCAACCACACCAATCGATGCGCGCGGCTACTTTTTGGTAGACAGAACACCAGCACGTATTCATGGAAAACCAGCACCAGCGGACATTGTTGATATTCAATATATCGACGTTGCGTCAAATCAAATTTTAAGTATTGCAACCAGTTTAATTCCATTTTTGGAACACGACGATGCGACCCGTGCGTTGATGGGAACAAACATGCAGCGCCAAGCGGTTCCTTGTATTAATCCAGATGCACCACTTGTTGGAACTGGGGTAGAAAAAGCAGCAGCAGCCTATAGTGGGCATGTATTTTTTGCAGAAGAAGATGCAGAAGTAACCTATGTTGATGGTGGTCGTATTGAATTAACCGGAAAAAAAGGAAAAGTATACACCTATCAATTAAATAAATTTATTCGATCAAATGCGTCTAGTTGTATTAACCAACGTCCTACGGTGAGCCTTGGTCAAAAAGTGAAAAAAGGTGAACCGTTGTGTGATGGACCAAGTATTCAACATGGTGAGTTAGCGCTTGGACAAAATGTGTTGGTTGCCTACATGGTATGGGATGGATACAACTACGAAGATGCGATTATTTTATCAGAACGCATGGTGCAACGAGATCGCTACACCTCTGTTCAGATTGAAAATTATGTTACCGATGTTCGCGAAACAAAACTTGGACCGGAAGTCGTAACGAGTGATATTCCAAATGTTGCGGAAGAAAAATTAAAAAATCTTGACTCTGAAGGAATTGTGCGTGTTGGAGCTGAAGTAAAATCTGGAGACATTTTGGTTGGAAAAATTACGCCAAAAGGAGAAACCGAATTAACTCCAGAAGAACGCTTATTGCGCGCGATCTTTGGAGAAAAAGCACGCGATGTCCGTGATTCTTCATTGTATTTAGAACATGGTGAACATGGAAAAGTTATTGATGTAAAAGTATTCTCAGCAGACGAAGGTGATAAATTGCAACCTGGGGTAAACAAACAAGTACAAGTAACGGTTGCCGACATGCGTAAAATTCAAGTCGGAGATAAAATGGCAGGACGTCATGGAAACAAAGGGGTTATTTCTCGTGTTGTTCCGGTAGAAGACATGCCATTTTTAGATGATGGAACACCCGTGGATATTATTCTTTCTCCACTCGGGGTTATTTCTCGTATGAACTTGGGGCAATTGCTCGAAACCCATCTTGGGTTAGCAGCAAATGCGTTAGGATACCGTATCGCTACCCCCGTGTTAGATGGTATTACCGAAGAACAAATTAAAGGAGAATTAGCAGCAGCAGGATTTACGACTGATGGACAATTACAATTGTTTGATGGAAGAACAGGCGAACCGTTTGATAGTAAAACTACCGTGGGGTATAACTATATGTTAAAACTCAACCATATGGTTGAAGATAAAATGCACCAACGGTCTATTGGTCCATACTCATTAATTACCCAACAACCGTTGGGAGGAAAAGCCCAATTTGGTGGACAACGGTTTGGGGAAATGGAAGTGTGGGCGCTAGAAGCATATGGCGCGGCACATACCTTGCAAGAAATTTTGACAATCAAATCAGATGATGTTCCTGGTCGGTCAAAAGCCTATGAATCTATTATTAAAGGTGAAGCAATTACCAGAGTAAACTTACCAGAATCCTTTAATGTGTTAGTGCGTGAATTGAAAGGGTTAGCCCTTGACGTAGAAGTGTTAAAAGAACACCAAGGACAATACTTACCCGTAGAAGAGGCAAAAGCGCTTAGTCGAGAAGACGCGTCTCTTGATCCGAAAAAAGAGGGAGCGCCAGAAGAAGCTGCGTCATTTTAGTCATCACTCACTTATCTTTCCTTGCATATGAGCCGTCAACAACACATTAGTCTCAAGGATTTTGATGCATTAGCGCTGCGCGTTGCATCTCCTGAGGTTATTCGTCGCTGGTCACATGGTGAAATTACCAAACCAGAAACTATTAATTATCGTACACAAAAACCAGAAAAAGCTGGGTTATTTGCCGAAGAAATTTTTGGGCCTACCAAAGATTGGGAATGTTATTGTGGAAAATATAAAAAAATTCGATATAAAGGAATTGTCTGTGATAAATGTGGCGTAGAAGTAACCCATTCACTCGTTCGTCGTGAACGCATGGGACATATTGAACTCTCTAGTCCAGTAAGTCACATTTGGTTTTTTCGCTCTATTCCATCAAAGATTGGTTTGGTATTGGATTTATCAATTCAGTCATTAGAAAAAGTTATTTACTTTGCGTCTTTTATTATTACGCAAGTGGATGAAGAAGAAAAAGCAACGATTGAACAAGCCTTGAAAGAAGAATATAAACAAAAGAAAAAACAATTAGAAAAAGAATCAGAAAAGCGTATTGCTGATTTAGGAGAGGGTGCAAAGAAAGCGGACATCAAAGCAGTAGAAGATGTTCGTGATGAAAAATTGGCAGCGCTTGACGCTGACATGGAAAGTGCCTCTGAAGAATTAAAAGATATTCACATGTTGAATATTATTTCAGAAGCGCGCTATCAAGAATTGGCATTACGCTATGGCCACATGTTTGAAGCAGAAATTGGTGCAGAAGCCATTCGTCGCTTGCTTGAAAAAATTGATTTGGATCAAACCATTGAACGATTAAGTGTTGAATCTGAAAAAAGCAAAGGAGCAAAACGAGAACGTTTGGTGCGCCGCTTAAAATTGTTAAAAAGTTTCAACAAAAATGATATTCGTCCAGAATGGATGGTGTTAACTGCGATTCCTGTTATTCCACCAGATTTACGTCCTATGGTGGCACTCGATGGTGGTCGTTTTGCAACCAGTGATTTAAACGATTTATATCGTCGCGTAATTAACAGAAACAATCGGTTAAAACGGTTACAAACATTAAATGCACCAGAAGTTATTTGCCGAAATGAAAAACGCATGTTGCAAGAAGCAGTCGATGCATTAATTGATAACAATGCTCGTGCAACCAAAACCGTGACTGCGTCAACCGGACAAAAACGTCAGTTGCGTTCATTGGCAGATATTTTGAAAGGAAAACAAGGTCGTTTCCGCCAAAACTTACTTGGAAAACGCGTGGATTATTCTGGTCGTTCTGTTATTGTGGTTGGACCACGCTTGAATATTGATGAATGTGGCTTGCCAAAGAAAATGGCACTTGAGTTGTTCAAACCCTTTGTCATGGCAGAAATTATTAAACGGGAATTAGCGCACAATGTTCGGAGTGCATCTCGGTTTATTGAAACCAACGCACCAGAAGTGTGGGATATTTTGGAAGATTTGATTAAAACCCGCCGTGTGTTATTAAACCGTGCACCTACCTTGCACCGTTTAGGTATTCAAGCATTTAAACCAACATTGGTTGAAGGAAAAGCAATTCGTCTTCATCCATTGGTTACTCCACCATTTAATGCGGACTTTGACGGAGATCAAATGGCCGTGCATCTTCCATTAACAGAAGAGTCTGTTTGGGAAGCAGAAAATTTAATGGCGGCAGAAAAAAATATTTTAAAACCAGCAACCGGAAAACCAGCGATTACCCCACAACAAGACGTTGCGCTTGGTTGTTATTACTTAACCAAGTATGTGGAAACAGATAAAGCAGAAGTAACAAGAGTATTTGCAAATGTTACCGAAGCAAAATATGCGTACAAAACACGCCATATTGGGTTAAAAGATCGTATTAAAATTCGTTTTGCTGATCTCACAAAATTTGAAAAAGGAACACCATCAATTGTCGAAACTTCTATTGGTCGTGTGTTCTTTAATGAAATTCTTCCAGAAAAACTTCCCTTCTATAATGAAACCATTACCAAAAAACATTTGGGCATTATCATTGGATTGTTACTCGAGTTATACGGACAAGAAGAAACCGCGTACGTTCTTGATAAAATGAAATCTCTTGGATTTAAATATGTTACCAAATCAGGATACTCATTGGGTATGGACCAATTTGGTCGTATTGAAGAGAAAAAAGCATTGCTCGAAAAAGGGGATGCAGAAGTACAAATGGTAGAAGAACAATATCAAGAAGGGTTATTAACCGATTCTGAACGTCATGCAAAAATTCTTGAAATTTGGACCGATATTAAAGAACGCGTTATTTCTCATAACAAAGAAGCAATTGATAAAGACGGCTCTGTATTTGCCATGATCGACTCTGGTGCTCGTGGAAGTTGGGGACAATTAGGGCAGGTTATTGGTATGAAAGGGTTGGTTGCCTCTCCAACCGGAGATATTATCGAATTGCCGGTAAAAGGAAACTTTAAAGAAGGGTTCGATGTATTGGAATTCTTTATTTCTAGTCATGGTACCAGAAAAGGGTTATCCGACACCGCGCTTCGTACCGCAAACGCAGGATACTTAACACGTCGTTTGGTGGATGTTGCACAAGATGTGGTGGTGCGAGAAGACGATTGTGGCGATAAGCAAGGAGAAGTCATTACCAAAGCGCAAAGTGAACACATGGGCAAAAAATTATCAGAACGCGTTGTGGGTCGCTTTGTGTTAGCAGATGTTGTTGGTAAAGACGGCAATGTTATTTTAAAGAAAAAAGAACTCGTTACTCAAGCAGCCTCACGCGATATTGATGACATGGGTGTTGAAGACGTGCATGTACGCAGTGTGTTGCAATGTAAACTTGCAAAAGGAATTTGTATTAAATGTTACGGCGCGGATTTAAGTACCAATGATGTGGTAGAAAAAGGGATGGCCGCTGGAGTTATTGCTGCACAATCTATTGGGGAACCTGGTACTCAGCTTACCATGCGTACCTTCCATCTTGGGGGGGTTGCTGGTGGTGGAGATATTACCCAAGGGTTGCCTCGTGTAGAAGAATTATTTGAAGCACGTACTCCAAAACGTAAAGCAATTCTTGCCGAAGTTGGTGGAACCGTAGAAGTAGAAGATGCGGATGGGAAAATTATCACCAGCCCGTCTGGAAGAAAAGTATTTGAAGGTCGTCGAGGACAAAAAATCGTTAAAGTGCATTTTGATGGCATTGATGAAATGGAAATCAAAATTAGCAAAGCCGATGATATTAAAGTTGCGGATGGTGATAAAGTGAAAAAAGACGAAATACTCGTTATCCTTGGTTCTTCTGGAGAAAAAGTATTGGCAGAGTACAACGGAACAGTGCGTGTTGAAAAACGTCGTATTGTCTTAAACTACGAAGGTCGCCATACCAAAGAATATATTATTCCAATTGGATATAAATTGTGGGTAAAAAATGGAGATGTTATTGAAAAAGGTGCGCAGCTCAGTGAAGGAAGTATTGATTTGAAAGAATTGTTCTTGTTAAAAGGACGAGATGCGGTACAACGCTATGTCTTGGAAGAAATTCAATATATCTATTCTTCACAAGGGCAAACCTTAAATGATAAACATATTGAAATTATCATTAAACAACTCTTCTCTCGTGTGTATATTGAAGATCCAGGAGATACTGATTTACTCCCAGGTGAGGTGTTAGAAAAAACACAATGGATGCTTGCAAATCAAGAAGTAGAAGCGGAAGGCAAAACCCCAGCAAACGCACGCGAATTGTTCTTGGGTATTAGTAAAGTTGCGTTGTCTACACAAAGTTTCTTGTCAGCAGCAAGTTTCCAAGAAACATCAAAAGTGTTGATCAACGCCGCGATCACTGGAAAAGTAGACTTCTTAGAAGGGTTAAAAGAAAATGTGATTATTGGTCGCTTGATTCCTGTAGGAACAGGATTCAAGAGTCGAGAATAATCCAATAGTTGAATTAAAAAATCCCGATTACATCGGGATTTTTTTATAGTTGACAGAGCTTTCTTTTTTAGGATAGTCTATGAACGTTCTCATCACTGAAACAAAAGGAATACACCATGCTCATTTTCGTGTTAAGCGCAGAAATGCACGGCATTGTGGCAATCCGTGCCATCCTGAACGGGGTGGAAGCACCGCTCCAATTCAATGTGGATCCTCTTGCGATTATGGAACAAGTGGTACGTGACCGAGATTATACCGAAGACCGACCCATCATCATCGCGGCGACGCATTTTGAGGTCAATGATCATGTGGCGCTCAGTATCTTCGCCATGGCCGTGAAGCGCATGGATCCGCGTGCGTGGGTGTTTGCCTATTCTATGATGGCCTTGAGCTCCGAAGACCGAGGGGAACACCTCGACGGTGTTATCCCCAAGGGGGTAGAAGGAGTAGACAAGCTTATCGAGTTTCTCCAGGCCGATCCTCAAAAGGCAAAAACCTTGGCAGAGCTCAAAGCGCAGTTTCCTTGGCTGAAGTAGCCAAGAAAGGAGAAAAAATCCCTTTGCCTGTGTTGTTCCTTTAACACCAGCAAAGGGAATGACACACAATATAAAAAACCCCGATTAGCTCGGGGTTTTTTTAGTATGGTTGAAAAAGCGTATTGATTATGTCTCTACATGGAGCATCCATTTTTGTATGCTGCCATCAGAAGAATGCCAGGCCGCAATAAATTGAGGGATGGGTAATTCGTAGCCATCACCATTTTTTGGATCAGCAAATATAATATGTGCTTCTGTGATGCCTTTTACCACCGCAAAATGACCCACGCCAGAAACAGGATTAAGATAATTAACGATTACCGGTGCATTGTTTTGTAAGGCGGCAATAATATCTGTCGTATCTGCGGGGTAGGTGACCTTTGCCTGTAGGCCATATGTTTGTAGGGCAAGGGGCATGCGCGCATTGTCTGTGCCTTTGCCTGGTTGCGCATCACACATGTTTTGAATTGTTTCAACATCAAAAGGAATACGGTAGTACAACAACAGCATTTCAATACACACTGGCCCGCAAGAATAATTATCTTGTTGGGCAATATACGGCAGGGATAACAATAGCATACCGAAGCTATGTATAAAAAAATAATATATCTCATGGAAGAGATATATTATGAATGTGCAATAGAATACGGGTTTTTTTGCTTTTTGTCAATCAGGGGCCTATCAATTAAGTAAGAATTATCGATTTAAATAGGTAATGGTTATTTGCAATATAGTGGCAAAGGTGCCCCAAAGGAGATAGGGGATATTTATATAGACCACCCAACGAGCACGTGGCCATATTGCATAAAACGCCCAAATGAGTGTGCCAACCACGAGCAGAATATCAACACAGGCCAAAAGGTTGTTTTTTAATACAAATTGAATTGGGGTAAACATGGCATTAAAAAACAGGTTTAACACAAATGGTAAGGCAATGCGCGAGGGAATTTTTTTTGTGATTGCTTGATAAAAAACAAAGCCAAATGAAATAACAATTAAGATATACAGTATGGTCCAGACCGGACCAAAAAGCCATGCGGGTGGTGCCCATAACGGCTTTATGAGGTCGCTATAGTAGGTGAGTTCGTTCATAGGAGTGTTACATTACTAAAGCATCGATGAGAGAAATTGCTCGGGGAAAGAGTTTCTTGGCTATTTACTGTTCCCAACTGTTTTTTTGTTCGCCGTATTCTTCGCAGCCAATTTCAGTACCCACGAAGCTTCCATCATCTTGGCAGGTATGCCAGTTACAGCCGTCGTAATATGATTCGTCTGGTTTATATGATACGTCATTATACATGCATACGTTATCATTATACGCAGGGGCTTTATCACCTAACATTGGTGTTGTTTGACAGCCCACTACTGTTGCTAAGCAACATAGCGAAAAACATAGTTGTAAAAATTTTTTCATAGGTAGAAAGCGTAGCATTGATTGTTATTTCGTACAACGTTGGTGTATATGCGATGTTTGCCGTAGCGTAGCGGAAGAAAAATTTGGCTGAGCCACGAGCCGAGGGACGAACCTTTTATCGCGTGCTGTGCGAGGGTTCTTTTTGGCTTCCTTATTATATTATTTTTTGCCAAAAAGAAAGTGAAACGACCCCTTGAGTTATTTTGTGACAATTTTACCTTTTGATTTAGCAATTAAAAAATCTATCATTTGCCCTGAAATATCAATATTTGTTAAATGTTGAGTAGTTGGGAAATAACAAGGGAAATTTACTTCTGCAATATAGGGATTGTTTGTTTCTTCCTCAAAAAGTATATCCACTCCTCCAAAGTCTAAACCAATAGATTGTACAGCTTTTACGGCAATTTGCTGTACATTTTCTGGGAAAACCATCGCCTCTCTCATTCTTTCTTGATTACTGCCTACATTCGACCTAAAATCTTTATTGCAGTAATTCAAATGACTTGCAATTACCTTATCTCCAAGAACAATTAATCTTCCTTGTTTTTTATGTTTAATAAATTTACGCAAAATAATATTTTTTGAGGTTGTTTTTAAATAGTCACTAAATGATTTAAGGGATTCAATCGAATCAATTTTAATAACTCCAACACCATGACTTCCTCCAGTAATTTTAATTATTAGAGGAAATCCTCCAACAAAATTTACATAATTATCTATTTGATCAAAATTACTAAAGAAATCAGGTATGGTTTGAATAATCGGAAGACCACTCGCTCTGTTAGAAAAAAAACTTGATGATCTATCATTTAATAAGTAAAAATTATCCTTATAAAAAGTTGTTGAATTACCCGCAATCCACTTTTCGATTACTCTACTTTTAGTTCCAGGTGTTGCTCTATAGAGAATTGAATCCTCTTCTATATAAGAATTTATATAGTTAAATTCTTCTGGAATGATTTTTATAAAATCAATATTTTTATTTATACAAGATTCCTCTAATAGTGCATATCTTTTTTGACTATCTTCGTTATCTTTTTCAATAATACAATAGAACTTCATAGTTTTATCATTAAATAATAAAAATTGTCACAAAATAATTTCACATAAGGTTCGGGCGTGTCTGTTTTTTGCTGACTCTATACTATCCCAAAGCGCTAGAGCGTGCAAGTATGCACGTAGCAACAGGAAGTAGCTCTTCGGCGATAGATTTTGTGATACGACCTGGGCCACAACCAAGGTCTAGAACGCGAAATTCATGATTTAATGTTTCTTGAATTTTCTCACGGATAACGGTTTGGCGCTTGGCGAAGAAGCGGATTTCGATGCACTAAACTGTCTGCCAGCACTGAACTTGATACGAAGCACAAAGCTTCATTTAAGCACTGTACCCGCTTTTTTGCCAAACGCCTGTTAGCAGTATGTGCTTTCATTTTTCTAAAATTTACAATTGCCATCTGTCCAAATAGCACTTAAGGATTCAAGCGGAACAATACTACAATCATAAAATGTACCTGTTGTGGTAAATTTAGTGTCACCGTTACGTCTAAATTCTAGAAGTCTTTTTGGTGTTAGAAATTCCATTAATTCTAGAAAGAAGTTTATGTCTGTTTCGGTTAAGTCAATTTGAATTGTTTGACCACGTTTTAAAGCAGGTATTAATTGATTGTGATAATTATTAATTTTTTCTAGATGACGGTTTAATTCGTCCCAATAAGTATATTTTGTTTCAAGTTCCTTTACAGTTTGTGTAAAGTTTGAAAAGTCAATGTCAGGGGTCTTTGAACCAAGTGCTTGGGCTAAGACTGGGAATAATAGTTTTAAACTTGAAACTTCACTTGCAGTTGCTGCTTGTAAAAAATTTAACGGCATTGGTAGTTTGGATGGAGTCATCCCAGAATGGCAGAAGGGAATAACAGGAATGTCTCTAATCCAACCTGCACCAGCTTCAAAGTTTATCCACGGTCTTGTTATTGATTTTGGACTGCACAAGATAATTTCAATCGCGCAAGTCTTGAGTGATTGAGTAATATTGTCCAACCATTTTTGTCCATATGGTTTGTCTTTAAGCATTACTGCTAACTCGCTCTTATCCGAAATGTTTTCGTATAAACAGCAATATACTGCCTTATTAGGCTATGTGTGTATCTGTATAGGATAAATATATATTCATCATAATCTAAATAAGGGGGGTATGCAATATTCCATTAATCAGCTCGAATATGATTGATTCCTCTCGGATATTCCGCTACACTAGCTCTATTATGATGATATATACCTATTATGTACCCATTGCCGCGCCACCGCCGTTTTTGATTGATGTATAAGGGCGGTATTATGTTTAATAATATAGTATTCTATGTCAGGACATTCAAAATGGCACAATATACAAGGCCGCAAAGGCAAAGCAGATAAAGCAAAAAGTGGGCAATTTACGCGTGCGTCACGCATGATTACGGTTGCCACAAGAGAAGGTGGGGCTGATCCAGAAACAAATTTTTCGTTGCGTTTAGCAATTACCAAAGCAAAAGAAGTAAACATGCCCAAAGACACGATTGAGCGGGCAATAAAAAAAGGCAGTGGTGAGCTAAAAGACGGCGAACAATTAGAAACATTATTATATGAAGGCTTTGGTCCAGGCGGTGTTGCCATATTAATTGATGTCTTAACAGATAATCGGAATCGTTCAGCATCAGATATTAAGCATATGGTCTCCAAACTCGGGGGCACGCTTGGTGCTCCTGGGAGTGTACAATGGCAGTTTGAAAAACGAGCGGTTATTCGTATTACGGCAGAAGTAAAACAACAGGTAGCGTCTTGGGACAGTGCTGAACTGGCGTTTATGGATGCTGGGGTATTGGATATTCAAGAATCTCAAGAAGGGGTGGTATTATTGGCAGAGCAACACGACTTTGCTCGTGTGGTTCATGCCGCCGAAAAGTTGAACATTCCGTTATCAGAATCCGGTATTGAGTGGCTACCAAAAGATACCCTGACGATAGATGACGCATCTCGTGCCGCACTCGATACATTTATGGATACGCTCTACGATATGGATGATGTGAATACGGTCTATACCAATGCTGAATAATAACCGCGTATATGGCAACAACGCCAATAACAATTTTAGGTATTGATCCGGGATATGGTCGTATTGGCTGGGGAGTAATTGAAGGAGCTCGCAATACCTGGGTGCATAAAGCCCATGGTTGTATTATGACTGACCCAAAACAATCGCTATCTGAGCGGCTCTGCGTTATTCAAGAAGATTTGCAAGAAATCATTACACGCTATAGCCCGCAAGTAGCAGGGGTAGAGTCCTTGTTTTTTAAAAAAAATGTCACGACCGCATTACAAGTTGCGCATGCCCGTGGGGTTATGTTAGTGCTGTTGCAGCAACAGGGAATTATCCTGCATGAAATCACTCCCTTGCAGGTAAAGCAGTCAATTACTGGTTATGGCAAAGCAGATAAACTTCAGGTACAGCATATGGTGTCCTTGTTATTGGGATTAAAAGAACGGCGCTTTCAGGATGACGCTGCGGATGCCTTGGCAGTTGCGTTTGCTACTACTGCGTTTATTAGGTAGTAGTAGGTAATGATTGTATCGTACAAAAATTATTTAAAGATAGTGGTGAAGTAAGTTCTTAACAGAATTTTTTTCCCTTCTTTCACCCACAATATACATTGAGAAGGAAAGAAGGGGATGCGAGCTCAACCCAGAGGGAACTCGCGAATAGAGGGAGGTTTTACTCTATGTCAGTCTCCTTGAAAAAATGCTCTTTAAGGTGTGCGATGATTGCCTCCAGGTGATGTTGGTGGAGCATATAGTGATACCCCCCTGTGATGTCCTCAAGCAGTTGCACAGCAGCTGCAATGTAGGCTTTTTGCAGCTCTGTTCGCCCCGGCCCTGGCCATACAGATTCCAGAAAAATGATAAGCGTTTGTACAATCGGGATTGGGCTGTACTGTTCGAGCCCTTGTCGCTTGTTGTTATCATAGATCCAATTATGGAGTTGGGTGTATTCTTGGCTATGCATGTTGTCTCCTGTACGATGTAGATCGAATGTATAGTAGCGGGTATAGTCTTGTCAAGAGTAATCTCGCCTATTGCCTATGATTGACAAATTGAATGAGTCATGATAGTATGAACAGGTCATTAATTCTTCCCAAATACCATTGGGAGCGGACGCGGCAGGACATGCCCGGCTGATCGCCCGTTGATATATATGCATGTATGTTAAGTAAACAAAAAAAGAAGAACGTCATCAAAAAGTTTCAACAACATGAAGGTGACACCGGGTCTAGCGAAGTACAAATCGCTATCCTTTCAACCGAGATTAATGAGTTGGTTGGGCATTTAAAAATGCACCACAAAGACCATTCATCACGCCGCGGGTTACTCCGAAAAGTTGGTGAACGTCGACGTTTATTGCGTTTCTTGAAAAAAGAAAACGCAGCATCATATGAATCATTGGTACAAAAACTCAAATTAAAACAAGCTAAACAATTTGAGACAAAAGAAGAAGCACCTATCGATGAACCAGAAGATATCATCGAAGAAGTGATTGAATAACAAAAAAATCCCGACTCAGTCGGGGTTTTTTAATTAATAATGAATAACTTAAAATAACCACGCCTTGCCCGTCCTTAAAAAGGAGGGGAGGATCGCCTATTGTATTGTTTCTGTTTGACAATATAGCATTTTTGTGCTAGTATAAGCGTATCTTTTATGCCATCTTCTCAACAACTACCACTCAATCCTCTTAAACGACCAGACCAACGGGTTGGTATTTTTATTGATGTACAAAATTTATACTATAGTGCCAAGAATTTATTTGGAAAAAAAGTAAATTTTGGTCAAATTGTGAAAGAAGCCGTCGCTGGCCGTAAGTTAATTCGGGCGATTGCCTATGTGGTGCGCACCGAAACCAATGAAGAGCAACCGTTTATTGAAGCCTTGTATAATTCTGGTATTGAAACACGAGAAAAAGATTTACAAATCTATCATGGAGGTAACAAAAAAGCAGATTGGGATGTTGGCTTAACCGTTGATGCGATTCGCTTAGCCAGTAGTTTAGATGTGATTGTGCTTGTGTCTGGAGACGGTGATTATCTGCCATTGGTAGAATATTTGCAAAAAAGTAGTGGCAAACAAGTAGAATTAGTCTCATTTCGCGAAACCACCTCTAGCCGTTTGTTAGAAGAAGTGGATGATTTTATGGACGTGAGCGATGATAGACGAAAATTTTTGATTCCGACAAAAAGAAGTAAAGCCTAAGCGCCTGAGTTTTCTTTGTTATCTCAATTCCTTGAGTCAACGAAGAAAGCTCAGACAACTGAGTATTATTAATCATCGTGGTCTTGAGCCATCTAGATCTTTCAAGAGATCTATCGTATCAAGATCACGGGTAACAACAGCTATATGTTGAACACCAAACGTTGGTCTACCTCTTGGGGCGGCCGTGAACTTATTATCGAAACAGGACGCTATGCCTTATTAACGGATGCAAGCTGTACCGTGCAATACGGAGATACGGTTATTTTAGCAACCGTTGCGAAAAGTGATAGTATTCGCGAAGGCATGGATTATTTTCCCCTTACCGTGAGTTTTGAAGAAAAATTGTACGCTGCCGGAAAAATTAAAGGCAGCCGATTTATGAAACGAGAAGGACGTCCAAGTGATGAAGCGATTCTTACTGGCCGTTTGATTGATCGTGCTATCCGTCCATTATTTGATGATAGTATCCGTCAAGAAGTGCAAGTGATTTTAACACCACTTTCAGTAGATGGTGAAAATGATGCGTCTATTACGGCATTGATTGCGGCGAGCGCTGCACTGGCTATTTCAACGATTCCTTGGAAAGGTCCTATTGGCGCAGTGCGTGTTGGACAAACAGAAACAGGAGAATTTATTTTAAACGCGACCCTTGCAGAATTAAAAGCAGGCGCGCTTGATTTAGTGGTTGCAGGAACACCAGAAAAATTAGTGATGGTAGAGTCTGGTGCAAAAGAAATTCCTGAACAAAAAATGATTGACGCAATGATGTGGGGAGCAGAACAAACAAAACCGGTTATTGACTTGATTACCCGCATGCAGCAAGAGTTGGTTATTGTGAAAAAAGCACCAGAATCAGTGGTGAGTGAAGAACAAGCACAAGCAAATATGGCAGTGCGTGCGTTTGTGTCCTCTGTTGCGGACTCTATGATTTTTAATAGCGCAAAAATATCTCGTACCGAACGTAATACCATGGTTGCGGATATCAAAACTGCGGCAAAAGAAAAGTTGCTTGCGGATGGGATGGATGAAGCACTCGTGAGTAAAGCACTTGGACAAATAAAATTATATGTAAGTGAAGAAGTGAGTAAACGTATTTTAGAAAAAAAACAACGTCTTGATGGCCGTTCAATGACAGATATTCGTGAATTGGTTATTGATGTAGACTTACTTCCTCGTGTGCATGGTTCTGCCATGTTTATGCGTGGAGATACCCAAGCCTTATCTATTGTTACTTTAGGGGCGCCAGGGGACGTACAAACATTAGACACCATGGAAGAAGAAGGAACAAAACGCTATATGCATCACTATAATGATGCACCATATACCTATGGTGAAGCGGGGATGATGCGTGGTCCAGGACGCCGTGCCATTGGGCACGGAGCACTTGCGGAACGAGCGATTGAACCAGTGTTACCGGATGAAGAAACTTTCCCATACGCGATTCGTGTGGTATCTGAAGTATTAGGATCAAACGGATCAAGTTCTATGGCTTCTACCTGTGGCTCTAGTTTGTCTTTAATGGCAGCTGGTGTACCCTTGCGTACTGCTGTTGCAGGAATTGCTATGGGATTAGCGACAAATAGTAGTGGGCAATGGGAAGTGCTCACTGATTTACAAGATGTAGAAGATGGTCCAGGTGGAATGGATTTTAAAATTGCCGGAACAATGCAGGGGATTACTGCCATGCAAATGGATACCAAAACAGAAGGATTGTCTTGGGACATTGTGAAAAAAACCATTATCCAGTCATACGAAGCGCGTGTCCGTATTTTAAAAAGCATGACGGATGTGATTGCAGAACCTCGTGCAGATTTATCTCCATATGCGCCTCGTATTGAAACCATCCGTATTGATCCAGAAAAAATTGGTGATGTTATTGGACCTGGTGGAAAAACCATTAAAAAGATTATTGAAGAAACTGGTGTTAACATTGATATTGAACAAGATGGTCGTGTCATGATTACCTCAAACGATGCTGAAGCAATGAAAAAAGCACGCGAATGGGTGGAATTACTCACTAAAGAAGTGCAAGCAGGAGAAGTGTACGAAGGAAAAGTAGTGCGCTTAGAAGATTTTGGTGCCTTCGTGAACTTAATTCCAGGAAAAGATGGTTTGGTCCATGTCAGTGAAGTTGCTTGGGCACGTACGAATAAACCGAGTGATGTATTAAAAATGGGTGATACCGTAAAAGTGGTGGTAAAAGAAATTGATAATTTAGGACGCGTGAATTTGTCTATCAAAGCGCTTTTACCAAAACCAGAAAACATGCCAGAACAATCGTTTTCTCCTCGTCCACCAAGAAGTAATACTGGTGGCGGTGGATCTCATTCACCTCGACCGTATCAAGATCGCGGTGGTGCTGCAAGTGGCGGCGGAGACGCAGCCCCTAAAAAAAGAGGATTCTTCCGTAGAGATTCATAAGTATAGATAAATAAAATCCGCTTCATCAGCGGATTTTTTTATTATTGTGCAGAGGTGCGGATCCCTTGGAGATACCTCTCCTTTGGATCCGCACACTGCTGTTCAGTTTCCTTCGCTTTTTGGCATTTTTTTGTGCGATGTTTCCCAACAAAACGTTGTTGTGAGAAGCAGGTACAGTGTGCTATGGATTGCACAGCTGCTAGAAGGCACATTGGGGAGTGCTGTGATGAACAAAAACCGTTGAAGGTAGAGAAGCATGAGAAACGCAGCCAACGCTATTCCCATATACCATTCACGCGTTTTGTTTTTGATGGCGAGAACCAGCAATGCACCCATGATGAAGTGCAGAATAGTGTCTACACTACGATGGAGTGCTCCCCATCGAATCCCCATCACCCGCCATTCAAAGAGAAACATCATGAATGTAACACTCATAAAAAGAAACACTGGGTGAACAGCGAACTTCCTCATATATCCCCCGTATGCAAGAGAAAGGTTTGGTATATATAAGCGCGAATAGACTAATTTGTCAATAAATTCGGGTTAGATAGAAGTGTTTGAGTATATAAAAAACCCG
The DNA here is from genome assembly GCA_964522435.1 of uncultured Gammaproteobacteria bacterium. Taxonomy (GTDB): domain Bacteria; phylum Patescibacteriota; class Patescibacteriia; order Magasanikbacterales; family UBA922; genus CAZFUL01. The sequence goes on from CAZFUL010000005.1 coordinate 78,108, forward strand.
ATACTATCGGGGGGGTGAGTTCATAGAAAGTAACGATAGGGGGGCGGCAGGTGCGGATCCGGGGAGATGTGTCTCTTTTGGATCCGCACGAGTCGCTGTTCATCGGGTGATTGGGTTTTTTTGCTCCTGGCGCAAACCGGTTAACCACCAGAACACCATCCCAACCACAATGAACATCATCGTGTGGACGAGCGCCTGAGAGGCAGTAGCCTCTGGGAACACGCTGCTGAACAGGAAGCGTTGAAACGTCAGCAGCATGATGATGACTGCAATCGCCATCACGCTGCGCCATTGCTCACGGTTGTTTTTCATCAGGAAGACGAACAATGCACCTACGATCAGGTGCAGAATCGTATTCATGATCATGAGGAGGGTGTTGATTTTCCCCCAGTGAAGGCCGATCAGGTAGTGATCGATGGCATGGAAGAGTACTACTCCTGCGACCAGCAGCAGGGGAAACAGGGGATGAACAACGATCTTTCTCATAGAAGCCTCCATTTCGCTGAGAGAAAGTAGGAGTATATAAACTCAAAAAGAAGGAACTGTCAATCATGTATCATGTTGTGATATAGAAAACAATAGATCCTTTTGTCATTCCGAGCGGAGCCCGCAGGGCATAGTCGAGGAATCTTTAATAGATGGTTTGTTATATAAAGAATATATTATAGATCCCTCGACTCCCTTTGGTCGCTCGGGATGACAATATAATTGATGTTAATTTATTAGTGGTAGATTTATACACCCAAAGGAGAATAGCCTTGTGTAAGTAAATTTTGTATAGGAATAAATAATTGTTCGGGTAAGTTGTTCCAGTCAAACCATTCCCAGGTTTCACATTTATCTGGTTCCATAATCGTGACGTCACCAGCGTCATAGTCGCAGACCATAGAAATAGTAATATAGTGTTTTTGTTCATCTAAAAAAATATCATTTGTTGCCGTACCAAATCGGATATTTTTCACCGTAATGCCTGTTTCTTCCATTACTTCTCGCTTCACACAGTCTTCCCAAGATTCACCATATTCAAGATGTCCTCCTGGAAATGCCCATGAGCCAGTACCGTGCGCATTTTTTCTTTTTCCAAGTAGCACTTTTCCATTTTTTATAATGGCAACGCCTATGCCTACTTTTGGTCTGTCGGTCATATAATATTCTCTATTTTTTATAAGTTATGAGCGCAAAAAAACTATAGCAACCCTGGAGGGATTTATCAAGAAATATATTTTGCCTATCAGGGTGTCCTAATTGACAGAACCTAGCGAATATGCTAGGTTTTTTTGTTCATCTGACGGAATAACAGGAGGTACAGCATGAACATGGAGATCCTGACCAACTTCGTTCTTGGGATCGGGCTTATCGTTAGCTCGGTCATCGTCTTTTTTGTTCTGCGCTTTTGCGCTCACACTCTGCTGAGGCTGTTTACGTCCTCGCAGCTGAAGACGCTCATCTTCGACATCGATCGGACCTTGCATCTTTCTACAGCATTCAAGGATTATTGGATCGGTGAAGACTTGATCCTCATCAACAAGCTGCGTCGACGCCATGGGAAAGCTGCTCTCACTGCGGCTGAATATGGCAATAGTGTTGATGATATTGGGCCAGACGAGGCATTTCGGGACGCGTGGTCGGATGCGTCTGGACAATGGCTTTCCGACAAGGCCTTGTGTCGTCTTCGTAGACGTGGACGGCGGGCGCAAGGGATCGAGCAGAACAGGAATCTGATCACCACCTTTTCCTGTCTGCGTGAGCAGGGGTATACGATTGTGGCCTACAGCGACAATCCGATTTCCCTCAAGATGCTCAAAGCGCTGGGCATTGCGAAGTACGTTCATCGGGTGGTAGTCGCACCTGCTCGCTTTGGGAAGCTGAAACACAAGCTTCGCTTCATTCATGTGTTGCGGAGCACCTGGAGTTTTCCCACGCAAACAGCCATGTTTGGTGATTCTCAGGTATCAGACATTGCACCTGCCCAAAAGTATCTGCCCAACAATCGTTGCTGTCGCGTCGTAGGGCCAGGCCAGTTGATTGAAGCGCTGCTTCGAGTTCTTCCTCACGAAGAGTCCAAGGAGTTGAAGCAGAAACTTACGGTTCGGCAATAATTTAGGAGCAGGCGGTATGCAGGAAGAATACCGCCGCAAAAGAAAGAAGCGTATGCCATGCATAGGCTTTTTTCTTTTAGTTGCACCCGAATAAAAACTAGGCTACACTAAATACGATTATATTCCATTTTCTTGATATTGATGAACTCTCTATGAATAAACAAATTATTGTTTCTGGTATTCAGCCTACGGGAAACCAGCATGTTGGAAATTATCTTGGCGCTGTAAAAAATTGGGTTGATCTTCAAGCAACTGGTGAATACGACATGTATATTTTTATTGCCGATCTCCATTCTCTTACGGGGGACATGGATGCTGATACACGCAGAGCCTGCATTATCCGTACTGCGGCAGAACTGTTAGCCATTGGCATTGACCCACATAAAACAACGCTATTTGTTCAATCAACTATTCCTGAACATACCGAATTGGCTTGGGTGTTTAATACGATTACTCCACTAGCAGAATTAGAACGGATGACACAGTTTAAAGACAAATCGCAACGACAGGCAAAAAACATTAATACGGGGTTATTAACATACCCAGTGTTACAAGCCGCTGATATTTTACTCTATCGCGGGACACATGTCCCTGTTGGGATTGATCAAGTGCAACATGTTGAGTTAACGCGCGATTGTGCTCGTTGGTTTAATAATCGCTACGGAGAATATTTTAAAGAAGTAGCGCCACTGCTTACCGACACGCCTAAAATTATGAGTTTGTTAGAACCAGAGAAAAAAATGAGTAAAAGTCATGGTCTTGATTCTGTTATTGAACTAGCAGATGAGCCAGACGTGATTACAAAAAAATTAAAAAAAGCGGTTACAGCGACAGAAGGAGGTACTGGATCAGTTGGCGCCCAAAACCTTATTCAATTGCTGAAGTATGTTGGCAATCAAGAAGCCTACACTCGCTACACGCAAGAAGAAAAAGATGGGACTATTCGGTATGGAGAATTAAAAACAGAGTTAGGAAATACACTGAGCACGGCATTTGCTGCATTTCGTGAGAGACGTCGTGAGTTGTTAGAACAGCATGACGAAATTGCCGCACTATTAAGTATTGGTACAAAAAAAGCACAACAGGTTGCGAGTGACACCATGCAGCATGTTCGTAACGCGGTTGGTATTCGCTAATTATTGTTTTTTTGCTATACTGACACTAGTCACTTGGATGAAATAATTTTTTTAGATATATGAAATTTATTCTTGGCTTTTTGGTGATTGGGATTGGTGTATTCATGGTAGTAAAGACAGAGTGGATGGTAGAAAATTTTGGAAGAAGCGCGTGGGCTGAAGAAAAATTTGTTACGAGTGGGGGGACACGGTTACTCTATAAACTCATCGGTATTGTTGCCATTTTCCTTACCTTTATGGTATGGACAGGGGGATTTCAACGACTCTTGTTGGGAACCTTTGGATCGTTATTTGGATTATAATTGTATGTCGTATCACAGCGGGAATCAACTTGTTGATCCGCACATGTTATTTGATAAATTGCCATTGCAACCAGGGATGCATGTGGCAGATTTTGGTTGTGGAAGAACGGGACATATTGTATTCCCGGCGGCATTAATTGTGGGAGAGCGAGGATTGATTTTTGCGGTTGATATTTTAAAAGATGTATTAGACAATATTCAAAAGCGAGCAAAAATTGAATCCTTACATCAAATACAAACCATTTGGTCTAACATAGAATATGTTGGAAAAACGGCTATTCCTGATGAATCTCTTGATGTGGTATTTATTGTTAACGTGCTTTCTCAATCAGATAATCGCCACGGGGTGTTAGAAGAAGCAAAACGCTTATTAAAAAAGAAAGGCAGAATTGTTGTCGTAGATTGGAATAAACAAGGGTTGAGTTTTTGTCCAGACCATACCCGGTTTGTGAATTTTGATGATGTGATTCAGTGGGGAAGAGTGCAAGGATTTGGGGTTCAAGAAGAGTGTATTGTTGGGCCCTATCATCGCGGAGTTATTTTATATAGAAATAGTTAGGGACTCGCCGTCGCCCTTTGGGCTATGGCGAGCGAGGGGGGAAATATGATATCTCAAAATAGACGCCTAGGAAACTGGGGCGAGCACGTTGCGGTACGATTTTTAGAAAAAAAACAGTATCAGATCATACAAAAAAACTTTACGACTCGTGTGGGGGAAATAGATATTATCGCCTACCGCGAGTACCCCATCCATGGGCGTACGCTCTGTTTTATTGAAGTAAAAACGCGTTCTTCTCCATTGGATGCCGCATCACGCGCAACCGGATTTCGCAAACAGCAGCATATGCAAGCGGCAGCTCGCATATTTTGCTTACAGCAGCGGATTCCTATGGACAGAGTCCCTATACAATTTGAACACGTGAGTATCTATTCATTAGCGAAAGAAACCGCCAAAATATATCACTATGTGGTACCCATCTCTTGACAAACGGACATATGTATGGTATAGTCTTTTTATATAAAGTAGCTTGACAATCAAGCTGCTTTTTTTATTCTTACTTAATATACTCTTATATATATGTCTGAAATAACCAAACAGATTCAATTTATTTGTGATGAAAAGGGCATTGATTATGCGACCGTGATGAACGCTCTTGAGAGTGCTCTTGGTGCAGCGTACAGAAAAGATTTTGGGAATCGTCAACAAAATATTAAAGTAAAATTTGACCCAGAAACCGGCAGTATGCAAATGTGGGATGTAAAAGAAGTTGTTGCGGATATAGAGGAAGATGTTTTGGAACAAGCCCAAGAAGAACTCACCAAACGCCGAGAACAATTTATGGCAGAAGGACGCGAGTTAACAGAAGAAGATGTGGCAGACCTTCCTCGATTTAATCCAAAAAACGACATGATGCTTCGCGATGCCGTGCTTATTAAACCTAAAGCAAAAGTGGGTGATATCTTGGAAATTGAGTTAACTATTCCGAGTGATTTTGGACGCATGGCAGCCCAAACCGCAAAACAGGTGATTATCCAAAAATTGCGTGAAGCAGAGCGAAATAGTGTATTTGAAGATTTTAAACGTCAAGAAAAACAAATTGTGCAAGGGGTTATTCAACGCCGAGACCGTAGTGGCAATGTGGTGGTTGATTTAGGAAAAATTACCGGTACTTTGCCACAACGACAACAAATTGCTCGTGAATTTTATAAACCAGGAAGCAAATTTCGTTTTTATGTTGTTTCTGTTGGCTTAGAAGCACGCGGTCCTGAGATTGTGTTATCTCGTTCTCATGAAGATATGGTACGAACCGTATTTGAACAAGAAATTCCTGAAATTGAAAACGGGGAAGTGATTATTAAAGCCATTGCCCGAGACGCAGGGAATCGATCGAAAGTAGCCGTGTCTACTGATGATCAAAATATTGATCCTATTGGCTCTTGTATTGGACAACGAGGGAGTCGTATTACCACTATTATTGAAGAATTAGGTGGTGAAAAAGTAGATATTATCCAATACACCGAGAATGCTGCGGATTTTATTAAACAAGCGCTTTCGCCGGCAAAAGTGGATAAAGTAGAATTAAACGAAGAAGAAAAACTCGCAACGGTTCATGTGGCGGAAGATCAATTTTCTTTAGCCATTGGCCGCGGGGGACAAAATGTTCGTTTAGCAGCAGCCTTGACTGGTTGGCAAATTAACGTTGTTCAACTCAATGATCCAGAAAAATTAGTGAGTAGTGAAGACGCTCTGCCTGTTGTTGAGGAAGTGTTAGCATCAGAAGAAAACAGCCCGTCTGTAGAAGCAGAGCAAACTGCTCAAGAAGAACTACCAAAAGAATAAGTTTCGCAACTATACCATAAAACCCTGCACCAGAACGCTGCAGGGTTTTGTTTTTATTCATTGTAAGAATATGCTATACTTTGCTTTCAATAGCATATGGATGAATACGTTATCTCAGTAGAAGAAAAACAGACCAAAAACCGGCGCTGTTCTTTTTGTCATACCCTGGGACATACCAAACGACAGTGTGGGGTATATAAAGAGCATCTGCGTATTATTCCTATTCAATCTCAAACACCACAAAGACAATCCGTGCATATTATTAATTTACGAGAACGAGAGCCGCAACAGACCATAACAGAGGACATACCGGTGTTTATTGAACCAAAAATAGCGACCACACGCTCAGAAGTTATATCCTTTGCTGCGCTTATTAACGAGCAGCAGACAAGCCGGGTGCAAAAAGAATCATCTATCTCTGCAAAAGAGAAAAATAGACCGGCTTTTTCCTTGCGCGTGCTAGGAAAAAAGACAATAACATCGATGCAAGAACAGTTTTCTCGCTTTCAACGAGGATCTGCGGGCATACTATTTCGTCCGAGCATTGCCATGGTGCTTGTATTACTCATAATTTCTTTTCCCCTGAGTAAATATATTTCTTCGGTAAAAGCAGATACAGAAAAAATTGCACAAATAAGTACTCATGCTTTTACCTCGCTTGGGGATGCTACCTTTGCTGCATTTCAGTCTGATATGGGGAAGGCAGAAGCGTCGTTAAGTGATGCGCTGCAAGCATTTTTTGACGCCAGTGTGTTGATTGAAGAAAAACATCCTCTATTGCAGTCTATTGCTCGTGTGTTACCTGTGATTGGGAAAGATATTAATGGAAAATATCACTTGCTTGAAGCAGGACAACACATGAGCATTGGAAATACCTATTTATTAAAAGGAGTAAAAGAAGCGCAGACAGCGACGTCTTTAAGTACCTCTAACCAGTTAGAATTACTCATTCAACATTTACGAGCGGCAAAACCGCAATATCAAGCAGCACTGCTGTCACTTGCTGCTGTCGATGCTGAGATATTGCCGTTAGCATATCAAAAACAATTTCGAGATCTCCAAGTATTATTTACGGCCTTTGTTGATGATATTGATGATATCACGACGCTTGCCGACACCATGAATACTATTGTGGGTTCTAATGGGTTTCGTCGTTACATTGTGGTAACACAAAATTCGGCTGAAATTCGTGCAACGGGAGGATTTTGGGGAGCAGCAGCACTCTGTGATTTTCAACAAGGAAACTTTTTAGGCTGCGAGGTATTAGGCGGAGGGTTATATGATCTACAAGGACAATACGGAGAATATATTGCTCCTCCTGCGCCATTGCAAATCGTTAATAAACGCTGGGAATGTCATGATATGAATTGGTGGCCTGATTTTGCGTCGTCTGCAGAATTATTAGCCAATTGTTTTCAAAAAAGTCGTGGGATAACGGTTGATGGGGTGATTGCCGTAAATGCCTCTGTACTAGAAAAGATATTGTCCATCACTGGTCCGATTATAAATGAAGAACATGATGTTGTCCTTACGGCAGAAACTGCGCTTGAGGTACTTCAGAAAAAAGTTGAGGTAGATTATGACAAAGAACAAAATACACCAAAAGCAATTCTTGGTGATGTTTTACAAGATGTGTTGGCTTATAATTATTCTCAAACAGACATTATTCGTTTATTAACCGCATTGCATGATGCTGCGCGTACGCGAGACATTCAGGCATTTTTATTTGATAATAACCAACAAGAAAAAATAGCATCTTTTGGATGGAATGGTGCTCTAGTTACTCCATCAGAGGAACAAGACTATCTTCTGGTTGTGAATAGCAATTTACTTGGAGAAAAATCAGATGCACGTATTGAACAACATATCGAACACCAAGCTGTGGTGAATGAAGACGGGACTATTGATGTAACGGTCTTAGTTACTCGAGAGCATATTGGCATGCCAGAAGAACAATTTTATGGAAAAACAAATCTCAACTATATTCGTTTTTATGTTCCAGAGGGATCAGTGTTATTAGATGCTGCAGGATTTCAATATCCGCCAGAGGATTATTTTCATGTGCCAGAACCGTGGTATGAAAAAAATGCACGCGTGGCAGCGGTGGAAGATAGTACCTTAGTGGATGGTTCATCTGGGACCTATACTATGAAAGAACAAGGAAAAACAGTGTTTGCAAATTGGATGATGACGCAACCGGGGACACAATCACAGGCATACGTTGTGTATCGCTTACCATTTACTGTTTCTGCATCGGCTCGATTGACGAGTAATGATCATTGGGTAAAGAAATTGTTTACTGCACAAACAGTACAAGCATCGTCTTACAGTCTCTATATTCAAAAACAATCAGGTACAGAAAGTTACGTACATACGCGAGTCATTTATCCAGACAGCTGGCGCCCTATTTGGCGTTCTGATGAACGTATTGTGTTAGCGCAAAACGGCGCAACGTTTGATGGAACACTTACTGAAGATATACAAGTGGGGGTGGTGATGGAACAACAAAAAAATTAATAGGTTGTGTTATACTTAGTGTCATGTGTTTATGAGTAAAGAAAAAATAGTAAAAAAGAAGAAAAAATCTTCCGATCTAGAGGAAGAGCATCACTATAAAAGAAAAGTGTTAAAACCAAAAGAAACGCTTGTTTTGGTATCTGATGAAAAAAAAGAAACTTCTGAAGATGAGATGGTTGACAATGAAACATCGCAAGAAGAGGAAGAAGTGCTTGTTGAAAGTAAAGAGCCGAAACAGAAAATTGTGCACGATGAATTAGAAAGCGTATCGAAGGCCAAGCATCGTGCGGACGCTGTTTCTATGAGGCCAGAAGTCGATGCGGCACTTGCCGATATTTATAGTGATGGTGATGGTTCTATTCCTGATATGTCAACAATAACAAAACAAGAACGGCATCGTTTTTGGCGCGCCTTTACTACATTTGTATTTGCTTGTCTATTTTTGGGAGGAGCATTATTGGTTGGACTGTTTGTGTTACAACCTAAGAGTGCGTTTTCAGAACAAGATGTGATTATTTCTGTTTCTGGAGATGACCAAGTACGCATTGGTGATGAGGTGCATTATCGTATTCGCTATGTTAATGCACAGGAACTCGCACTTTCTCAGAGTGATATTCATGTGCGTTATCCAGAAGGCTTTGTTTTTACGAGTAGCTCTGTTACTCCAGATACTGATCGACAAGATCGCTGGACCCTGGGTACCCTTGATGCACAGGAAAGTGGGTTTATTGATATTTATGGAACATTATATGGCAGTAAAGATCAAGAACAGTCCTTGCGCGTATTTTTTACTTACACCCCAGAGAACTTTAGCTCTCCATTTCAAAAAGTATCGACCGTTACCGTAACCACCAAAGAGAGCCCGGTGCGTATTGCTGTGGAAGGGCCAACACAAGGAATTGTTGGTGGGCAACATGCCTTTACGGTTACTATTGATCAATTAGATGATCAAGGCCTTACCACGCCAATGGTCCTTGAAGTTGTGCCAAATGGGGGCTTTATCAAAAAAGAAAGTCAACCAGACAGCGATCAATTTAATGAATTTCGTTGGACACTATCTCAAGAAGAGAAAAACACACAAGTACAGGTACAAGGAAGTATTTCGGGTGATGGACAGGAGAGTATTACCATTCCTATTCGGGTGATTGGATGGAAAGATGGGAATCAACAAGCAGAGCCGTACATATTTGATGAGTATAACTACACGATAGCTCTTGTTACAGAAGACGTGGTAGTAAGTGCTGTGGTGAATGGCGCAACCGAAGCATTGCAAGTACAACCAGGAGAAACACTCAACCTGAGTATTTCATTAAAAAATGCAGGGGATACTGCATTAGAAAACGTGCAAGTACAAGCACTGTTTGACGCGCCATCATTTAATAATGCCAGTATATTAAACTGGACCGCGATAGAGGATGCTGCTGATGGAGATATACGAGGAGAACAACTGAATGATACAACCCGAAGAGGGGTTATTCGTTGGGCAAAGGAACAGATAACGCCACTTACTCGTATTGGCCCACATGATGAACAAATAATTGATATTGCTCTCCCTATTCGTAATGCAGATCAAACTGCCTTGGCAAATTTTACCACGTTTACTGGTACTATTACGATTGATGTACAATATAGTCGCGGGGCTGAAGTACAAACGATGTCAAGTAAACCAATTACCTTTGTGATTAATTCTGATACCAATATTACGGTTCGTGATCAAGTGAGTGAAGAAAATGGAAAAGACGTGCACAGCATTACTTGGGTATTAGAAAACAATTTTCATGCATTAAAAGATATTCGTGTTGTTGCGGAGGTATATGGAAATACAACATTTGACGAAGCGCGAGCAGAGGTTCCTGCAGGAAGTATTGCCTATGATAAAGAAAAAAAGAAACTCAGCTGGACTGTTGATACCATGCCAATTAGTGTAGACATTTTACCTTTTGCGTTCCGGTTAATTCGAGAAGATAACAATGCCTCTCAGACACAATTAATGTCTAAGGTGGAATTTCGTGCAACAGATACCGTGACGGGTGAACAAATTATATTAGTTGCTGATCCTATTGGGTTGGGGGAATAAAAATCAGTGTCCTCGAGAGGAATCGAACCTCTATTACAAGTTCCGGAAACTTGTGTCCTATCCATTGAACGACGAAGACCTATCTAACACAGTGCGATCAGTGTATCAATAACCATAGACTATTTCAAGAATAAAAAAACCCCGATTGAATCGGGGTTTTTCGTTGTGCCTCCAGAGAGAATCGAACTCCCATCCGCGGTTCCGAAGACCGCTGTTTTATCCATTAAACTATAGAGGCCTGTCTTTTTACCTAACTGGTGTAGTGCCAGATATTGAGTAGTTTTTATTTTTTACTACTCTGTGTGGATCGGGTGGGGATCGAACCCACGACCGTTGGATTAAGAGTCCACTGCTCTA
>CAZFUL010000006.1:0-86139 GCA_964522435.1 uncultured Gammaproteobacteria bacterium
GCTCGGAGGGCGGGGCTCGAACCCGCGACCAATTGGTTAACAGCCAACTGCTCTACCACTGAGCTACCTCCGAATATATAGAGTATATATGATATATACCTTCCGAATGGGAAAGTTACGAGAAAAATTATAGCGGATAAATAAAATTTAGTCAATCGATTAAATATCCTCTTAGCAAATAGGCTCCACAGCCCTCCCTACCCGCAGACAGGCTCGGCTTATTATACTGGGCGGGATTCGAACGGTGTGATAATATGTGTTCATATGAAAAATATAGTAAAAGACAATCAATATATCCAAGAAGCTATCAAACAATCACAAAATTCAGTTAATGTTGGTGGCTATCCTTGTGGTGCAATCGTAGTAAAAGATGATGAAATTATTGGAATTGGATTTAGCAATGGAAAAAATCTATTTGATGCTACTCTACATGCTGAAATTGATGCAATTAGAAAGGCTTCGGGAAAATTACAATCCAGGAGTTTAGAGGGTTGCACTTTATATACTTCAATGGAGCCTTGCGTTATGTGCTTTTCTGCTGCTTTTTGGGCCTATATTCCAAGAATAGTATACTCCTGTTCAAGATCTCAGATTGATAAAAACTATTATATGGGAGAACATGATATTCACGCCATGAATGAAAAGAATTACCGCAGAAAGATTGAACTAGTACATCATAAAGAAAGCTCCAAAGATGCCTTGCGAGTAGTAGAAGAATGGGAAAAGACTAATCGTAAATAATCAACTATTTAGTTCGAATATCGTACGCCCCCCCAGAGCCTCAAAAAAGCACTGTAAAGGGAGTCAATTCAAGTAAAATTACTTATATTAAAAATCATATGATTTCCTTTGATACTCCCATTCGATATAAATATTATCTATTGGCAAATTTTTATAGAATGTTTGATCGAACGATCGAAAAAATTTTTTTGACCTTCTTTGTTCTACTTATACTAATAAACGTCTTATACGAAGATCTTTTGATAGCATCTAGTCTTATAGGGATCGTGCTATTTTTTTACATTGGTATTCCGTTAATTCGATATGTATACGTACGGATACACTTCAAAGCTGAAAAAATAACATACTTTTTTGATACAGATTCGTTTGGTTATGAAACCATTGGCTATAAAGTAGAAATTAAACGTGATCTCATTCAACATATTAACGTCAAAATAAACAGACTGGTAATTAAAACCGAAAAACAGAATCTATATTTTGTTGGTGATCCCATGGAAATAGTAAATACAAAAAAATTATTAGAACAGTCCAACTACAAAACGCTAGTAAAATAGAATCACACGACCTTGGGTCAAATTAGTAATGGTTACATTTTTTTGTTACACTTTTACCATATAAACACCAACCGTTATGCATATTGTACCACTTAATGACAATGACGTAGGCGACCTAAGCTCTTTTAAAAAGAAAGAATGGGGACACGCAGACAAAGAACACTACGGTGAACAACTCCCCGACTTTAGCAAAAACACCTATACCTTCATCGCAAAAGAAGATGACCATATTGTAGGCTACATTACTCTCACGGCTGAACTGGGTGTGGCCTTAGTGAACTCCATTATTGTGGGGATGGAATTTCGCAGACGTGGCATAGCAAAACAACTCCTCACAAAAGCAGAAGAGGAAGCAAAAAAACTTGGTGTTCATAAAATCGTGTTAGAGACTGGGGTAACCTGGAGTGCCCGGTATGTATATGAATCTATGGGCTATACCCTACGCTGCATGCTGCCAAATCATTATGCGAATCAGGATTTTGTGCTATTAGATAAGACACTTTAGATCATTCCTTTGATAATCCAAAAAAATTTCATAAATTCTTATAAACCCCCTTCATATGATTGGTAACCAAATATCCGCACAAGAACTATATGATCGTATGCAAACAAATATGCAGGATGCTATTGTCGTCGACGTACGCAGCCCTGATGAATTTAAAAACGGATCCATACACGGTGCTATCAATATTCCTTTTGATCAAATAAAAAAAGAAAAAGAACGATTGGCCCCTTATACCATAATATATCTGTATTGTTTTTCAGGAAGTAGAAGTGAGCTCGCGATGATAGAATTACAAGATGCCGTCGATGCAACAGTATATAATCTCACAGGAGGCGTACTTGCTTGGAAAAAATCTCTCTTCCCTCTTGTATAGATAACTCCCATAAGCCAATAACAAGACAGATAGACAACCATTATCTATCACTACTTTCCCCAGCGACTGATGTTTCTATAAGCGCCCTCACCTCTTTGGGCTCTTTAGCCGTTGCCAAGGCCCACATCACTTTTACAATCGCACACTCGGTTGTCATGTCTCGTGCAGAAATTGCGCCGGCATTCAGCGCACGCAATCCAGAGTCATAGGCATGAAGATTTGTTTTCCCATGTTCCATTTGATTGGTAATAATAACAGGAACCTGTTTGTTTGTTGCCGTTTCTATAAATGGAATCAATGAGTCGCCAAGAAACGGAACATTCCCTGGGCCAAAGCCTTCAATAACAACGGCCTGTACCTGAGCATCTAATACAGGGGTAATGACGGATGTTTTCATCCCAGGAAATAATCTGATCACCGCAATATTATTATTAAACTCTTTGTGTAGAATAATTGGATTCGTATGCCGTTTGTTGCGCCAATCATGTAAGCTAATGGGGCGCCCGAGTTCTCCGAGCACCGGATAATTTGGAGAATGAAATGCCGCAGCAAATGATTCATGATGCTTTTTTGCTCGGTTTCCCCGTAAAATAGTATGCGACAGCACAATACAAACCTCGGCAATATCGAGTGTTGCCGTCATACAGGCATACACTAAATTATTACGCGCATCAGAACCAGCCTGACTGAGCGGAATAAGTGAGCCAGTAAATACCACTGGTTTACCCAAATTGCCAAGAGCAAACGAAAGCGCACTGGCACTATATGCCATAGTATCCGTTCCTTGCGCAACAACAAATCCATCATATTGGTCATACACCTCGGCTATGTTAGTTGCAATTAACGACCAATGATCTGGTGTCATGTTGGAGCTGTCCAAATTGACAATAAATTCAAAATGGATATTGGCAATATCCTCAAGTTCAGGAATGTTTTTCAATAATTCAAGCGCAGAACTTGCGGGTTCCAGTGCCCCAGTTTGTGGGTTAGGAACCATACCGATAGTACCACCGGCAAAAAGGAGAAGGATCTGTGGTTTCATAAAAAGGTAATAGTATATCGCGATCAGTCTATCAAAAAAGAGAAAAAAGTAAAATACTCTGTTATAGAGAAACACGCTGGTAATACTGCTGATTTTTATATACACTACCTAGCATAGCTAACTGAAACAAACGTATGACAAACATAACACTCTCTGGGGGCGTCGTCCATACGATGCCAGCAGATTTAAAAACAGCGCTTCGCGCTACCCCTGGCGCTCCTGCTGCCTGGCAAGACATTACTCCCCTCGCGCGAAATGAATGGATATGTTGGGTACAAGACGCGAAAAAACCAGAAACCCGAGCGCATAGGATTGAGCGCACCCGCACCGAGCTCGTGGAAGGAAAACGCCGCCCTTGTTGTTGGCCAGGTTGCCCGCATCGCTAAAATCAACCAACTAGGGTTGATTTTTTATTTTGTGAATAAAAAATGGGCATATATACCCAAATAATTACCCATCAATCTTGTATCCGCGTTTTGGGATACAAGTGATCAATTTTTTTGCAAACCGTCTATCTATCCGTTCCCGCAAATTACGGATATGGACATCCACCGTATTGGTAAAGGGATCAACATTCATATCCCATACATTTTCTAACATCATAGTCCGCGATACTACCTGCCCTTTATGTTGCATTAAATACATAAGCAACGCAAACTCTTTATTACGAAGCGCAATTTCTTTTCCACCTCTCGTCACTTTATGCGCATTGGGATCCAAGCGTAAATCATCGACTTCTAAAATAGCAGGGTACATCACTTTGCCCCGCTTATGCACGGCATACAAGCGAGCAACTAATTCTTCTAAGGGGCAGGGTTTCACAATAAAGTCATCACAAATACCCAATAGTTGTACCTTCACCTCTAGCCGCGTATCTCCCGAAAGGACGACGATCGGCAAGTCTCTCTTTTTTTCTTTAATCCGCTGTGCCACCGCAAAGCCTTCTGCTTTGGGTAATCCCAAATCGAGGATCACCACATCATATACCATAAAAAGAGCAAGTTTTATCCCCTCTTCTCCGTCTGCTGCGGTATCTACCACAATGGAATGTGACTGAAGCCCTTGTTTTAATAGGGTCAGCATACTCGAACTATCTTCGATAACAAGCACTTTCATACTATGGTCATGTTCTTCTCTACTTTATACAACCCTGTTATTTTTTCAATAAGACATCCGTGTATAAGTCATTTATTTATCTCTATAGAGCCAAAAACCATTTTAGAAAAATTTTATTATTTTTTTCATAAAATTATCATTCTCTTATGATAGAGTCTCTTTGGTTAATACTATCGTGGTATCCACAAAATGGTTGGAGGGCCGTTGTGTGATATACCGGATACGCAATTGACCAACACGATCCTTATGGTGTCATAGGGATAAAAAAACCCCGCAGGTACTGTACCGCGGGGTTTTTGTTTATAGAGTCGCTGATTGCATAGATACTGCAACAGATTGTGTTTTGGTTTCGGTATATACCTCCATAATTATTGGAAGGATACGATCCCATTGATACTCATCTATAACGAGTTGTTTGTTGCGTTTTCCTTCTTCTTGAAGAAGATATTTTTTTTCTTCTACTAATCGCTGTAGTGCGTTTGTTAACGAACTCACTGATCCGGCTTGAAACAAATATTTGTAATTCTGCACCAGATGGCGATGTTCGGGAATATCAGAGACTAATACAGGTAATCCATAACTCATGGCTTCTAATACCACAATGGGTAAGCCTTCATTATCAGAAGGGTGAACCATGGCACGCGCATGAGAATATAATTGTTGAAGTGCCTCACCAGATTGAAATCCAGTAAAGACAATACGGTCATTGCCTTGTGCTTGCGCATGCAAAGCTTGTACGTAGGCGTCTGTATGATGCCCATCTCCAACAATCACCAGTTTCATATCACCAAGTCCTTTTGGATCTTGTTGACTCAAAGTCTTCCACGCATCAAGTAAATAATGCGCACCTTTGTGAGGAATTAAGCGACTCACCATAATAAGGTAGCGGCCACTCGTTAATCCAAAGGATGAAATACTGTCTTTTTTTGTTGTTTTTTTACTTACCGTTACCGCATTTGGAATATACACGGTTTGACAATCATACACATCACGGGCGTACTGTTGAATGGTTTTTGATACGGCAATGGTCGTGTGTGCAAAACGACAGGCACTCCATTCTCCCATCAACAAGAAGAATCGTGCAAGCACACCCCATTTCGCATGTTTTCTATCAATACAATGAAAGGTAGTAATAACACGCGTTTTTGGAGAAAAGATACGCACCATCCAAGAAAGTAAGGCAGGGCCAACACCATGATAATGCACCACATCATATGAGTTGCGAATAGCATGGATGGTTGATAAGAAGGTATGGATAATCGTATCAAAGTGTTTACTCTTAACAGTTTTGATATGTTGAATACGTACGCCATCATAGCTCGTAATTGACGGATCTGTATACCAATCACGGGCATATACGGTAACCGCAACACCACCCTGTGCTAGGCGCACAGAGAGATCATGAACATGTTTTTCCACCCCACCAAAATGGGCTGGCATGCCTTTTTGTCCAATCATTGCAATACGCATATGGGAATAGTGAGAGGTTATTTGCGTAAATAACGCTTACGAAGGTAACAACACACTATATCACAAAAAAGAGCATTTGTCAAGGGATACAACAAAAAAATGATACTTAAAAATTGGCTTAAATTAGCCTAATTTTACTAAAAAAGGATCATTAAAAACTAATCCCCTCACTTTGGGTAATAATATCGTCTTTGCCATCAAAATCCACATCAGCGGCATGTACCTCTACTCCAGGAAAATTAAAGGTCTCATAGGCTTGAAAATTAACCCCCAGGTGTTTTCCGGTCACATCAAATGTCTTTACCCAGGTCTTTCCCCCCTTTCCAGGGCCTGTAATAACTTCATCCATTCCATCACCATTGGTGTCACCGGTCGCAACATTCACCCCACCACGAAAACGGCTTTCATAAGCTAAAAAGGACTGTTGCAATACCCGTTTACTGTCATAGACAAATACCCGTGGTTCTTTTCCTCTTCCAGAGCCTACCACAACCTGCGCAGGGCCAGTATCAGACTCGGCAATAGCAACACTATATCCCCCTTTATATCCCGCACCCAAGGGATACCAATCATCAAAAAGTTGTACGCCCGTATGGTCGTATATTTTTATTGGTTGTGCTGCCCCATCTTGAGGAGCAATGATAAATTCCAAATCTCCATCAGCATCGAGGTCTCCCATACTCAAACGCATGCCGCCGCGGTAATCAGCACTATAAGGATACACCCGTGCATAGGGCTGCCCATCATCTCGCCAAATTTGTAATAGGTTTCCTCGCAACAAGATACGATCACGTTTGCCATTGGCGTTCACATCAACCGTCGCGAGTTGATCACTTCCACGATACGCTTCATCAAAGGCAAAAAAGCCATTGCGTACCCGGGATCCGTCTGCACGAAAAAAGCGCAAAAAATGTCCATTGGTAAATACTACATCTTCAAGCGTGGCAAAGGTTTTTAATAAAATTAATCCATCGGTTGCAGGTAATGCCACTTCAGAAACAATAGAACCATCGTTTATTGTTGGATCTTGGGTTCCATGAATTTTTTCATATTCTCCGTTTAAGGAAACCAACTGCGTATTTGCACTGCTGTTTACCAATGCCACCCCATTTTCAAATTGACGTTGCCACACATCTGGTTTATATGAGCTATGCCCTTGTTGTGCAGTAGCATCACCCAGGGCATCACCCAGGTGCACACTATATTCATCATAATACCAAAGCTGGGCATGGTCTTGGTCTCCATAATCAAATGAAAAATAGCCATCTTCTAACAGTGTACTGCCCAAACCAAAGCGAACCGCTTGATAATTTTCTTTACTCAGTTGTCCATTATTGGTGTTGGCATTAATAATATTCACAGCGGGTTCATGAGGAGAAGCATGATTATACGCATAGGTATCCAAACTAGGCCCCCACGCGGACGGAATAAAATTTTCTATCATTTTTCCATTTAATTGATCACGATAATCGCGAGAGGTCCCATTACCAACAATAATATAGCGATCTTGCGTTTTTGTACGCGTATCCTCATACAATTTTTTCATCCCGTTTCGCCACGATGCATCAATGGCCGTATCTGCATAGCCATTCAAATCTAAATCCACGGTAGTGCCGGTAAACCACGTAATGCCATCCCAGGCATTATCATAAAAAACCCCATCCCATAATCCTGTAGAAAGAATCTCTTCTACCACAAAACGAACCATCACATCATTCAAGCGTTCTCCATTACGAAGAGGGGCTAGGTCACTTATATTTAACACAGAGGTCCCTGGCCACCAGGTTTTCTTTTGTCCCCCAGTATCTTGCACATACCAATCTGGATGAATACGTGCATGAAGACGGCGCCGCATTTGGCTACTTACTGTTGCGGCATCATTTCTAATTTCTTGTGGCGTAATATAGGCTAAGATAATAATTTCTGGATTGAGTGTTTTTATTTTTTGAAGCTGTGCTTTACTGGTTACTTGGGTTTCCATGTCTAAAATAATCACATCCCATTTTGAAAGCTCGGTTGCTTGCGTATCAGAAATATCCCAACGCAAATAATAATTCGCGATACGAGGAAAAGGATGATTGGGTGATACTTCAGCAGAAGCTGCAGGACTGAAGCCAGCAAAAAGAAGCAGTATCGTGAGGACTGCGGCAACCCCTTGTTGAAGCCGTGTTGTTATATTCATAGCGTGTATACCTGCAATAATGCCTGTTGATAGGCGGCAAAGGTATGATGTTTTTCTACCTGCTGTCGCAACTGTTTGCCTATTTGCTGCCGCTCTTTTGACGAACGACTATACCATAGACTGATGGTTGCTGCAAGAGCAGTGGGGTCTCCCGGAGGAACGACTAACTCAGGTGGGAGCAATTCGGTTATTCCTCCCAAATTACTGCCAATAACCACTTTGCCTAAGGACATTGCCTCAAGAATACTCAGTGGACAGTTTTCATACCACAACGACGGGGCAACAACTATTCTTGCCTCGTTCATGAGCCTACGCAACGCGTCTCCTTGTTGCCAAGAATACCACTGCACATTGGTCATGCCTTCTTTTTTTACATACTGCTCTAATAATTGTTTTTCTTTCCCATCACCAATAATTCTGTAGGGAATCTGTGGGGTTTGTTTGGCAGCCTGCAACAAGATATTGACCCCTTTTTCTTTTGAAATTCTGCCAATATAGGTAACAAACGATCCGGCTGTTTTGGAGGGCGTATAGTCTGTGGTATCAATAGGATTAGGAATGACGCGTATCCTCTCCTCTTTCCATCCTGCGCGTACACACATATCCTTCATAAATTGACTTGGTGCAATGTAGTAATCAACCGCTGTGTGATATTTTTTTATCTGACGATAATAAAATTCGATTGTCGCAAGAACAGAGATAGGAAAAGACTCCATCGCATTATAGAGGATACAACGATACGCGTTTTTGCCTATGGTATGTTCATCAATCTTGCCATGATGAAATAAGGTGTAGTTGGGTGACAACAGGTGATAATCATGCAAGGTCATGACCGTACGAATACCACGTTTTTTTGTTACATCCAAAAGAGAAAACGACAGTTGATGATAAATATTGTGAAGATGCACCACATCTGGTTGAAACGCGTCTACCAAATCGGAAAATTGTTGTTTTGCTTCTGCATGGTACAAGGTATTTTTTGCTGCACGCAGTTTTTGTTTCAGATGCAATTGATGCACATCAACATAATCAACAAAATATTTGTTATTGATCTCATTTGCCGGATGATGCATGCCAAATAGTTCTACACGATGCCCGGCCTGTTCTAATAATTGTTTGGTTAAAAAAACCACGCGCTCGGTGCCGCCACGATGGTACCAGTATTTATTTACTAAAAGAATCTTCATAACGATCTTAGATCCCCCTCATGCCACCAAACTTATTTTTAATAATCCAACAACTCACTTTTACCGGGTTTTTTCTAATCGCCGTACGCGCCGTACAAATCATCCACGCCGGTCGGCCTTTTTCTTTTACTAACTGTCTGGCGCGGTCTGCGCGTTCGCCATACCATAAGTCATTCCATTTAGCATAATTTTGAATATTTCCCATAGGATAATTATGCACCACAGACGGGTACACTACCCCGCGCGCATCTAAATAGAAAAATTTTGTTCCCGGATCATTATTAAATACTTGTTTTTTTTCAATGCTAAAATTATATAAACTATGCGCAAAAAAAGCACGCACCCACCGTTTGGGCGTCCACGTTCCTAATT
This sequence comes from uncultured Gammaproteobacteria bacterium, assembly GCA_964522435.1. Lineage (GTDB taxonomy): Bacteria > Patescibacteriota > Patescibacteriia > Magasanikbacterales > UBA922 > CAZFUL01. The sequence goes on from CAZFUL010000006.1 coordinate 9,543, forward strand.
CTCGATTCATGACATGAAGATATTGTTTTTGTAATTCTTTTAAATTGGGGGTGTTATCAATATCAATACCACCAAAATAATGCTCAGAACTTTGCGCAAAGGCATGGGTAAATTGAATCCCCCGTTTGCGAGTTTCTTCATATACTTTGCTAAAATCTTGCACATTTTCTGGCAAAATCGTAAAGGCTAAGCGTAAATTTTTCATGCCTAAGCGTTGCAAGCGTTCTATTGTTTCCATATCTTTTTCCCAAGCATGCGGAATTTTGCGAATTTGTTCGTGCATGTCGCCATAGCCATCAACAGACACCGCAACCCCAATATCTGGCTTGATTTGCAGAATTTTTTTCATTTGGCGTTCAATCAAGGCAGGCGTAAAGCCATTCGTAGAAATAACCATGCGTGCTTTAGGACAGCGTTTGTTCACCACCTGAATAATATCTGGAATGTCGGTGCGCAAAAATGGCTCACCACCAGAGATATTAATATCCCGTAAGCTTTGCGGAATTTTTTCATATTCTTTCACGGGCAATTCAGGAAAATTTTTAATTTTCCAAATATCACACATGATACATTTTGAATTACAATTGTAGGTAATTCCTAACACGCAGTCGATAGGAAGTTGCAGGTTTTGTGACATACCACCGGTAGATACGGATGCTCAAGTAACTATAGGCATATTGTATCAATGTTAGCACAAAATCGCAACGCTCCAATTACTATTTACAAAAAAATTACCGTTGGTTATAGTTACTCTATTATTCATAACCAATATCTTCCTATGGAGGGAAATATCACCAGCATGCTGGCGTCTATTATGGATCATGTAACCCAGATAGACGTTACCATGCATGATCGCTTTGATGCGATTGAGGAGCGCATTGCGCAAATACAAAGAGGTCTTACTATCGTTGACGCAGCTGTTGAAGAACTGCAACAAACAACAGACGCCGCCTATGATGTGCTGCAACAAAAACACCGTGCATCATAAACAGGATACGAAAAAACATGGGTTGAACCCCATGTTTTTTTATACTCCTCAGCTCAGGTTATTCTCCACGTGATACTCTCATAGAGAGCATTGCCATTTCTTGTTCTTGTGTTTTGTATAGTCCAATAAACCCATCGACATGATGCATCATATCATCTCGCACTTGCTCTATTTTTTCATCAAGCCAAAGAATATCGTCTTTGGTTGCCATTGCAACTCGTATACTCGCACTGTCTTTTTTCGATTCTTTGCGTAAATCGGCAATACCTTGCTTTGTTTCCTTTCGTAGTTCCGCAATATCTTGCTTTGTTTCTTTTCGTAATTCCGCAATATCCTGTTTTGTTTCTTTTCGTAATTCCGCAATATCCTGTTTTGTTTCTTTTCGTAATTCCGCAATATCTTGTTTTAATTCTTGTCGTAGACTGGTAAGATCATCTTTAGTTGCCATTTCAGCACGAATAGCGGCAATATCGTCTTTCGTTGCAGCATTATCTTTAATAAACATAACGATCTCAAAAAGATCTTGTATTGTTGCTTCTCCTTGCATATATGATTATAGAATATATAGACTAATCATATCTTCCTCTCTACAAAAGGTCAACAAAAAAATGAAAAAAAACAAAAATGGTTATACGGCCTTTTTCTTAAGGCAGGATTGATACACCTGAGCATAGGCACCAATCATTTTTTCTAAGCCAAAATGTGTCTTTGCATACATTCTGGCAGCAGCTCCAAGCGTGCTACGAAGTGAGGGATCTTCTAGCGTTGTTTGGATCATGTTGTGCAAGGCATCAACATCCTCTGCCGGAACCAAAAGACCCGTTTGTTGCTGTTGAATAAGTTCTGGAATACCACCCACGGCAGACCCAATAACCACACGACCCGCAGCAAAGGCTTCCATAATCACGACCCCCAAGCCTTCCCAACGAGATGGAACAACGACCACATCGTGGTTGGATAACAACCCAGCAACATCAGCCGTTGGCACAAGAACAGTCACCTGCTGTTGCAATTGATAGCGTGCGACAAGTGTCTCCAAAAGTTGTTTATCTTCCCCTTCTCCCACAATACTCAATTGCCAATTTTTTTCTTGCACCCGAGCAAAGGCCTGCAATCCGATATCAAACCCTTTTTGTTTGGTGATACGCCCCAGCATAAGATAGCGAAGCTCTTTCTTTTTTGTAAGAGCAGGCACAGACAAAAACTGCGATAGATCAATTCCCGGACGAATCACCTGCATGTCTGTAATGCCATAATGTTTCATTGAGTAGCTGCGTATAGCGTCAGAAACAGCAACATGGGTACTTGTATGGTGTGTGGTTTGTTTTTTTACCCAATTGCGAATAGCGCCATCCGCATAATTGGTGTTATGTTCTGTGGTAACAATGGGTAGCCCTACTTGTCGAGCAGCAACACGACCCCATATATCTGGGGCAAATAAATGGGTGTGAACAATATCCGGGTTTAGTTCTGTAAGTTTTTTTCTCAAATCAGCAAATAACCCCAAACTCAATTTTCCTTTTTTTTCTACCACATGCACAGACACATCGGTGGTGATTTGTTCTGCTAAACGAATATCATCTCGCAGCGTAACAATACTAAAGCGATAGCTGTGTTTATCAGCATGATTGACCAAATCAACAACAAACCGCTGTGCTCCGCCAAAGGACAAATCGGTAATGATGTGGACAATGTGAATTTGTTTTTTCATGAGCCAACATTAATTATCTTTTTTTGTTACCACTGCAAGCGCCACCCCAAGTGGGAGCCACATAACACTACTAAAATACGAGGTATTAAAGAGTTGAAACCCAATCGCCGCAACGGCCATTAAGAACATGGTTTGATATAACAGTCGTTGTTCGCCATGCTCTGCTGCCCGATATTTTTTATACAAAAATACCAAAATATATCCTAAACAGGCAGTAAACAATACCAAGCCCAACACGCCATATTCCAACAACACTTTTTGGATATAGCCATGGGCATCAAGCGGATCACCAAAATCCATGGTAAAGGCACGGGTTTGTTCTAACACAGGAATATACATACCTGGTCCGTAGCCAATAAACGGAGAACGCGTTACCATATAGCTCACAATGTCTGTGGTAAGTAAGCGTGATGCGGTAGAACTTTGTGCGGTATGTGATACCAAAAAAAATCCCATATAGCCCACTAACAAAAGCGCGATACTCACCAATATTGGTTTGTAGGCTTGCCAGTATGCGCTGGTTTTTTTTCTATACTCGGGCGAGTGATACAGCACAAAGCCAGCCAAGGTAGCAACAACAATCCATGCTGCCCGAGATAAGGTAAGTAAACTCGCAATAAAAATAATCCCTGTCCCCCATTGATATAGGCGTTGTTTCCAGGCTGCCTCATGGAGCTGTTTTTGCAATACTACATATAACGAAATAGGCAGCACGGTTACCAGCACTTCTGCCAACACATTATGGTTAAATCCAAAGGGAGTAATGCCCCAAAAGGTATAGGGTTGCACGCGAAACACATCACCACTTTGTGCAACCACTAATGATGATAGTCCAAACAAGGCAGCAAAGAGGCCAACCCAAAACCAAATACGAAAGAGTTGTTGCATGGCCTCTTCTTTTCGTAAGACAACTAAAGGCAACAACACATACGCAGCAAACACAAAGGCGGGTTTGCGGATAAGGGCATACAGACTTTCAAATACACGATAATCAAAGGCATGGACACTCGCTACAACACCTACCAGCAAAAATGCGCCATACAACAAACAAAGATGAAGCACGAGTTTTTTTCGTTGCGCGGGTATGCTCGTTATGTGGGTCATAAGGGCACAGAGCGTTGTCACTACTAAAAATGCCGCAATAAAATCCACCACCGGGGCATCAACCGCATTGAGATACGGAATACGCCGCGACCATTCATATTGAGAAAAATAAATCCCAATAGTAGAAAAAAAAGAACATGCCGCCAAAAGAAGTATCCCCCCTTGGGCATAAACCAACGCGGCGATAAAGGCAACAAGCGCAAATAAGAACGCAGCAAATAAAGAAAAGTTCCCTAACAGAATCGTAATAACCGATACCCCGAAAAACAGGATCAACCAAAATATACGCCTTGCGGGTGTTGGTTCTTTCATGCCATGGAGTAAATTGGTTCTTGGGTCGGCCATGTGAGGGAAATAAAGCAGATTAAGTATAACAGACCCTCCTCTACTCTGACAATAAAAGAAGCGCAGTGACCACCGTGAGTTACCTGTTTGTTATTCTAAATTCAGAAAAAGATTTTTGGCCGTGGTTTATAAGCCCCAAATTGGCGGAATGTCTTTTTTTATTTTTCCACAACCATATACCTTGACATTGAATGTGCTGTCTGATACTCTAAAAATAGAAAAGGCTTTCGGCCGGGGTTTATAAGCCCCAAATTGGCGGAATGCCCTTTTTTGTTTTATGTCTCAATCGGAAATATAGACACTAACCATTTTTCCCCTGATCTTTTTTCTTCCTTAAGTTGAACAAAAAACAGTTGTCCATCCTTTGTTTTTCCAGCAAATCGATGAAGAATTTCAGATGTTCTATCTACGTTATCCTTAGATTCCGGGTCAACGGTGCTATTTTCAATTAACTCAATAGCACAAGGGAAATACTTTACTCGTCTTATTTTGTCTCGAAAGTTACATTTTTCATGTAAATGATTCCAAAATAGTGGCAGAAAGATTTTTTCCTTATTAAAATATGCCGATCGGACATACGATCTTCTTTTTGACTTCTTTCGTATAGTATCGTAAAGGCTATATGCCTTTTTGTATACTTCCTTATATTGCGTTCCTGCTAACGGCAGTGCCTTTGTTTGATATATATTCTTCATATTGCATCTATTGATATCCGGATACATTCATGTTACGTTATTTATATAAAAAGACTTCCGGCCGTGGTTATTGCCACAAATTGGTCGAAAGCTCTTTTTTATTTTAATCATAAGGAATGTTTGACTATAGTATCATTGCACGGCATAGCATAACAGGAAAAAACTAAAAAAATACGAAAACAAAAAACCCACCGTTCTGGTGAGTTTTTTATTTTCATCTGTTTTCCTTTCTGTTGAAAGAAACACACATGGAATTGGCCCGGGGTGTATGCGTAAAGCAACCCCGGGGATCTTTTACTTCCCCAGCTCAGTTGGCTAGCGAGCGCAGGTTGTGCGCAGGTCAGGCTCTATGAGCTGGAGAACTGTTAGGTGGGAAAGAGCAAAGGTAGGTGCCCAGACAGAGTGCCGGGGCAGAGTTGGTGGGGGTCCCTGGTCAGCGGGTTAGCGCTGCCAGGGGCCGCAGCCGAGGGCGGCGCGAGGAACAAAGATGTTCCCCGGCGCCGCACCGCCGCACGCGTGCTGGTGCTGCACGTACTGGCGCGGAATCCGCGCCCACGCCGCCCCGTTGATGCTGGTCTCGACGACCAGCGTCTCCAGGGAGGGCGCGCCTGCATCGCAGGAGTAGTACGGCATGGCCGCGTTGAGGTTCCGGGCCACGCGGGCCCAGATCTCGAGGCCGCTGGCGCGGGTGCACGCCTCAACCCCGTTCATCTCGACGATGAACTCACTCGAGTTGGCCTCGGGGCCAATCTCGATGATGTCATCGCCGTCGGCGGTCGTGAGACCGCCGTGGATGAGGTGGGGCTGGCAATCAGCACCGCAGGTCATGCGGACGCGGATGGCGGCCGGAGGAGGCGGGGGCGGGGCGGCGACACAGATGCCGCCCACGCAGTTCTGGCCCGCGGCGCAGGCGAAGTCCGCGGGGCAGAGGGCCACGCGGCAGTCGCCGTCGTCACAGACCTCGCCCACGCCGCAGTCGGCGTTCTCGGCGCACTCGGCGGGCGGGGGCGGGGGGGGCTGGACGCACCGGTTGTTGGTGCAGCTCCAGCCCTGGGGGCAGTCCACGACCAGCCGGCAGAAGCCGGGGATGGGGTCGCAGGTCCCGTTGTTGCACTCTTCGCCGACATCACAGTCGGCATCCTCCTCGCACTCGAGGGGCAGGGTGCAACGACCGAGCTGGCAGACCTGGCCACGGGGGCACAGGTTGTTGCCTTCGTCGACATTGCCGTCGCCGTTGTCGTCGCGGGCGTTGCAGAGCTCCGCGGGGGGCTCGCTGCAGTCGAGATCATCATCGTCGGTGAGGGTGTCACCGTCGCTGTCGAACCCGTCCGCGCAGAACCACTCCGCGGGGTTGCACTGCCCGTCGCCATCGCGATCCAGGCAGGTCGTGCAGACCCGGTCATCGCCGGGTGCCTCGCTGCCCGGTACCTGGCACACATGGATGTGGCTGGCCGGGAGGCGGGGGGAAACACAGGCGGAGTAGTTGTGGGCGGGGAGCCCATCCGCCTGCTGCCGGAAGTCACGGCAGACCCAGTTGGGGTTGAGGCAGGTGCGGTCGGCCAGGCAGGGTGCCCGGCAGGCCGCGTCGTTCTCGTCCTCGTTGGCGCTTTCGCCGCAGAGAACGTTGTCATCGATGGAGCCGTTGCAGTCGTTGTCGATGCCGTCGAAGGCCTCGGTCACCGGGTTGCCCGGCTGGCCGCTGCACTCGACAGCGCCCTGGTTGTTGCAGACGAAAGCTCCGGGGCGCTGACAAGCGCCCACGCCGACGGTGCAGGCACCGCCGACGTTGAAACCTTCGTCCGTGCGGCCATCGCAGTCGTTGTCGTCCCCGTCACACCGCTCGTTCTGCGGCGCGATGGGGTCGTCGTTGGGAATGCACAACGCGTTCATCCCCCCGTTGGGGGGACAGACCACGATGCCGGGCTGGGCGCATTCGCCCTGCCCGAAGGTGCAGTCTTCCCCGACATTGAAGTCTTCGTCGCTCTGACCATCACAGTCGTCGTCGATGTTGTTGCAGGTCTCCTCGCCAGGGGCGAGGGGCTGGCCCACACAAAGGGCCGCGCCGGAGAGGTTGGCGGGGTTGCACACCCGCTCACCCTGAACCATGCAGGCACCGAGACCCACGTCGCAGGCCTCATCGAGGTTGAAGTCTTCGTCGCTCTGGCCATCACAGTCGTCGTCGATGCCGTTGCAGAGTTCGTTGGCCACAGGCTGGCCCGCCACGGCGTCGCAGACGACGCCGTTGAGCTGCGCATTGCAGACCAGTTCACCCGCCGTGAGGCAGGCGCCCTGGCCGGCGTTGCAGGCCTCCCCAAGGGTGGGGAAGGTCTCGTCGGTCTGGCCATCGCAGTCGTTGTCGCGCCCGTCGCAGAGCTCCGCCTGGGGAGGCGGGCCCGCGGGGGCGTTGCAGACAACGGCGCCCTGGGCGTTACACGCCCGGACGCCCTGCGCGGCGCAGTCACCGTCGCCGAGGTTGCAAACGCCCCCGATGGTGTTGTTACCTTCGGGGCCGAAGTCCTCGTCGACGGTGCCGTCGCAGTCGTTGTCGACGCTGTCACAGGTCTCGGCCACAGGCGCTCCGGGCTGGAGCGGCAGGCCATCCGCACCCTCGCACTCGAGGGCGAGGAGGTCGGCCGTGGGGCCCATCACGCCCATCCGGTGACAGGCGCCGACGCCCGTCTCACAGGGCTGGCCGGCGTTCTCGAAACCCTCATCAACACGACCGTCACAGTCGTTGTCGCGGCCGTCCCGGAGCTCGGGGAGCCCCAGGCCGGAGTTGTTGTCTCCGTCGTTGCAGTCGATGCGGGCGGGGTCGGAGCTCTCGCCGAGCTCCTTCTTCCGCCCGAGGTTGAAGTCATCACCGCAGCCCGTGAGGGCCGCGAGAGGAAGGCTCACAAAGAGCCAGAACAGGATGCGCACGTTCATGGTGCGATCTCCTTATAGTCAGCAGTGGGTGCTCTCGCCTTCCCCACTCACATCAAACGATGATCACCATCTAGGTCACGCCGATATGCTTATGCCTCATTGGTATTGAGGTAAGCAATCATTGTTTCCCCGAGCAACTTTACCGTTACCCGCGCGTTCTCCTCCCCTAACGATGGGGCAAAGAACTGATGGCATTCACAATCTTTCAGTAAGTAGAGTTGGTTCAAGCGGTTGTACGCACAGATGCCCGAGCTGGGCAAACCATACCCGAGCACCGTGCCGGGTTACTGTACGCAGGAAAGTGCTCTTTGTTTTTGTAGAGCAGCTTCATGCGTACAGCAACGCCGGAGGCGTATCTATATTATTACTTTTATTCCTCAATTGTAAGGATCAAATTGCTAAACAGTCAGCGCATCATTAAACACTATGTTTGATCATTTGTCAATGGTACGCAGTTCTGTTCCCCACTGGCGCGAGGTACAGAGTCGATTTGATTCGGCCTCGGTATACGAGGCACCAGTGGGAGGGGGGTTCGGGGATTTGCTTGAGGGGAGAGGCGGGTGGGGCACCCGGGACAGCCGATCAATCGGCGAGTTCCCAGATGCCCGAGATGAGGGCGCCGCCAACAAGGCCGATAAGCGCAGAAGGAGCGCAGTCGTAGAGGTCGCTGGGACCTTCATCTTGCTCTCCGCACAAAGCGGCCATTCCGACAGCACCAGCTGCCATCGGCACCGCCCATTTGACGGCGGTGTAGGCATTGGAGTGGCTGCCGGCGGGCGGCGGGTCGATGAAGAGCATCCGTCCCCCGTCGAGGGGGATGGAGCACTCCCGCCCCTCTTCCACGCAGAGCGTGGCGAGGGCGTTGGGCTCCAACACTGCCTTCATGCAGGTCTCCAGGGACTTGGCCAAGATGGAGAGCGTATCTGCTCCCACCCCGGCCGAGTGGGCCACGGTGATCGCACGGGCTTTGGCCTCGCACGCGGAGGTGACCAGACCTTGCTGGATCAGCCGGTCCAACTTGGCGTTGGCGGCGTCCAGCTTGGCTTGGGTTTCTTCGTCGTGCAGGGTCAGGGCGTCGGAAACGCCCTCGATGGCGCCCATGAGCTCCGTGTGCCGATCCTCTGCCTGCTTGCTGAGCAAGTCGAGCCGGTCGAGGACCGGACGGAGGTTGACGCCACGTTCGCGAGAGGCGATGCGCTTCGCAGCGCGCTCGCAGGCCGCGACGAAACCGCGGGGGTCACAGCGCTCTTCGAAACAGCGCGCTGCTTCCTCCAGCTTCTCCTCACAGGTGCTCGCGTCGGCGCGGGAGGCGCCGTTCTTGAACTCCTTCGAAGCCGCCAGCATGTCGGCGGCAACGAGACGAGCGGTGGCCAGCGCACTGGCGGCCGCGTATCGGGGGTTGTTGGTCGCATCCCCGGTCGCCGAAGCGCCCGAGGGGAGAAACCCTGCCAGGAAGGCGAGGGCAAAAAAGAAACTGGAAAACTTCATGATTTTTTCTCCTCCCCTGCCTCTTCAGCAGGGGGGCTCCATTGTTTCAGTTGTTGACCATGAGCCCGCAGCTTTCGCTGCAGATGGGTTCGGCCTTGGCGCGGTCGAAGCCGAGCTTGACCTGGTCGCTGACGCATTCTTTGATGCAGTCCGCGACCTCATCGCTGCCGGCCTTCGCCGGGGCGGCGGGCGCCGCGGGGGCGGGGGGGCTGCTGTCACGGCCGAAGCCGAGCAGCAGCGCCACCAAGAGCAAGCAGAGGACGATGGCGGCGACGAGCGCCACCATCATTCCCTTGCCGTTGTTGCGGTTCTGCTGCCCGCGGATGAGGCCGGACAGATCCGTCGTTGCATCTTCCACGTGGCTCCGCACCGCGGAGGCCACGCGGCTCACAGCGCCGGGGGTCAGATCGACCTGCACCGGCGCCGCCACGGGCGCGGGGATGACCGCGGCCGCGGGAGTGGGGCTGGGCTTCGCCGGGGGCAGGGGCGGGAGCACCTTGGGAGGCGCGGCCGGCGTGGGAGCCGGCTTCACAGGCGCATGAGGGTTGTTGGGAGCGACCCCACCCGGAGGGGCGGGGGGCGGATTCGTGGTTCCTCCGGGAGGAGGAACCTGGTTGGGAGGCAGACTCCCAGTTCCGGTAACAGACATTTTGACCTCCTAGGTCATGCGCCCGGGACACGGACGCGGTGTGAATGCGCTGTGCCCCGGGCCATGGGGTTGCGCGGTTGTGCTCTCTAGAAATGAAATTGGCCAAGCTAAGGGCAACACTACCCTTATGTTAGCCAATTCCATTCCATATATATATTCTCAAGCAAATTGTAATGAACCGTTTGTTCGCCATAGCCTTTATAGGGCAGTGGCGGTAGCAAGGCTATTACCTTACTATTGCCTGAGAAGAGACTCCTTCTCAAGCAACAATAGGCAATAGAGGGATTTTTAGATAACGAGAGAGTATAGCATAAAAAAGAGCTTTTGTCAATATAACGACAAAAAAAGTGGCAACTGAGCCACTTTTTTAGATAATACTCCCCTTTTATACTATTACGCCGCATTCCTTACCACAGTCGTATCAGTCCCCTGTTTTGGTACCATCACTGGGTCAACCAGCTCTTGTTTTATTAATAAATCTAGCGGATAGAGCTCATACTCATTCCCAGCGTCCACCTGAAAGACTGCTTGACGCACCCCATTAACTCGAGACCAAATAATCTCACCGGTTGTTGGTGTTCCCAAAAGGTCCATTTGTAATTTGCCCCCAGCCATTTGTGCTACTAATCTATCTGGGAGATCAAAGGCAATACTCTTCTTCGCTACCGCATCCCAAGAACGCAACGTAACCGCATCCCCTTTTCGTTCTAATACTATTGGAGTCTGTGCACTTGCTTGCGGAGCAAACTCAACAACGTTATTTTGATTTTGAGGAGCAGCTTCAGTTGGGGGTACGGCTGGTTTAGTCTCAACAGGAGCAACAGGTTGCTCTGTCTGTTGTTCTCCTATTACTGGTGGAACAGTTGCTTGAACAGGTTCGGGTAATTCCACAGGAGAGGCATATTGATCGTTTGTTACATCTGCTACTCGATAATATTCATAACTCTTCGTCCCATTTGCTGCTTGTCCAGCATCCACACGGAAAAATGGTACTGTTTCTTTAACTGTTGGATCATAGCGAAATTGCACATCAACCGCAGTTGGTGTTTCAGCAATGGGCACAATTAATTTATTATCTTGCAGTTTTGATTCCCACGCAGCGGGTAACGTTATTGGTTGGGCTTGCCGTTGCGTTTCATTCCATACAGAAATTTGCTGCTTGCCTGATTCTACTGCGGGCAATACCACAATCGGTTTATCGGCTGTTGGGAGGAGTGATACATCACTGCGATCAACCATCATGGGTTTACTCATAATCTCTGCCACCTTATCTTTCCATGCTCGGATCAAATCCTTCTTTTCTTCTGGATCAGTTATATCGGCGGTTGGATATTTCTTTACATAGTCTTTTGCAAATTCATCAAATGCTTTTTGACCATCTGCTCCCCGTTCTTGAAACAATGCGCGGGTTCTCATCTCGCGTAATAGCGCTTTATCGGTGGTAATTTGTGTCACTTTGTTTTCAAATAGTTGTTTCTCTCGTAGTTGTTGTTCTTGTTTAAGATCAACAGCATCTGTTTTGGGTATATTTCCGCCTCGCAACGCTTCCATATCCGTTTTCAACACCTTTCCATCATCAGTACGAATATACACCACTTGCTTGCCTTGTTCCGGGCGAATCCAATATTCTGCACGTTTGCCATTACTATTGGTCATGCCGCTGCGGTTGGTGGAATCTAATTTGTCTGGCAAGGTTGCGGCTACCACTTTTTGTGCATCTGCTTTTGATACCAGCGCATCCATTCCTTTATTTTTCTCGCCTTGCAATTCTGCCAAGGTTGTTTTCATCACCGTACCGGTATTGGTTTTAATATACACGGCAGCATCTGGTTGTTTGCCAGTGACCCAATATTCATAGGCACCTTGTTTGCCTACGGCAATGCCCGTTCTGTTGCCACGAGTAAATTGTTCTGGCAACGCAGGTTTGGTAATGCGTCCTTCATCATCCAATTCTGCCTTAAGAATTTCTGATTTTGGTGCAAATCGCTGTTGTTCGTTAACTATTTCAAGCCGTTGTCTAGGCATATCAGTCAACGATGCTTCACGATTTAAATCAGATAACAATGCTTTTGCTTTTGCCCCTTCAAACTGATACACGCTTGCCTTTCCTTGTGCATCAACATGTTTCACAAATAAAAAGCTCTTCCCATCGATCGTTTTTATATACACTTCATTGGCTCTCTCTGTTGAACCAAATAACGCACTTCGTTCTAAGGCAAAGCCATTAATACGTACTGCTTTGGGAGGGAGGCTGTCAATCTTAACAATACCATGTTTTTCTCCCAACGCGCCTAAACTATGTTTAGCTGTTTCTGCTGGAAGTACTTTTTCTGGAAAAGATTTGGCACCATGCTCTTTAATAAACTCTTTGTCTGCGGTAATACCAATCGTCCCATCATCTTTGATAAATGGTTTAAATTCAATTTGTTTTCCATTTACTTCAAACAATGGTGTTTTGGTATAGGTGCGGCTGTTCATGTCCCACCCAGCATCTTTTGCTAATTCAACACGCCAACGATGCAATACTTGATTATCATTCAAGGTAGTATATTCTGGATGCGCTATTCGTTCTTTTTCTATAATCAACGCTTTCATGGTAGCATCTTGTTGTAATGTATTTGCCACATGCAACACATTTTTACCACGCGCATCTTCACCCGCCAACGTAAATTTGTTTAAGTTTTTTTGCAGGTCACCTACCCCGACAGGTCGTTCGGCTGTTTCCATACGCGATTGTACTGGTCTTACGACTTCACGATCTTGTGCTCCTGCATAACGCCCATCAGCACTGTCTTGCACGTGTTCTGGTTGTTCCGCAGTAACATCTTCCAGTTTCATTCCTGTCATCTTGTTTATTTCATGATCCAAATGATGCGGACCATCCATCGTGGGTAAGGCATATCGTACACCGTCCACGCCAAGCCCCAACGCCGCAGTAAAAATACCAGCAGGCAATCCTGCTTTAAGTGCTTCGAGAATCCGCGTTTGTTGAGATTGTGTTGGTGAGCCTTTTTCTAAAGTGGTCAATTTTGCATTGAGTGCTTTTAATGTTGCTTCGTTTATCTTGCCATTAGCGAGTGCACGCTCCAACTTAAGAATGGCATCCTGTTTCGCTTGTTCAGCAAATTCTCCTTTTTTATAATAACTTTCTACACTACGACGCAATGTTCCGCTGGTTAAGCGTGCTGCGGTTTTGGCAAGGATATGTCCACTACTCATGGCAAGTGTTCCCCCAACCAGTGCACCACCAACAAAAGTAAAGATATCGCCAACAAATCGTTTATTGCCTTTCGCATTCAAAAATAAATCACCGCTAAATAAATTCGCAATACCACGTGCAGCAACACGAGATAGTTCTATCTTGTTTGATTTTGCATTCGTATCGTAGGCTTGTGGATATAATTCTGCATTGCGTCTGCCAACATTCGCGACTAATTTTTCCAAGCGATATTCTGTTTGTCGCTCAATATTATTTTTTCCTTTTTCATTTGCCATGAGCGTATTCAAACTTGCCTCATGCACGGTTTTACTCGTAAATTGTAGATTCGTTTTACTGTTAAATCCTTCGAGCATCGTCTGCATAGCAGCAGCAAAACGTTCCTGACCAAACGTTCCTTCTGTTTGTGCAAATACGGCTCGTTGTCGTGCGTCTGCCTCTTGTACTACGTCAGCCCGTGCGCTTTGTTTTTTATCTAGTTGTCCTCGCTTTAATACGCGACGAACTAACGAGGTTGTTCCAAATGCCAAACCACCCACAAGAGCCGCTGGTGCGGCAACCGTTGTGGCTAAACCAGCAACTGACAATCCTGCTCCGGCTGATCCGAGCAATACCCCGAGGTGTTTTTTGGTTCCGCGTACTAATCTATCCGCAAAACCAAAATTTGCTTGATCCATGAGTTCTTGTTGTTGATCGTAACTTCCCAACGCACTATCACGAGCAATTTGTCTACTCAAGGCATCGTTGGCCATTGTTTGCATGACCTCTTGCATCATAAAGCAAAGCTGACTCTGCCATGTTTGCAAAAATTGATCAAACGATGTGAAACCAGCTTTTTTAACACGCAATTCTAACAAGGCTTTCTTTGCCCCATCAATACCATCAAAAATATTTTTAAAGGCTGCTTCTACTTGGCGAGGATCTGGATTCTCTATCAACGACCGATATAGATCATTAAGCATGGTTGCACTAAACAGCTCTTTTAATTCCTCCATGCCACTCTTTTTTCGTTCAATAGTATAGATCTTTTGATCAACATTCTGGCGCCAAACAGATTCAAGAATACGTTGCTCTTGATTACTTTCTAGATGCTGTAACACAATTTCTTTTTGTCCGTTCTGTTCTTGTATAGCAACAACGACAAACGACGCGGTCGTACCATCTTGGCTTTTAAAAGTTACCACCTCACCCACTTTTGCGGGCTTGCCTTCGACCATAAATATCTCTGCGTTTCTTTTTTGTTCTTTTGCCGCGTCAACCGCAGCGTCCACCATGCCATGTAATTCGAGGGTTGCGCCATCGGCAACTTGCTTGCCCATAAAGGCTTGTAGTGTTGCTTCATCCCAAACAACCTCTGTCCCTTTATTGGATTTAAGGAGTAACTCTCCGTTTTCAGATAGTCCTTGTACGGTTAATAGCAATACTTTTTTATCTTTACTTGTCCACTTAAGGGTAGCCCCAATCTCAAACGTTCGCCCAATAAATTCAATTGGCGTGGTTTTTTCTGGAGTTAACACAAAGTCTTGCCAGGTACTTGCGTCAAAGGTAAGCAATGCACCACCCATATCCAGTGCTTTTACTCGTAGCTGTGTACCATCGTCGTTTATACCCACAATTTCATAGCGTTTTTTTGTATTCCCTGCTTTTTGTGCGTGATAAATATCTCCCACAAACAAGCGACGACCAGCAAAGGCAATGCCTTTAGGTGCTTCTTTCTTTGCCGTTGGTGTTTCTTTTTCTCCAACGAGCTCACCACTATCAAAGGCTGCTTTCCACGTATCTCTAGTAAAACGTTCTTCTATATCTGTTCCAAGCCGTTGCACCACAATTTCAGATCCTGTAGCTGTAGGAATAACACCCAAAACTTCTACCAAATACCCCGGATCTGGACTAACCATTCGTTTCCATTTACTCTTTTTTGTCGGAGCACGTTCAAATGTTCCTAAAGCAATAGGATCATCCACTGGACGCACTTTTTCTTTTGCGGCTTGGGGTTCACCCATCAATTCAATTAATTTGGGTGTTGCCAAAACAGCCGCATCCCATTCTGCTTTGGTAAAATATACTTTTTCTGTTTTTCCTGATTGTTTTACGGCAATTTTGCCACTGTCTGGGTCAATTCCTAAAATTTCAATCGTATGTGGATTGGTTGGATCAATGAGGTTTTTCCATTTGCTGCCTTTTTTAGGTTGCTCTGCAAACGCAGCAAGCGCAACTTCATCATCGACAATGCGGGGTTCTGTGACAGGTTTTTTCTCATCTTTTACATAGATATCTCCATCGGCTATTGCTTTATCCCAATCCAATAGCGTCATTTCTTCCATTACACGTGTTCCAACTTTTTGAAACACAATACTCCCGTTTTCAGGATTAATACCCAATATTTCTATGGTATGTGCAGTACCATCTGATTTAATTCTTCCCCACTTACTATCTTTTGTTGGTTCTCCATCAAAATCTTCTAACGCGGTTTCATCATTTACAAAACGAATCTTTTCAGGTGCTGGCGCTTTATCTTTGTTGTCTTTTACAGAAATTGTTCCACTTGCCACTCCTGCATCCCAATCAGCAAGATCCATATATTCTTCATCTTGTTGTTTACCCAATCGATGAAACACTAATTGATTCGTATCTGGACGAATGCCTTTTATCACAATCGTATATCCTTGTTGTCCTGTTTTTTTGATTGTCCACTGTGCATCTTTTTTTGGTTCGCCAGCAAATTCTGCGAGTGTTGCTTCATCATTAATAACAATAACTCGTTCTTCTTTTGGAGGAGGAGTCTCTTTTTCGCCTTTGCGAGAAATTGTTTTTTCCACTACCACGCCATGATTCCAATCAGCTAAATCAATATACTCTTCATCTTCCGGTTTGCCAAAGCGATGCACAACAAGCTGCTCTGTATCAGGTCGAATTCCTTTTATAACAATCGTATAGGCTCGTTGACCATTTCGACGCACAGTCCACTGAGAATCTTTTCTTGGTTCTTCAGCAAACTCTTTCAGTGCGGCTTCGTCGTTAACCACTAAAATTTTCTCTTCTTTTGGAGGCGCTTGTTCTTTTTTGATTTCAATAAGACTACGATCGGCAAGTGCATCATGCCATTCTTGTTCAGTAAAAAATTCTTGATCACTCGTGTCTTGTCTTTGCAGTGCTAAACGTCCATAAGAAGTTACCCCTTTTACAATAAGTGTATGTGGTACCTTTTGACCAGTTTTTTTTCTTGTCCAACGACTATCAATATGAGGTGAACCGTCAAACGCTTCAAGCGATGCACGATCTTTGGTAATCGTCTCTGGTTGTGGTGGTTCTTTATCACTAATCAATTCTGCTAAAATATCCTCATTCCAATCTTGTTGTGTATAGAACACCTTATCACGACTTTGTTTTTTTATAGCAACAAGCCGTCCATCTTGAACACCTTTAATAACAAAAGGAAATTGTTTTTTACCATCATGAAACCAAAACGTGCTTCCTGCACGCGGATCCTGCATAAAACCCGCAAATGCTTCCTCTTCTGTTTGTAAGCCACGAGATTCTGGCGCTGCGGTTGTATCTGGTATATCTTCTATTCTGGCATGAAAATTATGTAACTCTTGTAGTGTGTAGGGTTGCGTATCCCCCTCGACAAATACACGTCCATCTTTTATTTTTTCCACAATAACAATTCCCCTAAACAAATTACCATCAGCCCCTTCTTGATCAAGCTCAATATGCATACCTGCACGGAGCTGTTTCTTTTGAAAATAAATGCTATTTTTTCGTATTTCCCAATCAGTCCCTGAAGCTTGAGATTCTGGCGAAGCAACGGCACTAAGATTCGTTGTTGGTGGAGGAACAGACTCGTTATCTAACCCTTTACTTGCAAGAAAATCAGTTACCTGAATAAGCGGCACGTTTCTCGTTGCCGCTTGAAAACTTCGAGATAAGGCCGGAATGTCTACCTTTTTTCCCGGAGGTAATTCATCTAACACAACTAATTCAGCAACAATTTTTGCTTTTTCATTACGAAGTCTCACTAATTGTTCGACAAATGGTCGTAATGCTGTTTGTGTGCTTTTTTGCATCAATGTTTTAATCGCTGCATCAATAGCCCTTAACCGTTGATCAACTTGTTGTGCAATTTTTTTATTTTCGGCTTTCATTTCTTCAATCACCTGCCTCACCTCTTCTCGATATTCACCGACAGTTTGCAACGCAGCCTCTTTATCAGCATGCAGTTCATGCAATGTTTCTACTTTCTTTTGTAAGTCTTCTAATTGTTGTTTATGTTGTCCAGGCATACGTTAATCATCTAATTTGAGAATAGTATCTAAGGTGTGATGAATGTCTTTTTTTTCTTCTTCTCGAATACTTCTTTCAACCTCGAGTTCTAACTGTTCTGCCTCACGCAAAATCGCAGCCATTTTTTCTTGGCGTTCTTTATACAGAGTCGTCACGTCATCAACATCATGGTGATCTCTGTTGGGTGTTAGGGATGCGACAGGCATTTGATTCATAACAACAATTACTGCATCGCCGCTTGAACGTCAGCGGCAAACTCTTGCAGGATACGTTCTACTTGCTCTTCATAATTTGGGACAGCGCTTTTCCAAAATGTTTGCCAATCTTCTGCGGAACCATGCATGTCGCTGAGTAATCGAGAAAATTCTGCAAGTTGTTCTTGATCTAATTGGGGCATAAGCTCTAAGCCCATGCGTTGTTCCAATTGCGCAGACAATTGCGGCACATAGGTTTGCTTTTGTGCGTCCGTTACATCAGATAAACCAACGAGGCTAAGCACTCGTTCAATATATTGTGATAAAAAATCTTGTTGCATAAAAAATGGTTAAAAAATGCTGTGTCAAACTAAACGAGTCCTCTCTTTTTTCTTAATACCAACACGCCCATACCAACAACCCCCACAAAAAAGCCAAGCAGGGTGTTAACAATAATATTTGGGCGAACAGGAAACTGCGTCACCACAGGATAATTGACCACTTTCATGGTAACGTCTGTTCCCACATATTCTTTTCCTTGTTGTACCAACGCATCTACCGCAGCACTCGCAAAGGCTTGTGCTTGTTGTTGATTTTTATGATACGCACTTACATTTAATACGCCAGTACCAAAAACAACAGAAGAGGAAATCGTTTTTTCCCAACGTTTGCGTTTAATGCGTTCTTCTATATTTTGAAAACGGGTGGTGTCTAATTGGTATCCTGGCTGACTAATGACTTTTTGATAAAAATCATTCGTCTTCATAATTTGTGTTAAATTTTCTCCAATTCGTTCAGATGATTTTACTACCGTATAAGGATCAACGCCGTAGCGAGATTGTGAGCTAATAAATACTTGTGCGTCTGCTCTATATTCCAACGGAAGTAAGAGCGTCGCAAAAAAACACATCGCAGCAACAAGAATGCCACTTAATACAATAACTTTGGATCGACGTCTAAGAATGGTTGCTGGTTGCTGATGAAACATACATCAAATAAAGAAAAAATTAAGTAAAAAATAATTATGGATAGATCGTTACTTCTTTCGTTAACAACAAGGAAAGTTGTTCACCGTTGCGAATCACCGTTACCGGTACGTCACTCGGTAATAAACTCAAGACTTGCCCCACATCAATAGTGTCAATAAATTCATCTTGAATTTTTATAATCACATCGCCTTGTTCAATAACAGTCGTTGTTCTATTCAGCACTTGGGCAACATAAAATCCATCGTGCTCGCCGCTTGCACGGTCAACCATAAACCCACGCAATGGCAAGTCCATATACGTTGGCACTCCTTTTGCAAATAAAGATACGAGCTGCCCTTGAATATGCCATGCACCAACAAGGGTGGTATCGCGACCAATAAATCCAACAAAGGCACCTGAGGGAGTTACCACCACATCACCAATAGCTGCGTCGCCCAACACCCGATATTCATTGGTTACGCTCCACATTCTATATTGTGTGTCCGATGGAATACGTGTGGTGACTTCTCCGCGAGCAAGGGGCGTAATATCTTTTCTTCCAACATTTGCAAAAATCGTGTCTTCGCCAAGTTCTTTCCAATTGGGAAAAGTAATGTCTCCTCTAAAATCATCGCCAATTAATTTTACATACCATAATCCTGGCACCGTGACATCTTGTATCGCTGTTTCCGCGCTATAGCGTTTTCCTTCAAAATCCACAAATTCCCATTGCGTAAACGAAAGCGGCGTATCTGTTACCCGATACACGGTTGCCCATCCCCCTGCACTGAGTATGACTGCTTGGCCAAGATAGGCATTTTCTCTATACCAGTTCTCTACCTGTTTTGTTTTGTCATACACGCGAAGTAAGCGCTGTTGTGTTTGTTGCAATACCAATGGATCGAGTGGTGCATCACTGTTCACCCCGCTATGGACGCCAACATTATAAATAGTGGTATGGGGTACCACTTGTTGTGGAATAACCCAACTGGTAATCACAATTGATCCCACACCACCAACAAAAAAAGAAACAACAACAATAAAGATAAACCAATATAAACGGACCCATTGTTGTTTTTGGATATCCGTTACGAGCCGAGATGGAAGATGTGGCGCATCTTTCTTTTTTTTCAGGTCTGTTTTATTCATAGAAGTCATAGTCAAAGTATAGCATTATTTTTACATCCCACCTATACCCAGCGAACAAAAAAGATAAAAAACATAATCACTAACAAGGCATTGATAACTAAAAATGGCACTTGTTGTTTCCATTCTATGCCTCTTTTAGAAAAATGAAAGCGCGCAAAAAGCTGCAACAAATACCAACACCAGGTAACTAATAACCCTAAGGCACCATAGACAAAGGGCAGTAATCCCACTACCCAAATAATTTCTACCGAGGTAATGCCCACAATCATCACCCATAAAATAAGTGGTTTAATCGCACTTTGAAAATATAATCGCCAAATATGTACTGCTGCATAACTCAATAATAAAGCGCCCCCAAGAATAGTAATCAACGATATGAGCGTTCCCTGAAAAAATGCATGGAATGCAAATAAGGTAGTCATACCAGCATATACCGTAAAGACCCAACTCATCATAACAACACGACGAAAGGGTTTTATACTTTCCCATAACCCATCATCTTTGATATTCCAACCAAAGAGCATGGCATACAATATGACGCTCGCAACCATGACCACGCGACGAATAATGGGCAACTCCACTACAAAAAATAATCCAACGAGACTCAATCCCAAACAAATAATAAGAGAAAATAATTGATATTGTTGTACGTATCGTGTTTTACTAAAAAAAGAAAGCCCAATAAGGGCTAACAGCCACAGACAAATAAGAGGAATAACCGTGGCCATACGCGGATATTGTTGTAATAAGAAGAAACACAACAGCGTTATGGCACCAGCAAATACGGCAATAGTGTATCTCCAGGTCGTTCGAGTAAGTACTTCCATATTGAGAAAAACTGGAAAATATAGTAAAAATAGTATACAATAATTTTCTCTTTATGACAAGAGAAGAATGAATTATTTTATGCCTATTTTAGCGAAAAATAAAAAAGCCTATTTTGATTACGAAATCCTCCAAACCCTTGAGGCTGGTTTGGTATTAACGGGAGCAGAAGTAAAATCGCTGCGCCGTGGTCATATTAACTTTCAGGGAGCATTTATCAGTATACAGCTAAAACATGCCTATTTGAAACAAGCGCATATTGGCCACTATCCCTATGCCGCACAAGTCCCGGGAGAAAACCCAGAACGAGAAAGAAAACTCTTATTGCATGCAAAAGAAATCGCTTATTTACGCTCAAAATTAGAAGAAAGAGGCTTGACAGTTATCCCCCTTTCTTTATATACTAAAGGCCCTCGAATTAAACTAGAAATCGCAATTGCCAAAGGAAAGAAAACCTACGACAAACGAGAAAGTATTAAAAAGCGAGAACGACAACGAGAAGATGCTCGCATTGCGAAAGAAAGATAGATCATGGGGATGACAGGGATCGATAGACGGATCCGCTGATATTTATGTGCATACCGAGGTCGCCTGTCCTCGTTAAAAGGCAAGGCAACACACAAGTGCAAACCTTGTAAACCGAGTTAGCAACGTATTTGCCCGTGTTTCACGCGCATTTACTCCAGCGCTCGCAACCGCTGTCGCGTAATAGCTTGATAGCCATCGCGCCCACGATACTCAATAGTGGAACCGTGGTGTCAACCCAATTGAGTGTAGATAGCGGATATCTTGCATGGGTATCCCCCATCGAAATAAACCCCATGCAGGCTCTTGTGGATGTTGCTGGTTATATACCAACAATGAGCCTCAAAAAAAATCAGCTATGTATGTAGGACATGATATAAGCCCGGACTAGACCCGAGTTCAATTCTCGGCATCTCCACAAAAACAATGAGCAATGAACAATAAACAATGAACAAAACTTTCCCGTTCTGCAGTTTATTGAAGATAGCAAAATTGTTAATTGTTTATTGCTAATTGTTAATTGTTACTATGCGCATCTCCCGAAAAAAACGCCCGGAAAAACTCCTGATACCGGAATATAAAATGAACCAAAAAATAACCGCACCAGAAGTGCGTTTGTTAGGTTTAGAAGGAAACAACTTAGATGTCATGCCAACAGAACAAGCGATTCAAATGGCAAAAGACGATGGATTTGATTTAGTAGAAATTAATCCTAAAGCCAATCCTCCTGTTGCGCAAATCATGGATTTTAAGCAATTTAAATACCAAAAAGAAAAACAAGCACGAAAACAAAAGCAACAAATCCATGTAAGTGATATAAAAGGTATTCGCCTTTCTGTGCGTATTGGAAAAGGAGACATGGAAACCAAACGAAAACAAGCGGAAAAATTTTTAGAACGAGGAGATAAAGTAAAATTAGAGATTATTCTGCGTGGACCAGAACGCTTTAAAACGCCCTTAGCTTTTGATGTTATAAAAGAGTTCAATACCTTAATTCAGGCACAAATGCCGGTAAAATGGGAGCAAGAAGCCGTTCGCCAAGGCAATAAAATCACAGCAATCATGGTAAAGGCCTCATAAGCAGCTATCCCCACAGGACGGCTCTTGACGATTTTGTTTATTTCCTCTATACTACTGACACTTTCAATTGTTGACAATTATATGCCAAAGATGAAAACTCACAATGCTATTGATAAACGCTTTAAAGTAAAGAAGAAAAGAAAGCAACCAAATGGCACCAACGTCGCAAAAGTTATCAAATGTACTGATGGCCGCGGACATTTTAATGCCCGAGAAAACGGCAAAACTAAACGAAATAAACGGTCTGATAAGACTATGTCACCAAGCATGCACAAAACCATTTTGCGTGCGATTATTGCGTAATTACCTACCTGATATATGCCAAGAGTAAAACGAGGGTTAGGCCACATCAAAAAACGACGAAACCTGTTAAAACGGGTAAAGGGATTTGGCGATGGTCGTAAAAACCTGATTAAACGAGCAAAGACCGCAGATACTCGCGCAGGCGCACATGCCTACCGAGATCGACGTGTAAAAAAACGAACATTCCGCCGTCTCTGGCAAGTTCGCATTAATGCAGCAGTCCGAGATGTTGAAATGAGTTATAGTGTATTCGTTGGTGCACTCAAAAAGAAACAAGTGGGATTGAACCGCAAAGTACTTTCAGAGATTGCAGCCGAAAAACCAGCCGTATTCAAAAAAATTGTTGACTTCGTAAAATAACGATAAAACCCTGCACCAGAACGTTGCAGGGTTTTTATATTCCAAAAAAAATACCCTACTTGTCCACTGACAAGTACCCTTGCTACTTGACACAATGCAAATCCGGTGCTAGACTGTGTTATTAAAAATTTTAAGAGGTCGATAGCGTGTTCGACGTTTGAGCAACAGATGCCCCCTCCTTCATCTGTTCTGCTCACGTCGAACACCCTGTCTGCCTCATAAAAAAGACGCTTGCTGTAGCTCGATAGAATGTTCGATGTTTGAGCGGAGGTGCCCCCTCCTTCACCTCTATGCTCACATCGAACATTGTGTCGAGCTTTTTTTTTCCACATATAAAAAACTATTGACAGGGAAAGATTCCTATAGTATGCTATCTGCACATTTTACTCTCATCATTTCTTATTCATCTCCACTGTTTAGGATTGATTATTAGACGATCTATGGGATACCGCAAAAAAAACAATCAACGAGCAGCACAACAACGTATTGTTTCTCGTAAAAAAAGAAATATCAAAGCAATTAAACGCATGAATAAAGCACAGACACCAGGCCAAGCATTACACGAAAAAATGCATGGACGAACCGCGTAATAGTTGACCGTTAACAAGTAACAATTAACGCTTTCAGCGTCTTCCTCGTTAATTGTTATACCTTAACTGTTACCAGTTATGCGTGGACCGGTAGTTCAATGGTTAGAGCACCGCCCTGTCACGGCGGAAGTTGCGGGTTCGAGCCCCGTCCGGTCCGCCAATCATCTAAAACTGGGGTAACAACCCTAGTTTTTGTTTTCATTAAGCCAATTTCTTTGGTTATAGTGACTTTTTTCTTCCGATTGTACTCAATTAGGTAGAGATGTGGAGATTTGGCTGTATAGAGTACAGTTTGATCTTTGAGTACAGGGTTATAGTAAAAAAATTGGAACATATCTCTTTTCTCTTCTGGGGTTGTTCCATAAAATCGGTCTTTGATGTTTTTTACAAAATCGAGATACGAAACGCAGGCTTCATACCAAACTTCTTCATTTTTTTCTGTTACTCCCATTTCATCTTGTATAAGCTGCCTTTGTTTCGTTAACATTTCCTTCTGATACTTAAAATCTTCAATACTCAATAAATCCCCTTCTTTATTCTCTGGAGATATTTTCAGACTTACGAGGTTCTGGAACTTTGTCTCAATATTTTTTAATTCAGCAGTCTGTTTCTTCCGTTTTGCATTGTACATCTCAACTTCTCCCGCATTTGTTTTATTTATCTCCTCAATAGCAAGCTCATAAAACTCTTCATCTATTTGTATATCTTCTAATAGGGCTTCGAGCTGTTTGTCTATCTCTGTTTCGGGTGTATATGCAATACCCTTACACTTCATGCACCTATAATAGACATGACCTTTTGCAGTAAGGGCTGATATATTTTTGCCACACTCACCGCAAGCCATACTATTTGTATACCTGTAATAGTTCTTTGCGGAATGTGGCTTAGATCGCAATCCTAAGGCCTCTTGAGTGCGGTGAAAAAGCTCCTTTGTGATGAGTGCTTCATGACGAGTTTCTTCCGGTAACTCATCCGGCTCTATAATACTTTCCTTCCATGGAATAGCTCCATAGTAGAATGGATTTGTTAATATTCTATGAATTGTCTGCTTACTTAACATCTTCTTGCTTCTGGTTGCGATAAGTCCCCATGACTCACTTTCTCTCCTTAGATGTGCAAGTGTGTACTTCCCAGTGGCTGATAAAATAAACAACTTTTTAACCAATGGAGCAATAATCGGATCTTGCTCGACCCGCTTCAAACGATGCCTACTCTCTTCCAGCACCGATTGCTTCTCTATCGTAAAACGCTTCCCTGATATCTTCCCATCCTTGTCTATATTCAAATAGCCTAATGGTGCATTTGACGGGTACTCCCCCTTCCTCAGCTTGGCCTTTATATCTCTCTGTACGAAATTACTTGTATCATCCGATGATTTTTTTGACATGGCCAGCTGAAGAGCCATAATAAAACCATCGTCACTATTTTTGTCGTATATTTTTTCTGGTGTACGAACGACATGTATCTCCCCCGTGTGAAGTTTGTGAAGCAACACTCCTGTATCAAGTGCATTCCGAGAAAGCCGAGATAAATGGCAACATAGGATCGCATCGGCTTTTCCCTCCTCCAAAATTTGGAGCATTCTCTTAAACTCTGGCCGACCAGGCGAATATGCAGATGCTGACTCCTCAAAATCAGCAATAATATTCAGATTGTGTCTCTTACATAATTTTTTCAAAACATCATCCTGAGAACGCAAACTCAATACCTGCCTATCATTTTCCTCAGAAGACTTTCTTTTATAGATAACATAACGAAGTTTATTTGGATCTAATTGTTTCTCTTCGTCAAAAAACATATAATAGTATTATGAAATCTATAATCAGACAATACCGAAAAAAATGGATTAAGTCTACTTTTTTACAGTCCCAATTTTTATAAATCTGATCAGATGACCAAATAATTCAAGAGCCTCTTGCTTCGTCAGCAGGATATTATACTTTCTTTGATACAATTCAATGTATTTTTTTAGACCTTCCTCAGTAATCATATCCAAAACCCAAGGATGTAATCATTTCAACAAGCTCATTACTTAATCTCAATGTTTTTTGAAAACCTTTAGTAGGCCTTCCACGGTAGTATCTTTTTTTCATCTGTTTATTAAGAGTATCCAATTTCTGCTTCTTCCAGAACATCTTTTGTATTAAATATGTCAGACTCTTTGAGTTACATGTTCTAGTCTCATACGTTAGTCTATGACACTCATGGCATCCAAATTTACCGTCTAGGAAATAAAGACTTGCTATTCTCCTATCACATTCGCAAACAAACCATCTTCTAAACCCACCAAAATAGCATGGCGTTGAAGTGAGGTTTATATAACGGTATTGTAATACCCACTCTCCACTTTTCTTGTAAGAACAATATATTTTAAGCCCTTCGTTCCCGAGTTGATCTACTCGAAACTTAGGAATGAATAAGACTCTCTTAAATGGAAAGCCCCTATCCATCCGGTAAGTAACTTCAATTTCTCCTTCTTTATTCTTTTCAAAAACAAGCCTACTTATTGGTAAACAATCTATCTGACCTGTTGTTTTCTTTGGGTTTGGATGGTAGTAGGTCATACACTTTAAAGCCGAAATCATTAGAGATAGAGTGCTTTTTTCACAGTTTATTTACGTTTTTCTTTACAGTAACAAAATAAAAAAAGACCGTCGTTACGGTCTCACTATTTCTTGTTACTTCTCATTACTTCTCTCGGTTTTCCCCCTTTCGTTTCCTTCTTACGACTTTCATGACTTCTCTGATATCAACATCTTGCAATTCCTTTGGAATATCTTTCTTACGTACAGGATTTAAAAATCGCATAGCATCTTTCGATGTATCTGGGAAGAATATATATTTTAGTTCGTTGATAAAAGCCAATTCCCTTACCACAAATATAAGGCTCTTTTTTAGTGGTTCGCCATTTATCCTAATATCCTCCCTATGTATTATTATATTCGGATTTGCATAAATGTAGTCGAAGGCTTTATGGTTCACTCCTTCAAAATTAGGTTTAGACAAAAACATACTGTTTACCTTTATATTTCTTCCATCATACTCAACTCTAAAGACTACATCCTCTTCATTTTCAGGTATACCCTCTATAACAGGTATCGTTGCAAGATGCCCTTTTATTGCTTCTTTATCCCTTATTAAAAAATCCAAACTTGTTTCATTTGCCAATTCGAGTGCGGGGACATCTGGATATCTTCTTCCCAATTCCACACCATCTACAAATCCTTCCAAAACATCCTCCACGCCCTCTTCTTTTATAGAAAAGGTATCAATATGCCCAACTAACCATTTTCGCTTCAATAACTGCCTCACAATGTCCACAAACGTAGCTTCACGTATGTATAGGCTCATCCCCCTATACTCAAAACTATTAGATAAGCTATACCTTTCTTCTTCCAATCGTTCCTCTACTTCTCTAACACTCATTCCGGACAAATCGTCACTATCGTACCCTGATATTTCTACGAGCTTTGATAATAGGAAAAAAGATGCTTGTTGTTGGTTTTCTATGTATGGCATATACATATATTTTACCAAAAAATCTCTTATTTTTCCAGATCATTTTTTTAACTTGTTTTTTACAAAAAAATAGGGTAATATATATGCGACTGCCTACAAACTAACGCAAAAAGTTCTATTATTTAAGGCCTTGGACTGTCTCAGTCTTTTCCGTTTGCGGATAAAGACGGGGCAGTCAACCTCCACAAACGGAAGGCCTTAGGGCTTTTTGCGAATAGTGGGCAGTCTGGTTGGCTGTCCTTTTTTGTTATTTAATTTTTTTAATATGCATTCAAAAATTCAAGAGGCAATATCTGCAGGATTATCAGAGGAGGATGCTAAGTACATCCTTTCAAAAAACCCCGAAGTTAAAAAAATAGCGTTGGACATCCTAGAAAATCAACAAGGCGGTACACTCTATTTAAAACACAATGGATCACATCCTCAATCTCTATTTGGGCGTGAAAACTATCAATTAGTTGGAGACGAAAAACTTCTACAAATTATGGCCAACTGCTATGACAGTAGGCTCGATACCCTATCTGGGAAAATTGGATGGAAATCAATATATGCTAATCCCGGTATAAAAAAAATACTATTGAAAATACTAAACCCTTGGTTTGGAAGATACCCCTCTAATTTTACTCGGCAGGCAATGTTAAAAAAACTTTTAATGTAAAAAAATATGGAAACAAAGAAAGAGAAAATAAACTCTGAACATAAGAAAATAGCTTGGCATCAAAATTTCAAGTGGTGGCACATCACTTTGATTTCTTTATTTTCTGCCGGGTTGTACTTGGTAACTAAAATTGTTATTTTTGATTATATCTTTTTAGTTGGATTTGTTTACTCTATTGTACTTGCTTTCAAAAAGAAAACTTAAAGTTGGATCAAGCAAGGCTAATTTAGTTTCCACAATTTAGTACACCCAAAAAAGAGTTAATGATTGTCCTTCGTCCTAATTTTTGATATACTATATGTAAGTTCTTCACCCTCCCTAATCCTATATCTTTATGACTAAAGATAAAACAATTCGTTTTGCTTTCAAAAAAATTCTACAGGATCAATATGGTGATGACCCTAATACAAAAATAATTGAGGAATTAGGTGTTGCACATGGTGCTGCACGTATAGATATAGCATCGGTTAATGGAATAATACATGGCTACGAACTCAAAAGTGATGCAGACACACTAAACCGCCTTCCGGAACAGATGGAAATTTACAACATGATTTTTGACAAAATCACACTGATTGTAGGAAAAACCCATGTACATGAAGCAATAAAAAAAATCCCTGATTGGTGGGGAATTACACTAGCTAAAATTTCCAGTTCTGGTGATATTGTTTTCCTCTCAATTAGAGAGGCTGAGTTTAATAAAAAACAAGATTATTTTACCATAGCAAAATTACTCTGGAGACAAGAGGCTTTGTATATTCTAGAAGAACTAAAGGCAGCAAAAGGCATTAGGTCAAAATCTAGAGACACAATATATAATCGACTCGTCGAAACACTAGACCCTGACGTACTCAAAAAAACTGTAAACGAACAGTTGCGTATTAGGTTAAATTGGCGATCTGATACAGCACAAACTCTATGTGGTGGTTAATTCCTACTTGTATCCAAGTGGTTGAGTTACCAGTTCCTTTTGGGTCTTTGCCCAATTTTTTTTTCTCAATATATTCGGAAAGGTAATTAGCTTTCTCTAATATAATTTCATCACCGTAGCTATGCTGTTCACCCCAAAAAAAATCATTATCAACAAGAGACTTTGCATGACCCAAAAATTGTGCAGGGTTCCCCTTGGTGCCTCTTAAAATAAGCCAATCATCGTTAAGTGTATATTTTATACTTGAGGAAGCACCAAAATTTTCTGCGTATCTATTATAAATCGGATGACGAATAGAATAATCTGAAAATGTTGGCACTCTTTCTAACCCCAAATCATTCACCTCTTTCCAATTTAACCAATCCATACGAGCAACCAAATTTGTTTCACCCACTTTACATTCGGACAAATCTTGTGGGAATGCTCCACTGCAAAATATGTAGCCTCTCCACTCAGTTAGCTTCTTGATGCTCTGACTTTTCTTCAAGTACTCAATATCTGTTTCGGCAGTCTCTTTCATGTCAACGAGTAAATCCATATTATCTCGTTTCAACTTAAATGTTTGAACGATAGACTCAATATTCCGATTACACTGATCAATATCTTTGAGGTCTTGCTTCACGATACGTAAACAAATACCATCAAAATAATCAAGGTTTCTTTCACAAACTGCACTTTTAAAGTCATCAGGATCACTTAGATTAAAAACAGGTACAAACCTCAACCCAAGCTTAGAAGCAAGGTTACTAATTTTATCTACACTTTCTATTTTAATCTCATTTTCTATCAAACTAAAATCAATCAAAATTTGACCGTCCCCCCAGGTATCTTTAACTTGTTGTGGTATTTCATCAATTTTTTTTCTAAACTCCATAATCTGCCATTGTGTGATTTCCTCTAAATTTTCTCGAACTAATGGTTTCCCTCCTTTATATTTTGGCATCACCAATTCAATCAAAGGTCTAATCATTGTTTTATTTTTTACGAACTTGAGTGCATTGCGTTCCGCAGATTTCCACTTAAGAACGGGAACATAATTATTAGTATCTGACATAATATTAATTTTGACGGGCGGCATCGAAAAAATGACGCACCTTTGCATCCCCAATTATTTTATTTAAATACACGTAATTACCTCTTTCATGCCTTATTTTTCCAGCAATAATTGCCACATGAATGCCCAGTTCTTTTGCTAAGCTATTAGCAGCTAGTGGTGAAGGAACCAATTTCGCAGCACTTACATCCCATTTATCACTAGGAACTAATGCTTCTCCAGCCAAGTTGTCAGCCTCCTTTTCTTTTTCATCGATTTCCATACCTTTTATTCCGTCTAGCTCATCGAAAAATAACTCAGAACTGTTGCCGTAGTGCAATGCTATATGAGCTAATTCATGCATTAATGTAAACCAAAAGTTATCAAGCCGATCATGTCTAAGTGTTAACCCTATAACTGGTTTATCTTCAATAGTAAACATGGCCGCTCCATCTAAACGAGTTTTAGGAAAGTGAGGTTCAGTAACAAGTACTATCCCATGATTTTTAAGAAATTCTTGAGCTAACAAGGGGCTTTTATCTTGTATGCTTAACTTCACTAGACGCCTCATGAAATCAAGGTCTATTATACCTTTTTTGTATTTAATAGGTGTTTCTATTTCATAAGCTTTTTTTAGTACACAGCCAGCCCAGGCTGAAAGAGCTTGTCGATCTGTTGTTGGTGAGGATCTGTAATTTGTTTGTCTAAGTAATCCCTGGAATTGAAGAGGAGAACCCCCTAGTGAGAAAAAAGTTTTTAATACTGTAGAACCATTCTCTCCATCAAACATTTGATCTCCAAAATAGCCACGTTTACTCATTTCCTTCAACAAATGTTTACTCCAATTGGCGAACATGGGAACCCCTTCTTTGTCAGGTTTTCTTAAAAGTGCCTTTGCGGGTATCCCCAAACCATCTTCAAGAGATCTCATCATTTCAACCGTCAATTGACGTTTACCGGAAAGTATTTCAGACACTCGACTTCGACTTCCTATAAAAGGAACAAGATCAGTTGGTTTTAAGCCTAGTTGATCCATTCTAAATAGAATGGCGTCAATAGCACCTACTACAGACTCTGGAAACTGCTGAGACTCATATTCTTTGACAAGAGTAACTAGAAGAGATAGTTTTTCGCCCTCTTCTGTGTCAGGATCAGGATCACTAATCATGAGCTGCTCAATAAATTTGAGAGCCTCATCATAGTCAGATTGATTTTTTATGAGTTTTATTTTATTAGACATACAACAATTAGTTACCATTTCATATACTCATCATGTGTACCCACATTTTTTACGAGAACAATGTAATTTTTGTAATTTATTCGTACTCTCAAGCGGTACTTATTTCCTCTAATATTAAATACAACTTCGTCCTCAGGTAGAATACTTGCTTTGGGATACCTATTTTTGACAGCCGAGGGTGTATCCCAATGAGCATCATTTGCCTCACATTCCCATGCCTCCATGTGTTTTTTCGCATCAGCATGTTTCTGCTTGAAATTTTCTAATATCTGTTGTCCAATCAGTTTCATACGAAAAGCCGTCTGCTATTTATGGTATATACAATGTTCCCATATTGGGATATAATAACATACCATCAATATTACTTCAAGGGAGCTTTGTGGATAAAATTTATACTGCACCATCCAGTACAAACCGACTCTTTTGAAAATACGTTATAATCTTGTCCACTACGTCCCGCAGGAAAAAATCCCTCATCAGAGGGGTTTTTTATTTTATCTATTTTGCTATATACATGCTATACTAAATAGAGTATATACTCTCTCCTATGAAAAAATTTTTACAGATATTTTTTATCACCTTAGGTAGTATCTTTTTTGTTCTTATTCTTGCCGGTATCTATCTCTATATTGCAGATCCATTTCATATAAAACCACTGTTTATCAATAACAGCGATACCATACTGCCTATAGAGGAACCCACA
Organism: uncultured Gammaproteobacteria bacterium; assembly: GCA_964522435.1. GTDB lineage: Bacteria > Patescibacteriota > Patescibacteriia > Magasanikbacterales > UBA922 > CAZFUL01. Next base: position 41,027 of record CAZFUL010000006.1, read on the forward strand.
TCTACTACCCAAGAAACTCCCTCTCCTAAAACGACCTCTGCTGATAAACACCCACTATTATCAGAAGCTCAAGAAAAAACAGTAGAAAAAGTTGGCATTGATCCAGCACAACTTCCGACGCAACTGACTCCTGAAATGGAAGCCTGCTTTAACAGCGCATTAGGTGAAGCGCGAGTGAATGAAATTAAAGCAGGGGCAACACCAACCGTTGTGGATTATATGACGGCTCGTGGCTGTTTATAAAACAAAAACTATATCTATAAAAAAAGAGCCCTAAACTATATTAAGTTTAGGGCTCTTTTGAGTCCCCGATCTTGTGTGCCCGTTCACAAGATCAGGGAAAAATGCACAGTGATGTAGTATCTACCCGCGTGGTGATCGACGCGGCGGGAGTTCACTGAATGCTTCTTCGATCGTTACGCCACCTCCCCGATCCTGGGCAAGTTGCCATGCCCTCATGTAGCAATTGCGGCAGACGTGATGCGTGCCGATGGTTCGGCGAACATTGTCTGAAGCATTTGCCTCCAAAAAAGTCGAGCACCCAGGCGCTGCGCAGGTTGTAGCGATGCGAGGAAGCGCTCGCCGTGGCGGAGCAAGATCTGCTTGAAAGACCTCTGCCAGTGTCTTGCCGCTGTTTCTGGCCAGCTCCCAAATACGCTGGTAACAGCCTCGGCAGAGCTGTTCCCCGTTGATCGATCGCTGCGTGCCTTGAGTAGCTTTGGCAGAGGGTTTGCCACAGCCAGGCGCAGCACAGATTTCATCCGTCATCGATTTCTCCCTATATCCCATCCTTGGCAATATTACCGAAAATACTCATCAAACCAAGATGGTTAACAAGTACAATTTAATTAATCAAACAATCACTTTAATGTCAAGATACCAATATAAAGTACATATAACTGAATTAAAAAATTTTTAATAATAAAAAACCCCGATTAAAATCGGAGTTTTTTATTCCTCAATCAGCTCATAGCGATATAAGATGATATTCAGCTTCGGGGGTTTGCATAATATAGTCAATTTCATTTCTCATTTACCCCGTTGGCCGCTTGTACACATGGTTTTTAATATTTTATAACATGTATAGCGAACCAAGACACATTTGCAACGAACTAAGCGAGAACGATAGCGCTTTTTGGGCGCGATGTTCTACTGCTTTTTCATTGCGATTTCACGACACTTTGTACACTGACGTTCATGCGGCAACTGCATGAACTCTTGGATGGTGAGAAAGTTGAGGTAAATATCCCCACCCCAACCGTCATTTTTGATGTGAGGATCTCCACACTCGTAGGCGTGGAAGATGCTCACACGAGCTCCAAACGTGTAGTCGTCGTGGAAGATCCACGCACAGGTCTCGCAGCGATCCGCGTCCGAAAGACGGGCAAAGACGTCACCATTCACCCAGCGCTCGGTTACCCGATCGCAGTCCTCCTGGACGGATGCGGCACCAGGCAATGTGAAAATCAAGTGATGCTTCATCACTCGTTCCTCCTTGCAGTCATCCTTGGCATGATTGCCGACTGCCTTCGTATAACAGACTCTCTTATACAAGGGCAGGTAACAATATGACTCCACACCATAACAAAATAGATGTAATTTGTCAAGGATGGCTATTTCTTATTAAGAAAATACACGGTCACCCTTGCTACTTGAAGATTTCCTCAATCCATGCTATATCTAACAAACACCCAAAAGGAGAGGTGTATCATGATGAAGTATTTGCTTTTCGTCTTCACGCTCATGACTACTGGCTGTGCGCAAGATCCGCACCCAAGCCCTGAGCAAGAGCCGGTCGATGTCGGGGTCGGGGTCGGTGTCGAGCAGGATGCCAACAACGACCAAACCGATGCCACTCCCTGCCCCATCACCATGTCAGACGCTGGTGAGGACATCACCCTCAGCTGGCGGTTCAATGGGCTGTCGCAGGTCTTTTACTTTGGTGGCGATGCCAGCGAAGAACCTGTCCCCTTCTCGTTCGAGGAGCATGAGACGACTCTCGCCGCCGAGCATCTGCAACCCTATGCGTTCCTTCTTGCGATCGCCTGCTTGTCAGGAGATGATTTCAATGAGATTCCCAACCGGCTGATCCCCTACGAACGTCCAAAAGTAGGAGACTGCATCTCCGCTTCATTTTCCGTGGAAGAACTGGAAGGAGCTCAGCAGGGAGCAGAAAACTGCCATGCCTACATTCTTCTTCTGTGTGACCCCTACCAGATTGAGGATGAAGGATCGCAAGAAAAAGGTGGTGGGAACTGTTTCAACGCAAATGAATTGTATCCCATTCCACAAGCCCCACCGTTCACGGGTGTACGGGTGACCGGCCAAATGTTTCTGCGTGCACCAGCTGTGCCAGAAACTGAGCTGAGCCATATCTGCCCAACATGGTTCGAGACCGAACGGGCCTCGTACTGTCGCCCGGGCTTCTACGGCTCGATCCTCAACCCCAACTAAACCAACACGGTGCAGTCATGCACCCGTTGGAGGAATAACACAAGCCACTCCAACGTCACAACTTGTTGAAGTCATTCAACAGGTTATGACGAGTGGCTTGTTTTATGTTACGTATATAATTTAGCATATGCTATACTGAGCGTACTTTTTAATATCTATATTATGGAACCAAATAAACGAACCCTTTCTATTACTCCAATACTTATACTAAGTATTCTTGTAGGTACTCTTGCTATTGGTGGGATAGTATATCTTTTACGCACAGATAGCACACATGATGCCTCAACATCAATCAATAATTCTCAGATCTTTTCTCTTCAAGAAACAATTGAAATTCAACGAAAAAAAATAGGATTGTTAGAACAACAATCGAAAAAAGAAACGGAAGCAATGGTCCCCGAATCACGCGTTCAAGAAATTGTTGAATCATACCAAGACTATATTCTTACGCGTGATGAGACTATCCCAGCATTATCGCCTGATGATAGCGCTTCTTTCTCAGATGACATACTTGGATTAGCTTTTAATTACCCAAAAACATTGGGAGAACTACGTATTGGCATTGAACCAAAACAAGTTGTTGAAGAAGGACAAGAGGAATATGAACGTGCTCTTTTTGTGCTAGTAAATAATTCAACCGAAGGGGTGCATTTTCTTAGTGCAACAAACGGCAAAAAACAGGAAGGACGCGGTCTCTTCTATGGAGATCAAGCGCGTCACTTACTCACAGTAACCAATTTGCAAGAGGTATGTGACTCGTTCGAATCAGAAGAATCATGGTGGGGAGCAAAAGTAATTGATTGTACGGTGATGACCAACCGCTATGGTCTTTCCTATGTAAAATACATAACTCCTGCTCCAGAATTTGGCTCTCCTAATCCCCTCGCAGTACTCTATATATTTAAAAATCCACAAAGTGAATTTGGCTATGTCGCCCTTTCTTCTAGCCGAATAAAAACATCACTTCATGAGGGAGAAATTATTTTAGATCAAATCATGCAAAGTATGCAATTTACACAATAATTTTTATGAATAAATTGATAGTAACAATAAAAAGCAACCCGTACTTCCCTCTGATTATTTTTATTACGATATTACTCGTATCTGCAGGAGCATGCATTACAGCATTTTATTGGTATACCGCACCCCCACCTGTGTCTCATCGTTTTGATAATCTGCCCGTATACACCCCCACAGAACCACCCATAGTATGCGCAAAAGAAGACAAGGTTATTTTACAAAATACAGATAACCCAAACCAAAAAATTGTGAAGCAACAATGCAACCTCCGCTCAGTTCATGAACAAATTACATACTTTTGGGTTGACGAAGAAGAAAGAATCGCTCTCGATCTTTCTATTGGCCATATATTAGAACTTTCAATATCTGACGGAACGATTACCAAGATACAAGATAATGAATTTTTAGTGAGTTATGGTTTTGGGGAAGGTTTTTCTTGTAATGCAGGTGGCATTGAAATATATTATATTGTTAATTTTACTACTAAAGATATTGAAGAAGAACGATTGTCTATTGCAGGGGCAGTTACGTCCGCAGATCCAAATGCTGAAGCACCTAATTGTGGATGTCTCGATGAAAGTAGCTATGTAACATTTGGGAAAGAAGACAGCAATACTGAACCACATCGTTTAGAATTCTACTTGCGTTGTAGTACAGATGGAATGAGTAGAAATTTAGAAGTACTCACTCGCCCAACAAGTACCGTATCTATTACTGAAAGTAATGTACCACTTGATACGAAACTCAAGGACTACATATATTTATATGATACAAGCCAGATTGCAGAAAGTATTAAAACAAACATGTTCACTTTTTCTATTGCCAGTACCAGCTACACATACGATATCAGCAATGGAACAGTTACTGTAACGGATCTATAGACTCACCTAAACAAAAAACAGCCTTACTCAAAAGCTGTTTTTTTTCTTCCCCGAAGCATACTATTGCATCAGGGATCACCTCCTTCTTGGAAAAGATGTCATCGCCGCCGAAACAGCAAATACATCATAATGGTATCTGGAAGAGCAAAGCCAAGTGCTGGCGCCACATGGCCAATCGTGTATGCTGGAATCGCAATGATGGTGCACACACAGGAGAGCCAATACAGCGTCCAGGCAACCCGGCTTTCTCGCTCGGGATGCTTCCACGCCGCAATGAGCGTGGGAATTGCGCCAATAATCATGACGATCGCATTCAACAGAATGCTTACTTCAGGATCATTAGTTCGCACCCAAGCAACAATACCCAGAATTGACACGCCCACACAAATGATTTCGGTAAACGACCAGGTGGCCGTCCCATACCGAAATGAGAGTAGGGCGACAATAACGGATCCAATCGTCGCCCCCACAATTTGGCCATTAAGCGTATTGCTCGCACTCATCGCAATGAGGACAAGCAAATTGACGCTTGACCAAATCATCCACGTGGCCTTGTTTGGCCGGACCTTATTTTTGAGTACTCCCCAAATATAGGGGACAAACCCAATAAAAAAAAGTACACCGGCTACCAGTTGAATTTTTTCCACAATACCCTCCTTGAAGGATGTCTCGTCACACCTGTGATATCATACCCATCTATTTTTGTAAAGAGGGTATAAGACGATATATCTGATCATCACCAGGGGTCACTTTTCCACGACCATCGGTATTACTTGTGGAGATATATACCGCGCCATCTGGTCCTTGTACCACATCGCGCACACGACCAATCTCTATAGGGAGTTTTTCTACGAATTCTACGGTATCAAAAGAATCTGTGGTAAATACAACGCGATATACTCCTTCTCCTTTTAACGCACCAAAAAACAAATCTCCTTGCCAAGCAGGAAATACATCTCCAGAATAGACAAGTGCCGACGCAGGAGCCAATGCCGGGGTAAATTGGATAACAGGGCTGATAAGACCTTCTTTTGCCTTGTCATGAGAGACAATCGGCCAACCATAATTTCCGCCTGGGATAATACGGTTTATTTCATCTCCTCCCGCTGGTCCGTCAAATACAGACGGCCCATGCTCGGTACTCAACAGTATTCCCGACGTCATATCCCAGGCAATGCCTTGCGGATTTCTGTGTCCCAAACTATATATAGGCGATTGTGGAAAAGGATTATCCTGTGGAATAGTACCATCTGAATGAATCCGTAATATTTTTCCAGCAAGCGATTGGGTATCTTGCGCAAGTGTTTTGTCTGTGGCGTCCCCAGTCGTAATATATAACAACCCATCAGGACCAAACGCCAACCGACAGCCCGCATGGTATTGTGCTGCAGGAATTTTATCAATAATGACTTGTTCATTCTCTGCGCTCATGCCCTTATCCTCCAACCGTACCACACGAGTGGCTAATGCTCCTTGTTGTTCATACGCATAACAGGCATAAATAAATGTATTTTCACTATATGCAGGGTCAACGGCTAAGCCCATGAGTCCTTCTTCTGATTGGCTTGATACCCCATCAAACAGATATAACGGTTTTTCTATAAGAACACCTTTTTCAATAATGCGAATGGCGCCAGAGCGTTCACTCACCAGCATACGATCTGTATCAGTAAAGATAATACTCCATGGAACAGATAATCCGCTGGCAACGACTTCCATAGTGATAGCAGGTGATTGCCGTTCATTATCTTCAACAGTAACGGCTTCGGGCAAAAAAACAGTGCTATTATTTGTGGAAGAAATAAATGGAAGCGGAAGAGCAAGATAGCGAGCAATAAAAACTCCAACAATACCCATGAAGATACATAAAAAAATAATGATGAGATTTCTTTTCATAGCAAAAAAATAACTCTTTAGAGCGTAGAGGCGTCACAGACAGCCCAACCATCCGGAACATCGCAAGGAGTTGCAAATGCTTGGCAACTTCCTCCTTGGGTTGATTGCGCATAGGTGATAATTTGCGCACATAAGCGTCCTTCTCGTTGATCCCAGTGCGTTACTGGACGATCGGTGATAAGAGTAGCATCGGTGGTAAATTGAAGACTTTCTACAATAGATAAAAACAAGTCTCCTTGTCCTTCTATAACAAATATGTCACCACTTGGTAATACTAGGCGAATAAGATATTGCATAACACCCAAGTCATTGATTATCGCCATCTGCGTCCCGGTGATACCATCAATAACCACGGTCGATGTTGCTTGGCTCATGACAGGCGGCGCCACTAATTCTTTATATAAACTAATATATTGAGAAGGGGTTGTTTGTTGAGTTATCGACGGTTCTTGGATAGTAACTCCCCCATTCCATTGCGTCACTCGCCAACCAGTTGGATATTGTATAGAAAACGGCACCCCTTGCTGAATATCTAACGTTGATCGTTCATCTGACCGTTCTTCGACATAGCGCTTTTCAATGTTTTCTTCAATACGTTCTCTCACTTGGGCAGGAGAAATATCATGTACTACCGTCGATACCGGTTGTGCAGCAGGACTACCACAACCCGCACCAAGCATCATAAGACCAGCCCCAACTAATCCCCAAAGTGCCACCAAAGAAAGCGCCCGCACATGAGTTTTGTTTCCTTTTTTCCCTACAGTTTTTTCTAACTGCGCAATGCGTTGTCTCGTGGCAATAATACTATCAGGATTCAACGACATACTATCGACTCCTAACGAAACGATATATTCCGCAAATTCTGGATAATCACTCGGTGCTTGTCCGCATACCCCAACGTGCTTGTGGTGCTTATGGGCAACATCAATAACTTGTTTTATCAATTTTTTCACCGCTTGGTTCGTTGCGTCGCCAATATGCATCAAGTCTCCTGCATCTCTATCCAGCCCCAAGGTCAGCTGCGCCAAATCATTTGTGCCAATACTAAAGCCATCAAATAACGCGGCAAATTCTTCGGCAAGCATAACATTCGAAGGAATTTCACACATGACATACACCTGCAATCCATTCTCTCCTCGCTTGAGTCCGAATTCTGCCATAGTCTGTAATACTTTTTCGCCCTCTTCTGGCGTACGACAAAAAGGTACCATCACAATAATGTTTTTTAATCCCCACTCTTCTCGCACTCGTTTAATTGCACGACATTCAAGCGCAAAGGCAGGTTTATATTCAGGAGAATAATAGCGACTCGCCCCACGCCATCCGAGCATGGGATTTTCTTCCTGTGGTTCAAATTCTTTTCCTCCTAACAGAGAGGCATATTCATTGCTTTTAAAATCACTCAATCGCACAATAACTGGCTTTCCTTTTGCAGAAGCAGCAATGCGCGCAATCCCTTCGGATAATTTATCAACAAAATAGTCTGTTTTTTTCTTGTAGCCTTTCGTAAGATTGTCTATTTGTTTTTTAACGTTTTTATTTTTTAACAAATGATAATTCGTTAATGCGAGCGGATGGATACGAATATACTGCGTAAAAATAAATTCCAATCGTGCTAACCCAATACCATCATGCGGTAAGCCTGATAAAGAAAAGGCATGCTGTGGGTCGCCAATATTCATCATGATTTGTGTTTTCGTCTTTGGAATATCGGTAATATTGGTGCGTTGCACCTCAAACGGAAGAACCCCTTGGTAAATAATTCCCTCTTCCCCTTTTGAACAATCAATAGTAAGACTGGCCTTATGTTTTAATAGACTTCTGGCGTCTTTTGCTCCTACAATACAAGGAACACCAATCTCTCTTGAAACAATAGCCGCATGACTGGTTTTTCCGCCTTGTTCAGTGATAATCGCAGAGGCCATACGCATAATTGGCTCCCAATCTGGATCGGTTAATCGGGTAACTAACACCTCTCCTTTTTTAAATAAGGCCATGTCTGAAGGCTGTTCAATACAACGCACTTTTCCTGCACCAATACGCCGGCCTACCGCAATTCCCCGAAGAAGCTCTTTGCCTGTTTTTTTTAATACATATTGTTCAAGCACCGCACCGGATTGCTGAGAAATAACCGTTTCTGGTCGTGCCTGAACAATAAACAATTTGCCTGTTTTTTCTTGTTTTACCCATTCAATATCTTGGGGACGAGCATAATGTTTTTCTATTTGTATTCCCCAGGCAGTTAACTGAAGAATATCGCTATCACTCATACTTAGCCGTGCACGATCTGTTGCAGAAACAATTTTTTGTTTCGTACGTCCAGTTCCTGTACAAACAAGTTGTACTTCTTTACTTCCACAAGTTTTGCTAATAATGGCAGGCCCGACCTCTGCAGAAGGAGCTTTTACCACATACCATTGATCTGGAATCACTCGCCCTTTTACCACATATTCTCCAAGCCCATAACTGCCGTTAATGACGGCGACGTTATCAAACCCTGATTCTGTATCAACAGTAAACAAAACCCCGCTTGCGCTCGCACGAATCATTTGTTGTACCGTAACCGATAAGGCAACATGCAAATGGCCAAAACCTTTTGCTTCTCGATAAGAAATTGCTCTATCAGTAAATAAGGAGGCCATACATCTTTTTACCGCAAGTAAGAGTGCGGCATCGCCTTCTATATTCAAAAAACTTTCTTGTTGGCCAGCAAAACTTGCGGTTGGCAAATCTTCTGCCGTGGCAGAAGAGCGAACCGCGACCGCAGTACCACCCAAACGATGATATGCATCAAGAATATTTTTCTCCAAATCTTTTGGAAGTATTGCTGATAACATCAGCTGACGAATTTTTTTTCCGACGGCAGCAAGTTTTTTTACATTATGAACATCTATTTCTTGTAATAATTCTTTTATTTTTTTCCGAAGACCTTGTTGCTCCAAAATATACCAATACGCATCTGCTGTAATAGCAAATCCATTTGGAACCGCAATCCCCTGATCTTTTAATCGTGAATACATCTCTCCCAAAGAAGCATTTTTTCCTCCCACAAGAGGAACATCAGCAAAAGAAATATCTTTAAACCAAAGAATATCTTGCCGCTGTGTCTGTTGTTGTTTTTTTATTTTAGGAGACATATGAAAAACGTAGCCTCATACGATATACGGGGCTACAATAGATAGTATAGCATACACCAACCCTCTGTGCTAACTCACTTGCCGTACTTCCAAAAAGTTTAGTTGCCCTGCTTGCCCAACCGGTTCTCCCGCAACCACAATAACACGCTCCCCTACGTCAATGATACGACGTTCTTTTAAGGTCACTAACGATCGTTCTACTAATTCTTCAATAGAATGACAGGCCGGCAGCATAAATGGGTATACCCCCCAAGAAAGGCTCAATTGTCGTTCGGTTCGCTCATTATTTGTCGCAACAGTAATAGGCAATTCTGGACGATAGCGACTAATACGCTTTGCTGTCTCACCTGATAGTGATGCAGCCAAAATCACGCGTGCACCAACATCCTCTGCCAGGATACGAGACAGGCCACTTAAAACATCATCAACACTATCTTTACCAGAATTCATTATTGGAAGAGCAAGATCATCATATACAGAGTTTTCTGTTTCAATAATAATATTGCTCATTGTTTGCACTGATTCTACCGGATATGCCCCAGTCGCGGTTTCATTTGATAACATTACCGCATCGGTGTGATCCATAACCGCATGCGCTACATCAGATACTTCTGCACGGGTAGGACGAGGATTCTTTTGCATGGAATCAAGCATTTGTGTTGCAACAATAACAGGACGAGCTTTTTCTCGTGCCTTATCAATCAATTTTTTTTGAATCACTGGAACTTGCTCAGCAGGAATTTCTATTCCCAAGTCGCCTCTGGCAATCATAATACCATCAACAACGTCTAATATAGCGTCAATTCTTTCTATTGCCTCTGCGCGTTCTATTTTTGCAATAATTTTTACGGATTGTTCAACCGTATTTCCTATCTTTTTCTCTTCTTCTTTAATGATAAAGCGCAAATCTAAAATATCTTCCGGAGAAGTAACAAAAGAAAGTGCCATAAAATCAACCCCTTGGGCAACACCAAAGGCGGCATCTTGTTTGTCTTTTTCTGTTAATGAACGAATATGTAATTTTGAATCTGGAACGTTTAATCCTTTATGGGAAAACAAGTCACCTCCAACCACCACCTCGGTAGTAATAATCGTTCCGTCAATCGAGATAATGCGCGTTTCTATTGTCCCATCACTAATAAGGATACGATCGTTTATTTGTAAAAATTGATGCAACTCATGATAATCAATAGGAATACGTTCATCATGATATTCACTCAATGCGGTATCAAAAACAACCTGCTGCCCTTTTGTAATAGCAATTCCTGTTTCAGGTAAAATACCTAAACGAATTTTAGGACCTTGCAAATCTTGCAGTATGGCAATCGGTTGCTGTTTTTCTTTGGAAACGGCACGCACCGTATTCATTAATAATAAATGATCCTCGTGGCTGCCATGAGAAAAGTTTAATCGAGCAACATTCATCCCAGCATCAACCATCTTCGCAATCTGTTCTTTATCATGAGATGCTGGTCCCAAGGTACAGACAATTTTTGTTCTTTTATTCATCATACATCATGAGTGATAGTGCCTAGTTATTTGTTGAACAGTTCCTGAAATCGTTCAATCGTACTTCCTTGTGTAATAACTTCTTTGGCAATAGGTGGCAAATAAATAATACCCAATACAACAGGAATGAGGACAATAAGTAATCGAACAATACCCCCGACAGAGAGCATAAACATCTGTTTTTTTACATGCTGTTGCTCTTTAAGAATAGTCTGACACACCTCAGTCAACTCACGAATCTGTTCTGACAGCTCTTGAGATCTGTCTGTAACTTCTTGCTTGTCTGTGTGGTTTAGTGAGCTCATAGGGGCATTATGATGAACGACGTTTTTTTTCAAGAGAACGTATTTCTGAGGTAAAGGTATCCACGTCTTCAAACGCACGATAGATAGAGGCAAAACGGATATACGCAACTTTATCAAATCGTTTTAATTGTTTCATAACAATCTCTCCAATATGTTGAGTGGTTACTTCTCGTGCTCGTGTTTTTTGAATGTCACGTTCAATACCATGAATCAAACGATCAAATTTTTCTTGTGTATACGGGCGTTTTGCCAATGAGCGGATAATCCCTTGTTTTATTTTTTCACGTGAATAGGACTCTCGCCGCCCATCATTTTTTACAATAACCACATCCAGTAATTCGGTTTCTTCTATTGTAGAAAATCGATATTTACAGGCAATACACTCCCGACGACGACGAACAGATAGGCCATCTGGAGGCACACGAGAATCAACGACTTTTGTTTCTTCTGAACGACAAACAGGACAAAACATACAGCAGAGTTAGTCAATCTTTTTAAGATCATGAAACAACTACATGCCCATTTTTTTACGAATAAAGGCAGGTATTTCTAAATCTTCCTCATCATCATTGGCGGTTTTTGCCGCATCAATATCTTGCTTTGACAGCGACTGTTGAGAAAATGATTTTTGTCTATCAGCAGAACTAAATGATGGTTGCGCTTGTGGCACAGAACGACTCGTAAATCCACGGAACATGTCCTCTGTAGACTCTGCACGAGTATCGTCTTCTTCAACAACAGGCAGTGATTTCTTTTTAAATGAATTGTTATAAAAAGATCGTGTTTTGCTCATGAGTGGTCGTTCTTCTTCAAGAGATCCGGCTGAGCTAAGAAAATCTTTTTGCATTTCATGTTCATCATGATCAAAACCAGTAGCAATAACGGTAACGCGTAATTCATCGGTTAAATTCTCATCGATTACGGTACCAAAAATAACCCGAACATTTTCATCAGCAGAACTGGTGATCACCTTCGCAGCTTCAGATACTTCTTGCATACCCAAATTCTTTCCTCCTGTAATGGTAAACAAAATACCTCTTGCGCCATCAATAGCTAATTCAAGAAGTGGACTTGATATTGCTGCTTTTGCAGCTTCGGCAGCTCTGTTATCACCAGAGGCAACACCAATACCCATTAATGCCGTACCGGTATCTTTCATAATCGTTTTTACGTCAGCAAAATCCACATTAATTAACCCAGGGACGGTAATTAATTCAGAAATTCCTTGCACCCCTTGTCGTAACACATCATCCAAAATTTTAAAGGCATCTAAAATAGACGTATTTTTATCAATAATTTGTAATACGCGATCGTTTGGAATGGTAATAATGGTATCAACGTATTTTGCGAGTTCTTTGTGTGCTTGTTCCGCAATACTGTTTCTTTGAGGACCTTCAAAAGAAAAAGGTTTTGTTACGACCCCAACAGTAAGTGCCCCGACTTCTTTTGCTATTTGCGCAATCACGGGACCAGCCCCTGAACCAGTACCCCCGCCTAATCCACAGGTAACAAACACCATGTCAGAACCTTTGAGAACATCACGGATTTCATTTTGAGATTCTTCTGCACTTCGTTTACCAACTTCAGGATCCATTCCGGCACCAAGACCCCGAGTAACCGTTTTTCCAATATGTAATTTATGTGGCGCGCTATTATGGTGTAAGGCTTGCACATCAGTATTCATAACAACAAACTCAACACCACGAATACCGCTTTTTACCATTCGATTTACAGCAGAACAGCCGGAGCCCCCAACACCCACGACTTTAATTTTAGCAAATGTTTCAACATCTGGTTTCACTTGAGGCATATACAGGTTCAGTTCAAGGATGAAAAATAGTTTTATGAACACAATTAGTGTTCATTTTTCGCTACATAGAGCGATATATACAGCTATTGTATTATACTCCTATCAACAACGTCAAGAAAAAAAATAGTTCCCTCTCTTAGGGGACTAAAAATTTAAATATTTTGCGTACTTGATCAGCGGCTTTTCCTCCACCAGGAAGACGAAAACGACTGGTGGTCTTTTTTTCTTTTCCCATATGCAATGCCCCCCAACGCACTAAGCCAATCGCACTGGTAAATGATAAATCATTAATTTTATCTGTTGCGCTTTGCATACCAAAAGGAAAGCCGTAGCCGGCATTCATTTGTAAGACATGTTTTGCCACATCAATTAAATCATGAAGCTTTGCACCTCCTCCACAAAACACAGCACCTGCAGGTAACAAGCCCCGTCGTTGAATGCCTAAAAGTTCTTGGTTTACTTTTTCTAATAACTCCCCTACCCGTGCAGCAATAATTTCAATAATAAATTTTTTAGGAATATATTGGGAGGGTTGTCCAAATTCAGCCAAATCAATAACATCTTTTTTAGTAAACCCTTTTACCAGACAGCCGCCATATAACAATTTAATTTTTTCCGCAACATCAATTGACGTTTGTAAACCAAGCGCTAAATCATTGGTAATATGATTTGAGCCAATAGGAATGACCGCAGTATGAATAAGTTGTCCTTCTTCAAATACCGCTATCGTCGTGGTTGATCCTCCAATATCAATAAGCACGACGCCTAATTCTTTTTGTCTATCAGTTAATACCGCATCAGCGGTTGCAACAACAGACAGCACCAAATCATCGATATCAATCCCGGTACGATAAATGGTTTTACTAATATTTTTTATATGCGGCGTAGCACCATAAATCATTTGCGCATCTACTTCTACCCGCACCCCCGTCATACCAACAGGATCTTTAATCCCTGTTTGTCCATCGACAGTAAATGAACGTGGAAGCACATGAATAATTTCATAATTTAATGGAGAGGCCACTCCTTGCGCTGATTCAATAACCCGTTCCACATCCTCATAAGAAATTTCTCCATCTGTTTTTGCTACCGCAACAACTCCCCTGTTTTCTTGTTTAATAATCTGGGTGCCAGAAATTCCGACCCAAGCACTTTCAATAGGAACCCCGATTAATCGATCAATCTCTTCTAATACATGGGATACAGAAGAGACAGCCTCTTCAATGGAAACAATGGTTCCTTTATGAATACCGTAGGCCCCTACTTCTGCCGTAGCAATGAGTTGTATGTCTCCGCCTCCCCCACGTTCGTCAGAGGTATATTGCGCTACCGCAATACGAACAGCCGTCGATCCAATATCGAGGCCAGTAATAAGTTCAGGTTGTTGTCGGGATCGTGCCATAGAAAATACGTCAAGAGAAGGTCATTGTACCATTATTTGGCAATAAGCTCAAACACTGTCGGAATAAGAATCATACCAGCAATCAATAGTGATAACGCGCCCGCAATCAATACCATACCTGCAAGCATGTCTTTAATAATACCGGCTTGATAACTCAACCGGGGTTTGAGCATGTCAATAAATTTTTCCATGGCACTATTAATAATTTCTAATACGAGTACAAATAAGGCCAAACACAGTAATACAATCATCTCAGAAGGTTTCAGCGGTAAAAACCAAACCACAACAATAAGAACGAGCGTAGCAATAACTTGAAGACGAAAATTTTGTTCATGAACAAAAATATAGCGCAGTCCTCTACTCGCATGAGAAACACTGGTAAAAAATTTTTTTATGTACGACATAGGGCACTTACTAATGTTTCTTGCAAAGGAAACATTTCTGCTGCTTGTTTTTTGGTTATATGATCATAGCCAAATACATGCAATATGCCATGCACGAGCATACGCATAAACTCTTCTTTATATGAGATATGGAACTCTTTTGCTTGTCGTTCTATTTGTTTTACACTAATAAAAATGTCTCCTCCTTCCATCATTACCGGAGAAACAAAGCCATCAACACCCTCATACTCAACTAACGGAAACGATAATACATCAGTCGTCGAATCTTTTCCGCGATGTAGCCGATTTAAGGTTCGCATACGATCATCTCCAATAAGATGAATGCTGAGTTGTACCTCTTTTTTTCCTATGCGTGAGCATACTTTTTTTGCCGCAACAAGAATAGTCGATTCAGGGATCGCCGTTTTTTTTACTCGTTGATATACAACGCATTCTATCATAGAACATTATTCAGAAAGCTCCCCATCCCCTTGTTGAAGCCCAGAGGGTGAAGAAGATGTACTCGTATCAGTATTCTGTATAGGCGTACTGCTCGGGAGTATTACTTGCTCTGGCAATATGCCTACCGCACGGTTGGGACGAAAACTTTGAATGAGCATATTCATGATGTTTGGATAAAAAATTTGCTCACTTACTCCTGGTGTATACACGATAACATACAGATAATTGTCACTTTGCACATACGCGACCAACCCATCACGACGAACAAAATAATCAATACCAAAACGACTTTGTTTTTGTTGCAAATCACTAAATTGTTGTTGACTCGCATTGGTAGAAAACCACCGAACAAAATCTGTTTCCGGAGGCAAAACAATTGTATGTACGGCAATATAATCGCCCGTAATAGCACTCACCAATACCTGAGTTGATTGGGGATCAACGGAAGACACATCCCAACCCAAGGGGTAATACAGACGATATTGAAATGCTGGATTGATATACTCACGCACCAAGCCAGAATCAATTAACCGCAGCGGTGCAAAGCCACCGGGGTTATACAAATTTGATAATTCTTGTCCATCATAATACCCATCATCGTCAGAATCCCATGCCCCACTGTCTGTGCCAAATACTTCTTCTTCTTGATCAGTGAGATCATCACTATCAATATCAACACTCACAGAAAATGTTGTTCGAGGAAATACGATACGATTACTGGGCAAAAGCACGGGTGTTACCGTTGAGGAACTCGTGCTCCTTGGCGCATCCTGCTCTAGTGGGACGATAATTGATGGCTGTTGTTGTGTCGAAGAAGCAACTATTGGGGGTGGAACCTGAGCCGACTGATTATTTACACGCGTTGATTGCAAAGCATCGGATATATAATACCAACTCACGGCAGCCAATACGATAATACTCAAAAGTGCAATAATAAGCACAAGATGTGATTTTTTCTTTTCTTTTGAAGCCGGTGGGATACTGCTTTCCTGTTCCCTAATGGGCACCGCAGCACCAAGAGGCGCTATTTTTTTAGGGGGCTCAGACATAAGAGGATGTTGCACCGCTGCTGCTGCGGTTGGCTCATAAATATTGGGATCCTTTCCACCATAAAAAATATCCGGAATTGTTTGAATATCTAACGTTCCAATTTTTTCATTCGGAACCTCTCCTTGCCTGGATTTCTTTTGAAATAATCCCATAACAAAAGGTCTTTCTACTGAGTAACGGTTGTTTGTTGACCGCAACGTGCCACCCGTTTTTGAATTTCAGAGATAAACAATGGAAACAACGGGTCATCGGCTCGGATGGTAAGACTCACGGGCTTACCTTGTGCTGCTAATACTTGCATCGATTCAGTAAAAATGTTGTCAATATCATCTTGAGTACAACTTCCTACAGAGAGATCTGCAAGAACGGTTAATGGAAACACAACGGCTGTGGAAGTCGTCGAAGGAGATAGGGTTGATGATGCTGTGGCCTGTGGTACTTCAAAGATTCGGCCAATACCACTTGGGCTATAGCCTGACTTTACTTCAGTACCATCGGTATACGAATCACCATCAGTATCAGGATTTAGGGGATTTGTTTTCCAAATAATCACTTCATCCCCGTCAGAAAGTTCATCATCATCAGAATCCCAATCATTTGGATTTAGTCCCAAACTACGTTCTTGATCATCGTCTAAGCCATCGCTATCCGTATCTTGAAGTGCACCAAATAATAGACGATCGTCTACATTTGGTACCGAAGGAGGAATAGGATTACTTACGGTATTTGTTCCTGTTTGAGAAGAAGGGATTTCATCAAACGGAGTTTGTACGACTTGTTCTTGCGTATTTGCAAATACGGCTGTGTATACCCACCAAGCACCGCCCGCTAAAATCAACAATACAACAGAAAAAATAATCACCGCCATAATTCCCCTACTAAGACTTGGCTCTTTAATCATGTATTGTTCTCCTTGTGGCAAGGGTGGAGGTGTTTCAATTTCTGGAGGCTGACCAAAAATACCAGCTCCATTACCCCGTGAGGCACTTGGCATATCTGGGGCAAACGATTTTTCTGATGAAGACATGGGCGGTATAGCTGCTGGTACATCGGCAAGCATCGGTTCTTCATCCTGCATAGCTTGCGGCATCGTAACTATATCATCATCACCATCAATATCAGGAAAAGCAGGACGTGCAGGTTTTAAAATACCAGCATCTAATGCAGAAGGCGCCGCTATAGGGGATGCAGGTATATCTTGGGGCACAAAAGAGGAGATATCTGCCACAGGAAGCACAGGTTCATCAACTTGTTGAAAGATATCATCTGGCTCACCAATAGGTAAATTAGGGGGAATTGCCCCGGTCTTTGCTGTGGGTGATTGTGATAATTGATCGTCAAACATAGTGTCTTTACTAATAAATTAAAGGCTTCCTTCTCCTAAAGGATTATACCCATTAAATACTTCTACCCCATCAAAAAATCCATCGCCATCTGAATCGGGATTTGTTGGGTTTGTTTTCCACACACTCCGTTCATTCAGATCACTTAATCCATCACCATCACTATCAAAATCTCTATCTGTTGTTCCAATTGTTTCTTCTTCTATATCAGAAATACCATCCATATCGGTATCATGCGTCGTATCTTCGATAATAGGCAAATCAAGTTCATTTGGTATTTTTTCTTCCGTACCTACTGCATTGCTATTGCTTTGTATACCAGCCGCCGCTCTTGAGTTAAGATAGTTTCGCAAAAACAAAAACCCTATCACCAACAGGATAATTGCTATGATCACGCCCACAACAACCATTCGATGATGTGCTATACCCGGCTCCTTTACAGAAACCGTCGTCACGGTAGGGGCTGGTGGTGGAGTTACATTTGTTGACAATGGGTCTTCCATAGATGAGTAGTATAGCACATACGCTATCTATTATCGATCTCGATTACACGCTTGTCCTGGAACATTACACAGCACGTCCGCATAGTCTGTCTCAATTGATCCATGACTTGAGGCAATACCTTGTGTGTCGGTTACCACAGCAGCACCATTTACCTCTGGGGTATAAATACGATATTGACCATTAATAAATACAATATTAAATGGATGCCAGTAGCGAGCGATCCCTTCATTATTACTTCCAGAAGCATTTTTTAATTCAAATACATAGTCCGGGGTATATAACGAATACGCTGGTATTTGATTTGCTTGGTACTCATATATTTCAACACGCACATTTCTGTTCGCAAATTCAGAAATAGAGATATTATTTGCATTAGCAATGGCGCCAACAAAAAACGCAATTGGCCGATTTGCAAAATTTTGCCCTCGCGTTGCGGCTAAGTTTACCGTCATACTTTGCACAACGGTTCTTTGTAGACTAAATACATTGTGTATTGCCGTTGATCCATCAAATAATGAACAATTATCCGGCATCCAGTACCCTGCCAACGATTCATTATTTGCTCGTTGACGAATACGGTTACACAACCCGTTCTGGGCTAATACATCCGTATAGGTTAATCGCCCACCATGGCTTCTAATAAACACATCTCCTGAGCGTTGATTAAAGAGATTTCCGGTAAAGGCAATCACCTCATCCTGCGCACCGCCTACATCATAGCGTACCACAATACGCAAATGATTTTGTGGTACTGCAGGTGATACAACCAGTTCATTGTTAATTGCCACACCTTCTCCCTGTACAGGATAAGGAAACAAACTAAAACGTCCCGCATCAGACAAATTATCTGTTAAGACCGCGCCTACATCAACCCCATTTGGGGCAAGATCATCATAATTAGTATTTGGATCAACAACACGCGCAATTTTATCAATATTAAAGGCAACATGATAGGCATCGGTACATAAGGTATTTGCTTCTAAGCGCCGAGGGTTTATTTGAGCGGGATTATTTGCTGCAGGGTTTCCATTCAAAATAAGATCTGTCAACATTTGGTGAGATTCATTATAGTTATTTCCTACAGAGAACACAGAAAACCGAGATACATTTGCCAAGCTCGTTCGGCGTAATAAATACTGCGTTTGAGCAAAATTTCCCCAAGGTGTTAGAGCAAGCTGTGGATTTTCAATCACATTCAAAATAGCCAAATTTGGTGTCGCTCCAGGCGCAGGACGCAACCCACAGGTAACACAACTACTCACTAATGAACGACAATCATTGTTACAAGAAATATCTCCACGCTGGGTATATACATTTGGCGTATCAAAACATTGTTTTACCTCGTGATCTAAGGTCGCAGGACGACCCAACAATAATGCTAATTGATTCGCAAATAAGGCTTGCGGCGCAGCAATACGATTAGAGGTTCCCAAAGATTCCTGAAGTGGTGAGGTAATAACTCGTTCATTTCCACCTTCAGTTATCACATCGCAAGCTTCATACACAGGAATTTGTACTTCTGCCCCATCAATAAAGCGCAATGTACGATTTTCTCCCACAAGATCAATAACCCCATTGCCACAATAGGCCACAGAATCTGCGGTTAATACTTCTCGACAGTCAACAGAACAATAATTACAGGTTCCTTCATACCCGGCAGTACAAGCAATACCATTTTGATCGCCATTGTCACACAGCTCTGCCACATTATTTCTATTTGGGGATTGCACAATACCATCGCCACAACGTCCGGCTAATTCTGGATTTACTTGTGGCGCAGCACCCTGACATAAGGCATTACAACCATCACCGTTACGCGTATTCCCATCATCACACTGTTCTCCAAATTGTCCTTGGGTCACGCCATCACCACAAAAACCACCATGATTTTGACAACTGAGTGAACAAGAATTTGACTGACGAAGCGCATATTCTTGACATGCCGTAATATCTAAGATAGCCGTGCGGAATTGCTCTGGTTCATCAACGCGTAATACGGTATCGGTTCCTCCTAATTCAGCCCATTGTACAAACACATCTTGTTGGCCCTGTACTGCTAATACATAGGTGTATACTCCGTCACTCAATAATTGAGTAATTTCCTCGTTTGGTGATTGGGCTTCAGCAACAGGACCATCAACCACAACAACAAAGCTTTTGGGTCGAGCTGCTTCTACCGGATCGTTAGGGCTAAAGACACCACGATTGCGCAGCGCATCAATACCAGAACCAAGGGGGGCGGTCCAAAGCGCATTGGGATTTCCTGCAGCAAGCAATGCCGCGCGAACCTGTTGCGGTGTATAGAATCCCACAGGCAAAATCTCAGGATATTGATTCTCAGCAACAACGCCTCTAAATAATGCAATACCAATTTTTGCTTTTCCTTCTAACTCTTGCGCGATATTGGTCATACCATCAATAGTAACTGCCCAATTTGTTGGGACATTCAGACCACGCACGGTTTGCATTGATCCAGAATGTTCTATCAAAAAGTAGACTACTGGCTCACCAACGGCATTATTATCTAAAATAAATTGACAGACCCCTCCCACTTCATCACAAAATTCAAAGGTAGTTTCTCCTCCATCAAAACGACCATTATTATTCGCATCAGCAAAATCAAGGACACCATTACCACAAGAACCGGCAGCAGAAACGCTTCTACAGCCAAGATTGAGAGCGGGGTTTCCAGGATGTTGTCCGGGCGCATCACATTGTCCATACCGGCCATTTAACGCTCCATCGTCACAGAGTTCATCTGGGTCGACAATACCATTTCCACAACTTCCTACCTGTTCACAGGCACCAACTTCCCACTGACACGCATCGGTACAACGACTCAGCGCACGTTGATTAGGCACAGCCTGACGATTTCCATTTGCATCAATTTGTACACAGGCAACATCTTGAACACTTCCAGGAGGATCACAGGACTCCCCAATATTTACCACGCCATCACCACAACGTCCTGCAAAAGGACTGTGGACATCACCTGGCTGACACCAGGCATCAGATGAATAATGCTCCGTATCAATAAATTGCGCAACAATCGCGTCATTTTCAGTAAAATATTCAAGCGGCGCATGCAGGGTATAATTATCTGAATTTGATGAGTAATACTCGGTAATTTGACTTGCTTGCGGACAAATAAAACGAGATTGAACAGCATCCCAACAAGTAGATTCGTCTTGAATCAAACAGCTATTTCCTTCTCCAGGACATTGCGCATTATCAACACAACTCGCAAATACTCCCTGTGCATTTGCAATTTGACAGCGTCCACAAGCAGACCATTCATTAACAGGATCAGACGCAATGCCGCCAATAAGACCGGATAATCTTCCCCATGATGGCCAACGAGAATTGGTATATCCAGGAATAAATGTTCCTCCTTGAAGATTTGGATAACTTCCTTCGCGCTGTTCATAGGCAGATAACTGTTCTTGCACATCACGAATTTCTGCAAGCCGTTGCCAATCATGAACAAATTTTGTTTTTGCTTGAGAACAAATACCATTTGTTCCATCGAGTGCCGCCCCAACAAAATCTCGACAGTCAAAATCATCTCGACAAGAAATGCTTGCTGCGGCAATAGCACTGATACGAGGATCATCATCGCGAGGGATACGTCTATCTTGAACAGGAACATTGGCATCTACTCCCTCAGACAAACAATAGCCAATATCACTCACATTGGTATTAAAGAGCAGGGATTCGATAATTTGGTCAAAAACTACTTGAGTACTTGGTTGAGCACCAACATTCAAACTAAAGACGTAGATATTGTTATATACCTCTCTATTGCGTTTAAAATCAGTTACTACATTTAAGGCATTTACATAGATACTCTTTCCATCACTTACCGCATCATAGCCGTCAATTGTTAATTCTTGAAGACGATCCGCGCCAAAAGCAAAGGTGGTATTAAACCAATCACGTGCAGATAAACGCTGTGGATTTTCAAAAATCTGCAATCCTAATACATCGTCATTTTGATCATTGAAAAACAGAAGGCGTTGTAATGTTCCGGTAACAAAACTTTCCGGACCACCAGGAATATCTTCTGGATTCACGACCGCACCAACATCAAAATAAGGAAGATCATCTTCAGTAAAACCACTCAGGCCAGCATCCGCACAATAACTGAATGAAAAATTAAATCGGTCATCTGTATAGGGATATTTGTCCGCTTCTGGCCAAGGACGTTCACAAAAACTTGCGGTTAATTCTGTACTTCCACTAAAAATACGTCCTTTATGATTATCAGCACCATTTGTTTGATCTTCAATTACAACGGCTTGACCACTCGCAATAATCCGTCCCTCGACTTGTCGAGAACCAATTGTTACTTGTTGGGTATTTGTTGGGGTATTTTCTACCGGAACAGCAAAAATAGGATCTTCTTGTGGTGCCCAACGCCATTCCCAATCATAAATATTACGAATTGGCTGAATTTCTTGATTTCCTTGAGAGCTTTCTGAGCGCGCAATAAAGGTTGAAGTAGTAAGTGGTGCAGTAAATATGTATGAAGCAGGATCCACAGTGACATTGCGTAAACGACACACATCTGCACCCGTTCTAAAGCTAATAAAATCATCATCATCAAAACGTCCCCCTTGTTGTTGTTCTCCTCGAATACTCACCCCTATATCATTTTTAATACCAGCCACGCCTCCGCGTAAGACTACCGCATACACGGCATTTGGCTCTAATGCTGCGCCAATGGATAAAGAAATCGTGCTTGTTACATGGGTATCATTTTCTGCCCATTCATACGCGACCGCAGGCGTTACCGCTATTTCTCCACTACACCAGGTGGACATACCGTCATACAGCGCAGCAGCCTGAACACTATTTCTTCCAAACAGACGCGCAAATAGAGATTTTATTTTTGCAAAAAATCGTTCAAAGAATGGCAAGTCTTCATCGACGATCCCTGCTTGTGCCGCAAGCACCGCACCCACTCGTGCAGTCACGTCCGTGCCCACACAATCATGATTTGCATCTGCAAACCCTTGTGCTAGCACAATATTATTTTGTAACGTTTCTTCATCAAGACTTCGTTCATTTCTAAAAGAAATATCAATACGCGTGTTACGACAGATACCCACATCTCCATCAATTGGGTATGATGCCGCTCTTGCTGGACGTTTTGCACAGCAAGAATTGTTGGCTACCCCCACACTGTTATCATCAACACCACAGGTATTCACGGTCGTAGACAATAATGTATCTGGCTCTTTTCGAATTTCAACATCATCAATCAAAAAGCTTACATTATCTAGATTACCTAATGCAGGATCATTGCGACTCACAAATACAGAAAATCGATAATTTGCTTGTTCTTCTAAAAAGAAGGATTGATCAAAGGTATGCCATTGATTATCGGCTTGATCTAAGCGAATAACAATATCATCTTGATCATTTTGATCATGAGAACCCAGTTGTGCATATACCGTCCCTGTGGCAAAACGATACGCAAAACGAACACGATACACCCCACGTCCTTCTATGGCAAGTCCTTTTTGAAACACACCTGTCCCGCCATCTTCTTTATGCACCGTTACTTCTAAACTCCGTGCACCCGCAAACACGCCTGCGTCATCAACTAATTTTTCTAATTGAAATGGTGCGGCGCCTTCACTTACCCAGGCATCAAGCGCTGCTGATTCCATGTCTGCATCTTGAATCACATTTAATTCTGCCAATTGAGAAGAAAATGGTTGTTCGATATGTCCACACATCAAACGATAGTCTGCAGCGCCACTCACCACCGGATTGATATTCGTAAAGACACCATCACGATCTCGTAATCGTTCTGCCACGGCTGAGATGGTTGTCTCTTGTTCGTTTGTGTCAGGATTTACCACACCTTCACCAATAGCCGTCACTACTTGAAACGGATTTTGTCCTAAGGGATTTGCTTGTCTTGGTAATTCACAACCAGCATACTCACCTATACCTATTACCCCATCACTACATAATGATGGCGTATCATACTGAACAGAAGAACCAATAATATGACAATCTTGACGACAATCCACATCGCCTTGGGCACAACGAATACCTCCCTCATCTTTATGAGGCACTTGATTAAGTGCACAAATATTTTGTAAAAGACAAGAAGCGCTACAATGTGACGCAACACGATCGAGAGGAACAGGTATGTTAATAACCCCTTGTCCATTAGGACCGGCCACACGAATAGAATCGCCAATAATTTCACATTCTTCTCCTTTATCAAGCAACCCATCGCCACAAACGCTATTGGCAAACAAACAGGCATTTCCAACAACCTCTTGTGGTATGCGTGCACGTTCTGGCCCACTACACCAGCGTTCGGCAATAGGAGTTCCTTCGTTGAAACAACGATCAGAACAGCCGATACCGCCATCACAATCTTCTCCTCGAGTTAATGCACCATCGCCACAAAGTACGGGCAAATCAACGCCAGTATTTGTACAACTCGCAGAACAACCTTGCCAGAGGGCTTTATCTCCTCCTTGATCACATTCTTCTCCTAATAATGGTTCTACTTGTCCATTGCCACAGGTTGCGGCAGCAGAACCTGGTCGTAAACAGGCTATGGTACAGGTTTGTCCCAAGACTTCACCACCCACAGCAATATCACAATCTTCACCAGCTTCTACTCTCCCGTTACCACATAAGCCTGGCACTTCTTGAGCATAATCATTTTTTGTAATGGTACTTCCTCGATAAATACAGGCAGCCGTACAATAGGGCGCAATGTCACCTTGACTACTAAACGCAGAAACGGTCGCAACAGCATCATCACGAACATCCCAACGCCAACCATAGCCCCAAGGATTTAAGCGTTGTCCAAATGAACTACATTGATCTGGCGCAGAAATAGGCATAGCACCGTATCTGGTTTTTTGACCAAGCAATTGTGCACTAAATGGATCTGGTTGTACCTCGACGCGCGCAATCTGACAAAAAGGATCTTCTGGTTTTATTCTAAATTTCCATTGATATGGGGCAACAGATTCACCTGCAAATACCGCATTACCATCAACTCTCCCAATAGACAAAATATCTGCAGGAATAGAGGCCAAATACCAGGTACCCGTAGACATTTTTTCTGGATTTCCTATATATGTCTGATAAATATAGCGATCACTCACCCCATCAACTAATTGAATATCTGTATCCGTAAAGGCAAGACAGTCTGCATTCACACACTCACGAACAAGTAAGCGATGTTTTCCATCTCTGTCTTTATAACTGTCTTCCATCATCGGACGATTAAAGCGCACGCCAACACTTATATTACTACAAGAAAATTGACAATCCGGTACTGGCCAGGCTTGAATGACACGAGGCTCTCCTAAATTAACCTGCAAGGTACTTGTTCCACGAATGCCATTTCCATTAATATCTATATCAGCGGTAATAAAGGTTGGTTGTCCTTGACTATCTTGTAATGCGGTAACGGTTGCTTTATGTAAGCGAACATTATCGCGCAGTGTTGTTGCAATCGCTCGCGCAGAACTATCCCATCTCCATTCTTCTTTTGAAACATCTAATACTAAGCAAGCTTGATCAGCTCGTCCAAGCACGGTGTAATATAACGGATGAGCGACTTGTTGTAAGTTAAATGGATCAAAAGGAAAGCGAGGATCTTGTAATTTACCAAGATAATGTGCGGTAAATAATGGTGGATCAATATCTGCGCCAATTAATTGACACAGTCCATCACCATTCACACCTCCGGCACTATCCCCTGTTTGAAAATCAAAATAATAGGCACTGCCTTCTGGTAAATTTGCTAAGTTATTGTGTACCCGCAGACTTGAGGTAGTAAAAATGGGGTTACCCGCAATGTCCTTTGCTCCTGTATTATGTTGCGCACGAATATCGTCAGAAAGTACCACACGATACCAGGTATTTTGAGAAAATTGACCATTTGGTTGAATATGGTTCAATTGAACTCGATTCACTAAATTTGGTTCAAACACAAATTGATCTGTGACTTCAGTGTCATAGTCTCCACACACAGGCGTATTTCCATTACCACAGGTAAACACCTTCACGGTGTCGCTATTTAATGTTCTTGGATTCATATCCAAGGTAAACCGAGCGGTAATAACCGCATTCAAACAGACACCGTCTTGACCACCATCATTGCGCACACTCCAAGGAGACGGAGAGGGAAGCTCAGCAGCGCGACATTCTAACACTTCAACCACGTCAGGGATTTGAGGAATAATACCCGTGGTAAAGCGCCACACATAGCCAGACGTTCGCTCTTCTCCTTCACACAATTGTCCGTTTTGTTGCCACACCCCAGCATCAGGGCCTTCAATACAACAACGATATCCCTGTTCAATAAGAGGGTGGGGATCATCACTTATCCGAGCATGTTCCGCTTGATCAAGTTGACAATCACTTATCGTATAACGAACACCATTACTAAAAAGCCCTTGTGCATTCTGCACTTTAATGGGTCCGGTCCGCATAGAATCCAAACGATTATTAGCATCATTTGGAGTCAAATCATCTTCAGGGATACGTGTACTTATTTTATCATCAGAAACATCTTCCAATACATTATTTCCGTTCACGCGATGTTTTGCAGAAGAAAGCCAGGTATCAAGATTATTTGCAAGAGCTCCGCGGGTCCAATAAAACACGGTAGGATTATTTGAAAAATTTCTTCCAGAAATTAATAGTGGCTCATCGTCTGGTCCGAGGGGTGCGGTTCCTCTATTTGGTTGAATACCACAAATACTTGGCAGTGGCGCTCCCGCGTTCACGCGTAGTCGTTCTTCTCCATTACTTTGACGCCCATCTTGTGTCCGAACAAGTACTGCATATTCAGCAGGCGCAATATCATCTGGAATACCCACAACAATTTGTGCCTCTTCCCAAGAGTCCCCACAGACCTGCGCATCAAGAACACGACAAGCATTTGGATTGTTTGCACAATTTCTCACGGTATTGGTATCTGCTGCAATATAGACGCTTCCTACCCCGTCACCAAAGCGCTGTCCAGTAAGCGTTACCAAACTCCCCGGAGTTACGGCTACGGGATCTATCTCAATAATATCAGGCGTTTGATCTCCTCCAGCGGGTTGTACATGCAACGCAACAGGATTACTACTTACCTCTCCCACACGAGCGCTTACCAAAATTTGTTCCGGATTCATGTTTGGAATCGTTGAAAAAATACGCTCGTTTTGCCATGCAGAAACATTTCCTGCAATACGGCCAAATAATAATTCTGCCCTATTATTTCCTAAATTTTTTCCATGAACAATAATATCTGTTCCAGGTCTTCCTCCGGCTAACAAATTATTTTGTCTATCAGTAATCTGACAAAGTCCAGGGCGTTGTGTCTCATTTTTTACAAAAAATCCATCAAAGGGACCAGGTCTGCCTCCGCGAGCATCTGTTGTACTATCTTCATAGACCGGCTCACCCAAACGTAAATTCACTGCCCGTACCACACGAATACTACTACTGCTATTTATTGGTAAATCAACCCCAGGAACAGCCACAATAATAGCGGTGTCGGTCCAGGTATCCGCAGCCGCATCACATTGTGGTGGTTGTGCGTTCACCGAACGAAGATTTCCAGCATTATCAATATAGTCAAAAAACACTTGTCCTTGGGCTTCACCAAAAAAGTTTCCTACAATCGTAATAAAGTTACCTTCGGCCCCATCAAACGCAGGTAATACCGTATCAATAATAGGCGCAGCAACACATTGATTGTTCACACAACGTTGTGACGCACACTCCCAATTTTGTTCACAACGTCCCATGCCTAAACAGGCACCGCCAATATCGATATCTATTTCTCCCTCATCTAATACGCCATTTTGACAATTTTCTCCAACAACAATCACACTCGATGTGGCAATCGTGCTATTTCCATCAAGGTCCGCTGCGCTAAGCGCCAAGGTATATTTTGTCGGTACGGGAGTTCTTCTTCCTACTTGAAATCCATAAGAAAAAGTATACGCACCATGTGACCCATCTTTTACCAAAGGCCCATCAACATAGGTTACCGTATCGGCTTCATTGCGAAG
Source organism: uncultured Gammaproteobacteria bacterium (assembly GCA_964522435.1). GTDB lineage: Bacteria > Patescibacteriota > Patescibacteriia > Magasanikbacterales > UBA922 > CAZFUL01. The sequence continues at coordinate 69,238 of CAZFUL010000006.1, forward strand.
ATTTTCTATTTCAAGATGCACATAACCAATACCACCGCGTCCATTTTGACGATCTCTCACTTGTGAGATTATGTCAGTTTCCTGACCACGACGCAGAATAATACCATCATCCCCTACTTGGAATTTATTTAGTTGATTCACCGTTATTGGATCAATACTTGGTGCTTGTTGGTCGAGGGCATCATGCTCAATACGAAATGCGGCATCAAGAGGAAATTTTCCACAAGGAGTATCTACTCGTACTTGTTTATTCCCTGATTGGCTACGCAAATTTTCATTAACGGTAATCCTATAACTTCCTTCTTTTAGACAAGAAGATTCCTGATTATTTCTATCACCAAACGCACAGACCCCATCATTTTCAGAAAAACGCAATTCAACGACGTTATTTCCTTCAATAAAGCTTGCCTCTTCTGGTTGTATTGATTGATCATTGATAAAGAGCGTTACCGCATCGTCAGCATCAATCGCATTTCCTACGGCTTCACTGAGGACAACACGAACCACGATATCTTTATGTCCGGTAGTATTATCATTTTCAACAGACGTATTGGGACTAATACTTTTTACGACAAAAATATTTCGCTCTGCCAAACATTGATCAACATCATTTCCTCCTCCTGCAGGTTGACACGCTACCCCTTGACAGTTGTTATCTTCATCATCTTGTTGTTCAACATTAACGCCACCATTATTAATAGCTGCTTCAAGCTTATTTAATAAAAATCTTGTAATACCCCAAGACGAAAGCACAATTACCAAGCCAATCACGGCATTAATAATCATTTTTTTTGCTTGGCCAATTTTTTCATCATTCCCTCCTGCTGTCATCCAGGTAAACCCAGCGTACAAAATAAACAGCAATACAATAATAGAAACAATCCCTAAAAAGGTATTAATAATACGAGCAATAGTGATACGAATATCTGTATTTCCTAAAGAACTTTCTTGTTCAAATTCAGCAATACCAAAATCTCCTTGTTGTTGAGCCAACACATCTGGACCAAGAAAAAACATCCCAACACTAAAAATACTTATAAGCAAAAATATGGCAAGGTGACGAAATAGCTGAAGATGACGAAAGTACTTCATAGTTATCGAGGACTAATAGCAGGATCAGATAAAAAGTTAATACAGGTCTCCGTATCTGGTTGAGTCAAAGAGTCATCATTTGCCGCTACACGCCGCGCACATCCCGTATCTTGTTTTGGTTCAGATGCTCTTACAGGGACACAATTATTTCCATCACCAATGGCATTTCCTCTGTCATCATAGAGCACCTCACAAATCGGTACTTGATCTCCTTGTCCTATTTCTTTATATACAGGACCACGCCCCGGATATAAACAATTTTGAGTCACACTTTTTACTGAGCCAGGAATAGAGGGAAAATAATAAAATGCTTCTCCTAATGGCCCAAACTCTCGATGATCAACCGTCGCGATGGTTTTTCCATTTTGATCCGCACCTCGAGGTCGTTTCCACAATTCAGGAATATTTAATTGGTCTCGCAATTCTTGTGGGTGTTCTGTAATATCAATATCATATAAGGTGTCGTTCCACATTTCTTTACTAAAACGAATATGCACCGGAGTAAACGCTTCTACCCGTTCTTGATCTAACAAGGGCATCACTGATTCAATATGTGGCGGTACACGATCAATCGTATTTGCAACGACAAATGACCACCAATAATTATCAGGCGCTTTTTCTCCATCATCAATCGCTTTTGGATTATTTACGGCAGGACGTGCTTGTGCTTGTCCATCCGCATTACCATCCATTCGATTCGATGACATATCTGCCACACCCGTAAAAGGAATCGAGATAAACGATCGCGCGTTATCTGGTTCTTCGCTTAAGGCAGTTAATACGAGTGTATCCACTGTGTTTTGACAAGCAACATCTTGCGGATCATTACATAATAACGGCAAACAATACATTGTGTCCCCACAACTATTTTGTCCACAAGGAACTTGAGAAACAAATTCTACTGTTTGATAGCCATTACTTATTTTCCACTCTCCTTCAATTGGCGCATTGCTCCCAAATACGATGGTATTAAATAACGTGTTTGGTCCAACCAGTCCTTGCACCGTTGTTGGATCAATTGGTTCATTAAAGGTAATTTTTACAATACTATTTCGTGGAACCACCTGACCATTACGCGGATAAACACTTTGCACAACAGGCGGGTCAGTATCAAATTCGGTATTGGTTTCAAATACCCATTCATAACGACCATCGCGATCGCCCGCAAAAGCGGGTGTTCCTGTTTGTAACAACACATTATTTGTTAACTGTACGGTATAGTTTACAGAGGTTGCATCATTACCCAAGGCTTCTTTTGGTTGAAACACAAACGTCGTTGCCTGGGCATTATTATCGTAGGTGGTAAACGCAAAGGCTTCAACAAGTCGTTCTTCATCCCCAGTAGGGAATATTTTCACCGAACTTGTTGCGAGTTCATCACACACAGACACACCATTTATCTGGTGACAATCACCATAATAGGGCGCTCGGTTTAACACACCATCACCATCAGGATCACATACTTGATTATCAGTTGTTGGCTGTAACGCATCATTCCAACAACTCTTATTGGTATTTTGTATCGTACTCGATGGCAATATTGGTGCGGCAAACGTAACGACAATACGCGTATTTCTTTTTACCTCTGTTTGATTACGGAAGGGATAATGATCTTTTACTATACGCCCTAATGAACCACTCGCGACAAAAGATTCAGAAGGAATACGTCCTTGCCCATTTTCGCCATTTGCCCCAAGACCGGTTGATTCAAGCAATTTTTGTAATACAAATCGCGTAATCCCCCAAGAGGATAACACAATGATAAGACCAATAACCGCATTGATTAATGTTTTTTTTGCTTTTTCTATTTGATCTTCTTTTCCTGCTGCCGTCATCCATAGTGCTCCGGCATAGATCATGTAGATAACAATGATAACCGCGAGGATGGCTAATATCGCGTTAATAATACGCGCAATAATAATGCTCGGACTCAAACTTGATAACCCTAAATTTGTTCCGGCTTGCGTAACGCCTAACGGATCAACATTTTGCGCAAATACCGTACTCCCAAGTAAAAAAGAACAGACAATTAAAAACATGGCAAGAGTGGTCTTTTGCCATTTTTTTCTGTGGATAAATTGGAGAACCCGAGAAAGCATGGAAACCCAGGTTTGAGATGTGAATAAAAAATGGAATTGCAAATGCGATTATGCAAGTGCTTCTTGAACAATCTCCCGAACACGGTTACCGTCTGCTTGCCCTCTGCAACGCTGCATAACTTGACCAATGAGTACCCCAATCGCATGAGGTGCTGCACTGTCTGCCAATACCTCTTTTATTATAGCACGAATTTCATCATCTGACATCTGTGCTGGTAAATATTGTGATAACAAGGCAATTTCTTGTTGATTATTTTCTACCAAATCGGTTCGATTACCTTTTTCAAAATCTTTGATTGCTTCTTGCAATCGCTTCACTGTGGTTTTAATAACCGCTAAAACATCAGCATCAGACAGCTCGTGTTGCAGATCAATTTCTTTATTTTTTATCTCTGAACACAAAACACGCAGCGTATTGAGCGCTGCGTGGTTTCGCTGTTTCATTGCAACGTTTCGAGCGGTAAAAATATCTTCTCGAAGTGACATAGAAACAAATAAAAATAATTAGTATTTTTTATTTCGATCATTGGTATCTTCTATCGGTAATTTGCCGATCTTTTGAAGATATCGTGTTTTTGACATCAAATGAGCACGACTTACGGCTTGCTTCTTTTGCACGCCTTTACTCAGTTTTGGCTCATGATATTGAATTTTTTTTGCTTGAAGAATTTTTCCGGATTTCATCCATTGTTGCTTCACGCGGCGAAAAAAAGATTCAAATGATTCGTTTTTTTTGCGTTTTACTTCTGACACAGTATTCACCTCCCCCTTTGCAGGGTTGTATGTATTACCAGTGTTTCTTCTTTAGAAAAAACACAGCGGGAATAGACTTTTAGGCAGTCTATTCTAAATATAGGAGGAGTATACGAGAAATATCGTATTTCGTCAAGATAGACAGAAAAACAGGCCTATATATGAGATTGTAACAACTTTTGAAGATGTTTTTCTAAGCGTTTTTGATCAATAATTTCTTGGACACCTGAGCTCATATCCCGAATAATAACTGTACCATCTTGCACTTCTTTTTGACCTAAAATAATACAGTGGGTCGCCCCTTGTTTGTTCGCCATTTCTAATTGTCCTTTTAACGAGCCTTTTGAGAGACTTGATCCTACCATAATACCCGCACGACGTAATTCTTCAATAAGTAATAACGCACGACGTCTTCCTTGCCCACCAAGTTGCGCAAAGAAAATAGTATTTTGCATAGTGTCTCTCTTGGTATTCGGAGCACCCTCTTGCTGATCTAATTCTTTCATTGCAGAAATAACCCGCTCTATACCCAAGGCAAAGCCACTCGCAGGGGTCATTTCACGAGCACCTAATTGTTCGAGTAATCCATCGTAGCGACCACCTCCACCCAAAGCACTTTGCGTCCCTTGTTCAGTTTTTTCATTATAAATTTCAAATACCGTATCACTATAGTAATCTAATCCTCGTACTAAGGTTGGCTTAAGGACATAGGGAATTTGCAATTCATCTAAGTATTCAAGCACTTTCATGAAAAAATCTTTTGATTCAGCAGAAAGCCAATCAATAATTTGTGGCGCTTCTGCAATAACTTCTTGATCTTGTTCTTCTTTTGAATCTAAAATGCGTAATGGATTTTTAAGCATTCTTTTTTTCGATTCTTCTGATAAATAACTTTTTTTACTGCGCAAATACCCTTGTAATTCAATAATATAATTTTGACGATCTTCTAATGAGCCAATACTATTAATATGAACCTCTGGAGAAATACCCAAATCACGCACAACATTATATGCCATGATAATTAGTTCTGCATCAATCACAGGATCTTTTTCTCCAATCACTTCACAATTAAATTGATGAAATTGACGATAGCGACCTGCTTGAGGTCGGTCATGTCGAAATAATGGCCCAAGCATCCACAATTTTACTGGCTGTGCATTATTTAATAAACCATTACTAATATAGCTGCGGGCAACCCCAGCGGTAAATTCTGGACGTAAGGCTAATTTATTTGCTTCTTGATCATCGAATACATACATTTCTTTATCAATCACATCGGTTCCTTTCCCAATGGATTTGACAAACAATTGTGCTGATTCAAGTACTGGTGGTTCGCTATAGCGATACCCATACGCACGGGTCATGTTGCGAACAACATCAAACACGCGTAACCAATACCAGTCATCTTTAGGTAAAATATCTTTCATCCCCCGAATCGGTTGAAACAATTTTACTTTTTTTTGTGCATCTTTAGAAGCATCAGTCGCTGCACTGGCAGAGCCAGCTTTTTTGGGAGCCACAGTCTTTTTCTTTACAACGGTTGTAGGTTTTTTCTTTGCGATCGGCATAGATGAGTAATTATTATGTTTGTGATTCATGAGGAATATATAGTGGTGGAGAAAAGACTTCAAAGCGAGCAAACGGCCAGCCTCGTACCCATGCTCGTCCAACAATTAAGTCGCGATCAATGGGGCCAAAGCGTCGTGAGTCAAAACTCGCATCGCGATTATCTCCTAAGACAAAATATTGCTGTTCTCCTAACTGAATATTTTCACTTCCTTCCGTGATTTCATTGATATAGGGTTCGTCGAGCACTAATCCGGTAGGATATTCTTCATTATAAATAATGATAGTACTATCTTGAAGATGCACTCGTTCGCCGGGGAGCCCAATAACGCGCTTTAAATAAAAATCTTTATGCGTACCAAGTGGTTCATGAAAAACAATAACATCACCTCTTTTTGGCTCACGAAACCGGTAACTCAGTTCATCGATAATCAAATATTCCTTGGCCAAAAATGTTGGTTCCATGGATTGCCCTTTTACATAAAAAGGCTTAAATAAAAAATGTCGAACAAGCCAAATAGTAATTCCTGCTAACACGGCAATTTTAATGAGTTCTAGAAAAAACAAGCCCACAGCACCAACAGTTGTTTTGGTAAGGGTTGTGGGGTTTTCTTCAGGCAAAAATTCACTCATAGCAGGATGATAGTATACTGAACAAGTATACAGGGAAAAAACCACTTTGGCAAATGGAAAACCAGGCAAGTTATAAAAAACAGACACCGTATTTGTGTCTGTTTTTTGTGGGCATGCCTGGAATCGAACCAGGCACCTCGTCATTATCAGTGACGCGCTCTAACCAACTGAGCTACATGCCCGCGTAAAATGACCTGCGGTCATTATGCAGCAAGCCTATTTACAAAAGTACGCTTGCCACGTAACGAACGAAGTGGGTTTTACCTGGTGAGCCTAAGTGGATTCGAACCACTGACCTCTACAATGTCAATGTAGCGCTCTAACCAACTGAGCTATAAGCTCTTTGTCAGCAGCATATTTTTTATAGCGCTGTTTGTATGATAAAAGATGGACACATCATACTCAAAAAAATTTGAATTGTCAACAACAGAGATAAAAAAACACCCCCAGGGTAGTAGGGATGTTTTTTAACAAATATCAGTATTAGATACTCAAATTGTCAACAGCACTCGTATCAATATCACTACGAGGAGTCATGGCATGAGTATTTCCCATATCCATAGAACTTCCATTCATACTGTTATTTTCTGACATATGACGTCGTACGCCAGGAACATGAGTACTTCCTTCTGGTTCGTTAATTTTTAAGTTAACACGTGCGTTATTTTTAGCACCAACTACTTTAAGTAATGTGCGAATAGCACGAGCAGTTTGCCCACGGCGTCCAATAACGTAGCCCATATCACCAGGATTCAGGTCTAAAGTAATAAGGACACCTCGTTCATCGACAGTACGGGTTGATTTTACATCGTCTGGATGGTTGACGATCGCTTTGACCACGTATTCAAGAAACGCTTGATCTTGTTCCATATCTTTCCGGTTTGTTAAAATTTAAATAACCGAGAATTGTAAGCGTAGCTTAGCAATTCATGATGGTTAGTATACTGAACAGAATAGTTGTTGTCAATAATACAAAAAAAGCTGTCCACAGTACTGGGACAGCTCTTTACACGATTCATATTATGCTGCAGGAGCCTCTTCTGTTTTTGCTTCTGGTTCTTCACTTGCAGGCGCTTCAGCAGCAGCTTTTGCTGCTTGTGCTGCGGCTTCTTGCTCTTGACGTTTCTTTTCTTCAGCGGCTTTCTTTGCCTCTTCAGCAGCTTTTTTTGCTTCTTCTTTTGACGTTAATTTTGCTTGACGTTTTTTACTAATGGTAACCACATCATGAGGTTTCCCTTGCATGAATCCTAATTTGATAAACAAATTGCGGACAGAGGTAGATGGTTGTGCACCAACAGAAAGCCAGTATTTAATACGATCTTCTTTCATAGTCATTGGTTTGTCACCAGCAACTGGTCGGTAATCGCCTAAAATTTCAATACTGCCTGCGTGAGTATCTTTTGTTCTTTCAGATACCACCAAACGATATGTTGGGGCTTTTTTCTTTCCTAATCGTTGAAAACGAATACGTAACATACGGGAATATAAGATTAAATCTCTTGTTATAGAATAGGTGATTCGTGACTCTCCCCTGATTCTTCTAGAGCGAGATGGTGGGAAGAGTATATCTAAGGAATTTAGTTTTGTCAAGGCAAGCCCTTGGGATATATATCTAAGTCTATCCCGCTAGCAGCTACAAGCAAAGAAAGCAATCGCAGCGCAGGGTGCATCTTGGCACCCGAAGCGAGCTGCTTTCGCGCTTGTATGCTGAGAAGGGATAGTTAAGGATAGCTACCCAGCAGCCTCACCGAGCTGCATAGAGACAACATGACTCATACCATCTTTGCCCATGGTTACCCCGTATAAGGCGTCAGCAGCATGCATCGTCACTTTATTGTGGGTAATAATAATAAACTGAGAAAGAGCCGCTAATTCTTTCAAAATATTCACTACGCGTAAGGTATTTGCCTCATCGAGCGCCGCTTCTACTTCATCAAAGACAATAAACGGAGAGGGATTGGTTTTTAAAATGGCACACATTAAGGCAATAGACGTCATCGTTCTCTCTCCCCCAGAAAGGGCTTGAATATGTTTAATCTTTTTTCCTGGTGGACAGGCAAGAATATCTATTCCTTTTAATACTTTTTTTGTTTTTTTCCGATGTGTCTGTGGAGCATCTTCAGCAAGAACCTCGTCTTGGCCTTCTTGGGAAAGAGGCATATCGCTATCCATATCAATATCCTCATCTTGTTCGTCACCGTATAGTTCAACCAAATCAGCTTCGCCGCCAGAAAATAATTGAGAAAAATAGCGAGCAAACTCTTGTCTAATTTGTTTAAAGGCCTTATTGCGTTTTTTCTTCATCAACCCATCCAAATCAATAATCAATGTTTCTAAATCGTCGAGCGCCTTACGCAAATCAGTGAGTTGCGTCATTACGCCATCATGGCGTGTTTTTGTTTCTTCATATTCAGTCACCACTTCTTCATCAATCCCCCCAATTAAACTTAATTGATATTTTAATTTTTGAATTGCTGCTTGTAATTCTTCTATATGATCAATACCAACAATGTCAATTTTTTTATCCAAAATTAACGCAAGTGCCGCATGCAATTCTTGAAACGCTTCTTGGGCAATATCCTCTTGTTTTGTTTCGAGCTTCGCAAGAACAACCTGTTTGGTATTTTTTTCTTCCACTAAACGATTCACGAGCACTTGTTGCTGCTGCATATCGTCTTGTAAGGCAAACACGCGCTGTTTTTTCTTTTCTTCTTCTTCATTAAAGAGTGCCATCGCTTCTTTTGCCTGTTCTAATTGTGTGGTTAATAAAACAATTTCTTGATCAATGTGTTCTTTTTGCAAGGTAATCTGTTGCATGATATCACCATATTGTTCTTCACTCATGGTTGATAAGGCAAACTCTTGTTCTAAACGAGCAAGTTCTGCATCAATTTGTTGTTTTTGATCTTGCAAAAAATCACGCTTCTGCTTACTGGTTTCAAGCGCTGTTTGTTCTTGCGTGAGTAAAACACGAACCTGTTCTTCTTGCTGTTCCTCATCTATGAGCTGCAGATGTTTTTGTTGTATCTCTTCTTCATAGGCTTGCATGTTGGTATGTAATACCTGTTGATGCAAAGAACCAGCAAAACTGACGCCTTGTTGTTTTTGCTGACGATAGCCTCCTTTTATTGCACCACTCATCTCAAATAAATCTCCCTCTAAGGTAACCATACGCACCCGGCCAATACCCACCCGTTTTGCAGTAGCAAAATCATCAACCACCAAGGTACTACCAAATATTAATTGAAAAATAGGAGCATACACAGCATCATGACGAACCAAATCAATCGCTAATCCATGGACACCTGGCTGTGTTGCCAGATCATACACATAGGGGGGAACATCGCGTGGCCGAATTTTATGTAATGGCAAAAATGTTGCTACTCCCAATTTTTGTTCTCGTAAATATGCTACAGCGGCTTTTGCCGTATCTTCGTGATCAACAACAACAGAAGCCAGTTGATAGCCAGCAGCAACATCTAAGGCAACAATATAGCGTGCATCCACTTTTCCTAACTGCGCAACAACACCATAAATACCAGACAACTGTCTTGCTTCTAATATCGCCTGTACGGCATGAAATCCAGTAATCTGAAACGCAGACTGTTCACTTTTTACCCGCAACAATTGTGCCTCGCGGGTACTAATATCTCCTTTAAGCGCCATGCGAGACAACTGTAACTGCTCGTACTGTTTTCGCAGCTGCTGTATTTGTTCTGTAAGTTCACGGCAGGCTTGTTCCATGTCTTTTACCTGATGATCGTAGGTTTGTTGTTGTATTTTTAAATCATCAATTTTTGATTCCAACCAGCCCATTTGGTGATTGCCGGATTTGGTATATTCTGTTTGTAACTTCCCTTGCAAAATAGCGCGCTCACGCTCTTGTTTATTTTTTTGTGAGACCAGTTCTTGATACTGCTGTTCTAATTGAGAAAAAATTTCTTGACGAGAAGCACCTTGCGCCAGCGCTGCAAGTTCTTGTTGAATAGATAGCAATTGTTCTTGTTTTTTTTGTAGCTCAAGAGCAATCGTATCAATTTCTTCTTTTACTCCCCGCACTTGTTGTTCTTGATGTTGATACACGCTTGAATAATATTGTTCTTGCGCATCGCGAAGGTTAATCTCCAGCTCCTGCCGTTGCTCTAATTTTTTTACCTGCTTGGATAACATTTTTAAGCGAGGCGAAATTTCTTGTACTAATAATTCTGCTTGGGTAATATGTTCTCTGGTGCGTGCTAAACGCAGCATGGCTTGATGTCGTTTAATTTGAAATTCTTTAATCCCCGCTGCTTCATCAAAAAAATCTTTTCTCTCTTGTGAAGATTGTAACAGTAATCGATCAATCATCCCCTGCCCAATTACCGCATACGCACCTTCTCCAAATTGCGCTTTTGCCAAAAGGAGTTGCAAATCAATTAACCGCACGGTTTGTCCATTTAATATATATTCACTTTCACCAGATCGATAAATACGACGACCGATAATCAGTTCATCATAATCAACCGCGACTCTGCCATCACGATTATCAAGCGTCATCATGACACTGGCCACACTCATCGCACCTTTTGCTGCTGAACCAGAAAAAATAATATCGCTGGCTTTTCGGCCGCGAAGCTGTTTCATGCTTTGTTCTCCCATTACCCAGCGAATGGCGTCTGACACATTACTCTTTCCACTCCCATTTGGTCCAACAATAACAGTAAGACTATTGATGTCTTGTTTTGGAGGAAGAAAGGTAAAGGTTGTTTTATCAGCAAAGGATTTAAACCCGTGAATATCAATGGATTTCAAATACATACGTTCAATCAAAAACTGTATAAAATTATATCACTCTTGACATATATGATCAACTTCGTTATGATCAAAAGCTTTTATGAGTCCCATTACACCAAAACACATTTATGCTCTTGTACGCGAAGCAAAACGCGTACTTTTGGTACCCCACCAAAACCCAGACGGTGATGCCTTAGGGTCTTCTACTGCATTTGCCGAATGGCTTCATACTATTGGGGTCACCCATGATATCTTTTGTAACACCAAAGTGGAACGGCTTTTCCCCTATTTATCCCATGTTGCAGAAATACAAAGCGCCAGCTCTCTTTGGAATAACCACTATGATGTCGTGGTCGTCTTTGATTCAGGCGACCTCGCCTATGCTGGTATTGAGCAGTACCTTTCCACATATAGTGGCCATCGCCCGGTTATTATCAATATTGACCACCATATGACGAATAAACAATATGGTACCTACAACTACGTGGATATACAAGCCTCTTCCACTTGTGAAATAATCTTTCGCTTTTTTAAAGCAAACAATATTCAGATTAACCAACGTATGGCCACGAGCTTGCTCACCGGGATTATTACCGACACGGATAACTTTACCAATTCTGCCACCAACGCCACGGTTATAGATATTGCAGGCCGCCTTACTAACCTTGGCGCTAATTTTGACATGATTAAAGCCTATGTCTATAAAAACATTTCTATTGACGCCTTTGGCTTATGGGGAAAAATGCTATCTCGCTTAGCGCATCATCCCCAATTAAACGTGGTCCATACCTATGTTACCAATCAAGATGTTACTGATCTTGGCTTACAGGCAGATGATGCCAGTGGTATGACCAATTTTTTGAATATGATAGAAGAAGGACACGCCTGTCTTATATTTAAAGAAACCGCAGAAGGGCATACGAAAGGAAGTTTTCGAACAACAAGAGGCGATGTAGATGTGGCACAAATGGCAAAGCATTTTGGTGGGGGTGGCCACAAAAAAGCGGCTGGATTTACTATTGAAAAACCTATTCATGAAGCAATTGCGTATGTCATGGCTGAATTAGAACAATTATTTCCTTTTGGCATACTTCAACCAATAGAGACATAATTCCTCCTTGTCTCGTCCACTATTTCTTGGTATACTACTTCTATCTTTTTTGACCTATACGCTTATGATGTTACATCAAGAACCTCACGCACAATACTTAATCCCAACGGTCATTGAAAAAACCCATTACGGAGAACGTGCGTACGATATTTACTCTCGATTACTAAAAGATCGTATTATTTTTCTTGGCAGTGCTATTGATGATCATGTCGCAAATACCATGATTGCCCAGCTCTTGTTTTTAGAAAATCAAGATCCAGAAAAAGATATTAAAATTTATATCAACTCACCAGGAGGATCGGTTACCTCTGGTATGGCTATTTACGATACCATGCAATATATTAAGCCAGACGTTTCTACCATTTGTATTGGGTTGGCTGCGAGTATGGCGTCGGTTATTTTGGCCTCTGGAACAAAAGGAAAACGCTACTGTTTACCCAATAGTGAAGTCATGATCCACCAAGTCATGGGTGGTACGCAAGGGCAAGCAAGTGATATCCAAATTCATGCCGAACGCATAATTAACATGAAAGGCCGCTTAAACAAGATTCTTGCAGATCATACCGGACAAAAAATCTCTGTTATTGAAAAAGACTCTGATCGAGATAAATTTATGAGTGCAAAAGAGGCAGTTGCCTATGGTTTAGCCGATAAAGTGATTACCAGTGTCTCTTCTTAAACAGCAGCTCATTCAAGAAACTAAAAAACGGTATACCACCGTTTTTTAGTTATATACCGATCGATCTATCCCTCTATCCCTTCTGAAGATACAAGCACGAAAGCAACTCGCTTCGGGTGCCAAGATGCACCCTACGCTGCGACGGCGTTCTTAGCCTGTATCCTGTAGAGGGATATATACTAATCTTATCCCCAGCCTTCAGCTTGACAACATGCATATCTTCATGATATGGTATCGCGTCGTGCTCAATACCGCCGATATACACTATACTTGTGCTATAGACTCATAGTATCCTAGAAACAAATCGATACATGACAGCCAAAGCAATAGACGTACTAGGCGAAATGGAGCGGATGCAAAGACGGTATGTATTTCAAAATCGATGCTTTTGTCTGAAGTAACTATACCTTTGCAGCTGCACAACCCTTTAGCGGATGTAGAATCGTATGTATTTTCCTTCTTAAACAACAAGATGGCAAAGTACCTAGCATTCTGCATCCACGACAAGCATGGGGGTGAGCGCTCGGCCTAAACTGGTTCCGACTCGTTTTTGATCAAGAGCTCACCTTCTTGGATGTAGTAATGAAAAGCCAGCTTTTCATATACATTGCTAATAAAAAACCCCGACTTAGTCGGGGTTTTTTTTATTCAAGGACAATGGCTTCTTCTGTTTCTGGGATGGTGGTAGGCAACTCCTCTGAAGAAGATTCTTCTGGAGTCTCTGGCGCAGTGTCAGGACAGCCTTCGGGAAGACTACAACCCGTTGATTGAGCCGGGTCTACCCCCACTAAACAAATAGATTGCAACGGTCGATAATGACTTTCAAATGTTTCTTCTTGAACCGTACCATCTGCCAAGCGTCTGGTATAGACAAAAGAAGTATCTGCGCCACGATACGCGTGCTGACACTGTTCTACCCCAGGAGCAAGGGTTGTTGTTTCTACATATTGCGGAGGACCATGTGGAATCCAACGATGGACCACTGGCGGAGAATATGATCCTTCTCTGCCATCATTTGTTCCCCATAATTGAAAAGTTAATGTTTGTTCTGATTCATCAATCAAGGTCTGCAATAAGATGTATTCATCCGTATCATTTTTAAAACGAAAGTCTGGTGCAGGATCATACAACGTTGCATCTGTTCCGGGTAATCCATTCGATAAATCATTGTAATAATTTACGACCAGTGAATGATTCCGTCTTTCGACAATAGGCATGGCACTATTCATTGCCATACGGAAGAGCGTTGAACCAATTTGACACAATCCCCCAGCAATTTCTGGTTTGATTTCATTTCCTTTAATAACTAACTCAGGCAAATATCCCCCTTCTAATGTATAGGGTTGGGTATGTTCAATAGTAGAAAATTCTTCTCCTGGAGCGATAAGCACCCCATTTAATTTTTTCAAGGCATTTTTAATATTTTTAATTCTGTTTGCAGGACTGCCAGCATAACTCGACACGCCTTCGCCTAATAACTCACTAATCCCTAAATTATTGACATCTTCCGTATTTACCTGCGCCGCTGTTTCTTGCACCACCGCACTCACCGTTGTCGTACTCACATTGTTGGAGGTACTTCTTTGAATAAAGCGGTTGCGTAACGCATCATATGTGGCTTGGACATCAAGAACCAACCCTGTTTGTGAACCAGAAAATTCAATAACTCGGCCGTTATCATCAATAGCAAATTTTGCGTCTTGGGCTTCTACATATACCTCTTCTGCCACGGTTTCTTCTAAAAATGCCGTTGTCGAGGGAGCGGATAAACTAAATACTGGACCATTTTCTTGTGTCTCAACCACAAGCAATTCTGCGATGTCAGCAGTAGAAAGCTCCCAACGTTTTTCTTTAGTTGCGTTTGGACTATCATAACTAATAACCAGCGGTCCTGCTGCAAATACGCTCTCAAGGGAGGGTAGCGCTTGTGCAACATCACTATCAGAGACAACAGGAAACGCTTCTTGTTTTGACACACGAACAGATGGCAGTGCTAAGATAGACCATGACCCAACAATTTCTCTAAGTACTGCTTCATGCGGATATTGTACACCAACTGAGGAAGTTACCACCTCAAAACGAAGCGGGTCTGTTTGGGTTACTACCACACCCGCATCTCGCGCAGGCGTTTCATAGGGAGCCAATAATTGTTGTACGGTTTCTTCTAATCGTTCTTTATCTGCTACCACAGCTAATTGTTGTTGGGTCCCCACAAAACGACTCTTTAGCATAACAAACGCACGAATAAATACTTGCTCTTCTTTTCCATATTGAATTAAACGGATGGCTTCGTCGTCGATAGGAATACTAAACAACTCAAGAGCGTTCTCCTCTGACACAAAGGCAGGATAGAGCGTAAGGCTCTTGTCCCCTTCAGGGGTTTCAAGAACAATGCGGGCTCCTTCACTCAGCAATTTATCATTCATTTGTTGTAAAAAGGTTCGTAATTCATCATAACTCATGCCACCAATAGGGGTAGTCCCAATAGACACTCCTGGAATTACTCGTCCATCATAACTGCGGGCATATTGATATACGGCCCCCCAGGTTCCTAATATAAAAAAGAGCATAACCAAAATAATCGTTATCCCCTTTTTTGAAAGTATCTGTTTTTTTATTCCTTCGCTTGGTGCTGTAAATTGCTCCATAGTTAATCCAAAATGGTAATCGGTATTGTTTTTTGTTGTTCCCTTTTGGGAATCCGAATCGTTAATACGCCCTGAAGATAGGAGGCTCTTGCTCGATGGGCGTCAACATCACGGGGTAAAATAATGGTGCGAGAAAATGGCCCCCAAAAACATTCTTGATGAAAATATTGATACACATCTGCTACGGGTGCTTGCCGTTGCCCCCGAATAGTCACCGTATCATTATGAATAGAAATACTTAAGGTATCGGTCTTTGCCCCGGCAATAGTTGTCATTATAATAACATGTTTTTCACTTTCTGCAACATCCACAGATAATTGCCCTTCTTCTGGAAAATCTTGCCACGCCGTCTCAGACGAAAACGCCGTCGGCTGTTGTTCACCCGTTTGGCTATCAATAATCATTTGAAAAAATTGTGCATCTTGGTTCCCTTTGTCCATATAGGCCTAGTATAGCAAAGATAGAGGCAACTGGTAAACAGGCGATATTGACGAATCCTGTATTTTTTTTTATAATGAACCCCGTTACATATCAATAGTTAATTTCTTGCACGTAAGTAGGGAGAGATGGCTGAGCGGTCGATAGCAACGGTTTACTAAACCGTAGTCCCTGCAAGGGGACCGTGGGTTCGAATCCCGCTCTCTCCGCCAATAGACAATTAACCGTTAGCAATTACCCATTAACAAACGCATCCGTTAATAGGTAATTGTTGACTGTTACCAGTTAACGATGGAGAGATGGCTGAGCGGTTTAAGGCGGCAGTCTTGAAAACTGTTGAGGATGAAAGTCCTCCGTGGGTTCGAATCCTACTCTCTCCGCTCTAAACTCCCTTACTATAGGTAAGGGAGTTTTGTTTTTTTACCGAAGCATTTATATTGACTGCCGCCCTTGAATACCCTATAATTCGCTCTATATGGAGAGGTGTCAGAGTGGTCGATCGTGCAGCTTTGCTAAAGCTGTGTACCGCAAGGTACCGCGGGTTCGAATCCCGCCCTCTCCGCTTTTTCTACATGTTCCGGGGGGTATGTATTTTATAGAATATCTACCATCTCGCTCGGGACGGTTATTTGGCGTGGTTTTACGTAGAGTGAAAATGAATAGAATGTCTTAAAAATTTTTTATGGCAACATCTTCTTCAACAACGAGCTTTATCAATCCAGAGACGGGCAGGATTTCAATCACCGAAGCGTTTGGTGAGAATTTGGCGATATTGCTTGCAGAAAAAATATCAGCTATCGATAAAACGTTTGATTCAAAAAGTTTTGTTCGAGACACCAAAAAACAAGTTGTTGGGAAAAGCTATACACAAAGAGTTGCGGTTATTGCTGGGTTACTCAAACAGTATCTTCCAGAAAAATATAGTGATGCCCTAAACATTCTCATGCAAATCCTTGGTCCAGAAAATCCAGAAGAAACCGGCATGTTTAAACAATTTTACTGGCTTATGCCGGTTGGCAAATTTGTTGAAACATACGGACTCGATTATTTTTCTGTTTCTATAAAAGCAATAGAAGAAATTACCAAAAGAAATACGGGTGAATATGCCAT
>CAZFUL010000007.1:0-24305 GCA_964522435.1 uncultured Gammaproteobacteria bacterium
AGGGTGCTACACAGGTGCTGCATGGTTGCCGTCAGCTCGTGCCGTGAGGTGTACCGTTAAGTCGGGTAACGAGCGCAACCCTCATCGTATGTTAAATATACATACGAGACTGCCCGGGCAACCGGGAGGAAGGTGGGGACGACGTCAAATCAGCATGGCTCTTACGCCTTGGGCGACACGCATGATACAATGGCCGGTACAAAGGGTAGCCAATCCGCGAGGAGGAGCTAATCCCAAAAAGCCGGTCTCAGTTCAGATTGCAGGCTGCAACTCGCCTGCATGAAGTTGGATTCGCTAGTAATCGCGCATCAGCCACGGCGCGATGAATACGTTCTCGGGTCTTGTACTCACCGCCCGTCACACCACGAAAGTTGGCAGTACCCGAAGGCTCCGTAAGGGGACGAAGGTAAGGTCAGTGATCAGGGTGAAGTCGTAACAAGGCATCCGTAGCGGAAGCTGTGGATGGATCACCTCCTTTCTGGAGATTTGGTTTTTCGAAAGAAAAACTTATCCAGTCGATCCCAATTTAATTGGGAAATCGATCCAATAACAGACTATTGATATGAGTAATCATGGTCTAGGATCACTAGATGTTGCAGAAGTTTTTGTCACTTTTATATTGTGAACTCTGGTTGTTAGATAATGAATTGTAAAAATAAAAATCCACCCGAAAGGTGGGTTTTTTGTTGAAAAATCAAACTTAAAAAGTTATTATAGGTTATATGGAAATTTTTATCACCCTGTTTATAAAGTTGATCCCGCTCTACCTTATAATTTTTTTGGGCTATATTGCCGCCAAAAAGTTACAGGCCCAAAAAGAAACCATAGGAAAATTACTTATGTATATCATCGCGCCAGTGATGATTTTTTATGGTAGCTATACGGTTGAATTAGAATTGACGCATCTTTCACTGCCCGTATTATTTTTTGTCGTATGTTCCTGTATTGCGCTTCTTTTTTTACGTATTGGAACAATAATATTTAAGCAAGATTCTACAAAAAATATTCTTGCCTTTACTGCAGGAGCCGGGAATACGGGGTATTTTGGTCTTCCCGTCGTATTGACTTTGCTTGGAGAACAAGCCTTTAGTCTCGCAGTTATGGCTATACTCGGGTTTATATTATACGAGAATACTGTCGGTTTTTTTATTGCTGCAAATGGATCACATACTGCTAAAGAAAGTTTTATTAAGGTAATAAAACTTCCCACTGTCTATGCGTTTATCATTGGGTTACTTTTAAATGCACTTCATATTCCGTTGGGAGAATTAGTAACCACAACCGTTTCAAGTTTCAAAGGTGCCTATACCGTCTTAGGGATGATGATTATTGGTATGGGGTTAGCAACCGTTACCATGAAACATATTGATATAACATTTATCACGCTTTCATTTATCGCTAAATTTTTTTGTTGGCCGCTTATTATGGGAGGAATTATTTTTATCGATACTATGTTTATTCATGCATATAGTATCCAAATACATCAGTTATTTATTTTTATGGCCATTGTTCCTTTGGCGGCAAATACCGTTACTGTTGCCACAGAATGTAAGGTGCATCCAGATAAAGCAGCGCTTGCCGTGGTCTTAAGTACGCTGTTTGCTCTTTTCTACATTCCGTTTATGACCAGTATATTTATTGGCCTACCCAGTTAATAGACGCATGTCGCGTTTTGGATCCACCAACCTATGGTTTAAAACCTGAGCATGAACGTAACCTCATTGACTTTTTGAAAAAAACATGGTTTCTTCATGTGGTTCTGCGACAAACACAACGGAGGAAGCGCTCGTGGTGAAACGGATCAAGAAATTTGTGCAGAGGCGGTTGGTAGAGACCTTTCCTGCGCATCTCGTTCCTGAGATCGGCGGCGATCTCAAACCTGGCGCATGCCTGGTCACGGTGTTTAGAAATGGCCAAGAGCTCTTTGGGCAAGGTCATATGCCTATAGGCGTAGTGAACAGCCTGCCGCGTTGCCCCAGTGCAGGAAGCACCGTTGTGTTTCACTGCACCGTGAACCTCTGGGAATACCCCGATGGGCATAAAGAGATTGAGTATTTGCCGGGTAATTGGAAGGATACCCCGCCTACCTACCACTAGCAGAACAATCTAGGGCAAAGGGGTGAGTACTCGGCTATCAATGTATATATACAGCATAGCCGAGTACGACAAGCATTTTTTCCTCAATAATCGCTCTTGAATTATGTTTTTGGCTTGGGTATACTCCCTGTATATTCCTATTTATACTGCTATGGCTTCACTTGAAAAACTCATTGATTTAGCGAAAAGAACGGGTGATCGGCTTATTATTCACGACCCATATAGTGCACAGGATGTGGTTATTATGGGGGTTGATCAATATCTTGCCTTAGTAGAGCAGACACCAGCCCCAATACAGCAATTATCTGGAAAAGAATTGGTACAAAAAGTGAATAATGACATTGCTTTATGGCATGCGGACAAAGAAATGGCCCAAAAAGAGGTTGTTTGGGAGCTGTTAGCCCATGAATTAGAACAATACCGGAGTGTTCCGCAAGACGGAGGAGTACGTGCTCCTAACAATACCGTAGAAGCAAAACCTGTTTCTCAGGAAGCAGAAGTGGTACACATGGATTCTCTTGAGTCTGAACAAGAGGGGACGAGTGATGATATTATTTACGAAATTCCTGTAGAAGAAGCCAAAAAACCAGCTGTTGTGTCAGAAATAGAATGGGAATCAGCCCCAAGTCCTCGTTTACGAATGCAAGAAGGGTTGGCAAATTATACAGGCAGAATGCCTCAGGCAATTCCTCAAAAATCTGAAGATTTAGCAACATTTTCAGAGAATGTTCCCATGGGACAACAAGAAGGGACTGCGCCGGTTTTTTTTGAGGAGCCTATATAGATCGAGTTGTTATCCTATCCCCATAAATTAACTTGACGAGGGAATACGAGTAGGGTATAATGCTCACGCATTCTTTTTTATCTTATTTTGTGTTTATTTTTATTATATAAATTATACTTCCGCTGGATTACAAATCTGTTTTGACCACTCAAAACAGTGCGGGCAATAACATACATTCGTATGGCAGACTTTGATCGTTCAAAGCCACACGTAAATGTGGGAACCATTGGTCACGTAGACCATGGCAAAACAACCACTACTGCAGCTATTTTAAAAGTTGCAGGAGCTCATGGGTTTACCGCCCAAACAAAAGGGGTTGATGAAATTGACGCTGCGCCAGAAGAACGCGCACGTGGTATTACCATCGCAACTGCGCACGTTGAATATGCGACACATAATCGTCATTATGCGCACGTTGACTGTCCAGGACATGCTGACTACGTTAAAAACATGATTACCGGAGCTGCGCAAATGGACGGAGCAATTCTTGTTGTTTCTGCTGCAGACGGTCCAATGCCTCAAACCCGTGAACATATCCTTCTTGCACGCCAAGTTGGTGTTCCTTACATTGTGGTATTTTTAAACAAAGTTGACCAAGTATCTGATCCAGAATTGATCGACCTCGTGGAAGAAGAAATTCGTGACTTATTAAAGAAATACGATTTCCCAGGTGATACTACCCCAATTATCCGTGGTTCTGCCCTCAAAGCACTTGAAAATCCAAGTGATGAAACAGCAGCAAAACCAATTTTGGATTTATTGAAAACTTTAGATGAATATATCCCAACACCAGAACGTGACTTAGACAAACCATTACTCATGCCTATTGAAGATGTGTTCTCAATTGAAGGACGCGGAACAGTAGTAACAGGACGTATTGAACGTGGTATTGTAAAAGTTGGTGACGAAGTTGCGATTGTTGGTATGAATGAAGAAATTACCAAAACAACCGTTACTGGGGTAGAAATGTTTAACAAAAACTTACAACAAGGACAAGCTGGAGATAATGCCGGAATCTTATTACGTGGTACCAAAAAAGAAGATGTACAACGTGGTCAAGTATTAGCAAAAGCTGGTTCTATTACCCCACATACAGAAGTAGAAGCAGAAGTATACGCCTTAACTAAAGAAGAAGGTGGTCGTCATAAACCATTCTTTAAAGGATATAAACCTCAATTTTACATCCGTACAACTGACGTTACCGGAGAAGTTGAATTACCAGCAGGTACTGAGATGGTTATGCCAGGTGATACTATTAACTTAAAAATCAAGTTAATTATGCCTGTTGCTATCGAAGAAAAAATGCGTTTCGCTATTCGTGAAGGTGGACGTACTGTTGGAGCAGGTGTTGTAACAAAAATTCTTAAATAACGAAGAGAAAGTGGGGGGTCGCAAGACCTCCCACTTATCGTTATTTCATTATTCAGTATTATTTATTATCATTTATTTGTTCTTTTTTTATGGCTAAAGATATGATGGATAACAATCAACAATCAGTTGCAGGTCCTCGTGTGCGTATTAAAATTCAAGCATACGACAATAAAATTATTGACGTCGCGACAAAAACGATTATTGAAACGGCTGAACGAAATGGTGCAAAAGTGGTTGGTCCTGTTCCTTTGCCAACAGAAAAGAGTAAATATAGTGTGAACCGTTCTACCTTTGTGAGTAAAACAGCGCAAGAGCAATTTGAAATGCGTATTCACAAAAGATTATTGGATATCATGCAATTAACCCCAAAAACGATTGATGCATTGATGAATTTGAACTTACCAAGTGGGGTAGACGTAGCAATTAAAATGATGTAATACAGTTGTGGACTATTGTGTGGATAACAACGCGGTTAACGCTCTTGACAGCCGTAAAAAAATTCACTACAATATGCCCATTGTAAAACGTGACCTTTGGAACGCAAATAAGATTCCCACAAGGAAAAACATTTGTGCAGACAAAGCGCTCACGGAGGAAAGGCGAGACATAAAGCCCTATTCCTTCGGACCGCTATCTAGCTGCACGAATAGGAAATTATGTCTCGTTTTTATTTTCAACAAATCTCTTAGTTATTGATAGATTATGAAATTTATTCTCGGTACCAAATTAGGAATGACACAAGTATTTGCGGACGATGGACGGGTTATTCCTGTTACTCGTTTGCAAGCAGGTCCTTGTGTGGTAACGCAAGTAAAGCAACCAGAAAAAGATGCTGTACATGCTGTTCAAATTGGTTTTGGAAAACAAAAAATGTTTCGTTTAAATAAAGCAATGCAAGGTCATTTACGTAATCTTGAGCCCCTTCGCCATATTAAAGATATCCGAATGAAAGAAGCAACTCATGGCTTAGAGCGTGGAGATACCTTTACTGTCTCTATCTTTGAACCAGGGGACAAAGTACAAGTAACTGGTACGTCAAAAGGAAAAGGATTTCAAGGGGTAGTAAAACGACATGGATTTGGCGGAAGTTTACAAACACACGGACACAAAGATCAAGTGCGCATGCCTGGGTCTATTGGTGCTGGTGGTGTACAACGCGTATTTAAAGGAACCCGCATGGGTGGTCACATGGGTGATGAACAAGTAACCGTAAAAAATTTAGAAATTATTGAAGTGCACCCAGAAGCGAATGAATTATATGTAAAAGGTGCCGTTCCAGGTGCTCGTGGATCATTACTCCTCGTGTTATCAGAAGAAGGAACCATTACTATTGATCGACAAGTAGCAGCTGAAATCGTAGAAGAACCAGTGGTAGAGCAAGCTGTTGAATCAGCGCCAGTGGAACCTGCTGAACAAGCAACTACTTCTAATACGACAGAAACCGCATAAGATTATTATTACGTATGGCAAAAGTACCTGTATACAACCAAGAAGGAAAAAGCGTTACTGATATTGAATTGAATGACGCAGTGTTTGCGGTAAAAGCAAATCCAACGCTTGTTCATCAAGTATATGTTGCGCTTGAAGATAACCGACGCCAACCATGGGCACATACCAAAGATCGTGGAGATGTAAGTGGTGGTGGTAAAAAACCTTGGAAACAAAAAGGAACTGGTCGTGCACGACATGGATCTACTCGTTCACCAATTTGGAAAGGTGGGGGAGTTACCTTTGGTCCATTAAATGTTCGTAATTATACCAAAAAAATTAATAGAAAAATGAACCAACTCGCCGTTCGTATGTGTTTGTCAAATAAAGTGGCTGCACAAATGTTTCTTGTGTTGGAAGATATGGAAATAAGTGGAAAAACCAAACAAATGGCAACCCTTCGTCAACAATTACCTGGTTCTGGAAAAACAACCTTATTATTGATTGATGGCAACCATGATAAAATGGCATTGGCAACAAGAAATATTCCTAAAGTGGATATGCAACGTGCGCAAGATGTAAACGTTGCAGATTTATTGCATCATCAATATATTATTACTACCAAAACTGCGGTACAAGCATTAGAAAAAAGATTAGCATAAATATGAGTATTCTTGATAAAGTAAAACCAAAAAAAGCAACGAGCGCTAAAAAAGCATCTGTGGCTGTTTCTGATACAAAAGTACAAACAACACAAAAAGCAAAAGCGACTGTTGGTCTTGATCATGATGTATTACAACGACCCCTTTTAAGTGAAAAAGGAACGTGGCAAGAATCAATGAGACAATACACATTTATTGTTCGTAAGAATGCAACAAAAATTGATGTGAAACGAGCGATTGTCGCATTATATAATGTTATGCCGACTCGTGTGAATATCATTAATGTTGAGGGAAAAGAAAAAATGTTTGGTCGCTACAGTGGTCGCCGATCTGATATTAAAAAAGCAATTGTGACCTTACCTAAAGATAAAAAAATTGATATTCATGAAGGTGTATAATGAAGGGAAGTCAGACATCGTACAATGCAGATCAGTAACAAATATACTGGTACGCACTGTCTGATGTCTGATGACTGAAGATTAACTACTATGGCAGTAAAAGTATACAAACCAACAACCCCAGGAAGACGTAAATCAAGCGTACAAGATTTTTCTGATGTTACTAAAATACAACCAGAAAAATCATTAATCGTTTCGAAAAAAAGAACTGGTGGACGAAATAATACGGGAAAAATCACTGTTCGTCATCGTGGAGGTGGGGCAAAGAAATTTTATCGTAAAATTGACTTTGTTCGATCCAATTACGATGTACAAGGAACGGTTGTGGCGGTAGAATACGATCCAAACCGCGGTCCTCGTATCTTATTGGTTGAGTATAGTGATGGAACAAAAGCATACTTACTCGCCTATGAAGGCGCGAAGGTAGGAGATACGGTTCTTTCCACAAAAACAAAAGTTGACGCAAAACCTGGTATTCACATGCCATTAGAACATATCCCCGTTGGGATGTTTGTCTACAATGTGGAACTCGAACCAGGAAAAGGTGGTCAATTAGCGCGTGGAGCTGGATTATCTGCTCAAATTCAAGCAATTGAAGGAAAATACGCACAATTGAAACTTCCTTCTGGAGAAATGCGATTAGTAAAAAAAGAATGTTTTGCGAGTATCGGTCAAGTAGGGAATCAAGATTATCGATTGGTTCGATATGGAAAAGCAGGACGTATGAGATACCGTGGACGACGACCTACCGTTCGTGGTAAAGTAATGAACCCAGTTGATCATCCGCACGGAGGGGGAGAAGGAAGAAACTCAATTGGTTTGAAAGGTGGTCCAAAAACACCATGGGGCAAAAAAGCCTTGGGAGTTAAATCACGGGATCCAAAGAAATGGAGTAACAAATTTATTGTTCAACGCCGAAAGTCTAAACGAAAATAATGTGTACTTGCTATGTCAAGAAGTTTAAAAAAAGGATTATTTATTAATCCAAAGCTCATGGAAA
Source organism: uncultured Gammaproteobacteria bacterium (assembly GCA_964522435.1). Taxonomy (GTDB): domain Bacteria; phylum Patescibacteriota; class Patescibacteriia; order Magasanikbacterales; family UBA922; genus CAZFUL01. The sequence goes on from CAZFUL010000007.1 coordinate 7,741, forward strand.
AAGTGCAAAAAGCAAAAGCTGAAGGCACAAAAAAACCAATTAAAACTTGGGCACGAGCATCAACAATTACCCCAGAAATGGTTGGCATGACATTCGCAGTGCACAATGGACGTGTTTTTATTGATGTATTAGTTGATGAAAACATGGTTGGTCATCGATTGGGTGAATTTTCGCCAACAAGAACCTTTAAAGGACATGGTGGTAAACTAGCAAAAGCAGAAAAATAGTATGAAAATGAAAAGCACAGCAATATTACGACATTTGCGCATTTCTCCAAGAAAAGTACGATTATTGGTTGATCTTATTCGTGGTGAAAAAGTTGGTCGCGCATTGAATCAATTGTCATTATCCAGAAAAGATGCTGCAATTCCTGTAAAGAAATTGCTGGAATCTTCTATGGCAAATGCGATTCATAATCATAAAGTAGATCCTGAAACGCTTGTTGTTCACAGTGCCTTTGTAAATGAAGGAAAAACATTATATCGATTTATGCCACGGGCAATGGGAAGAGCAACCCCACTTCGAAAAAGAACTGCTCATGTGACGATTACTGTTGAAGGTGATGTAAAAGAACAAACAGCAACAGAATCAGTTCAAGAAGCGGTAGTAGAAGAACCTATGAATGCCGCACCAAAAAAAGTAGTGAAGAAAAAAGCAACAACTGTTAAAAAAGTAACTAAAACAAAAAAAACAACTGACGCATAACTATTTAGCTATTGACGCTCCGGTATGGGACATAAAGTACATCCAAAAATTCATCGAACGCCAGTTATTTTCCCTTGGGATTCTCGCTGGTTTTCAAAAAAGAACTACGGTAAATGCACCGAGCAAGATTTGGCTATTCGCGATTATCTCATGAAAAAAGCGAAAGATGCTCACATTGACAGTATGAGCATTGAGCGTGGACCACAGCAAGTAACCGTTACTATTTTAGCGGCAAAACCCGGCTTTATTATCGGGAGAAGTGGTCAAGGGCTTGATGAAATCCGTAAATACATTGAACGCCAAATTTTACAGATGAAATTAAAGGTAAAATTACACGTTCGAGAAGTTACGGCTCCATCACTCAGTGCCTCAGTAGTAGCCCAATCAATTGCCAATGATATTGAAAAACGTATACCATTCCGTCGCTCCATGAAACAATCGATAGAAAGAGTCATGAAATCAGGGGCGAAAGGAGTAAAAATTCGTATTTCAGGACGATTAAACGGAGCTGAGATTGCCCGAACGGAAGTATTAGCTGAAGGAAAAGTTCCCTTGATTACCTTGCGCAGTGATGTGGACTATATTGTGCACGAAGCGCACACATTATATGGTATTATAGGTATTAAGGTCTGGATTTATCAAGGTGAAGTATTTGGAAAGAAAGACAAATTTGAAGAAACACCTGAATCTGAAGATAAAAAGACGAAACGTAAAAGATAATTATTGTTTGATACTCGCGGAATATGTTACTCCCGAAAAAAGTAAAACATAGAAAATGGCATAAGCCACGCCGAAGAAACAAAGGAGTTGCGACCAGAACAAATATGGTTGACTTTGGCAGCTTTGGTTTGGTAGCAACTGGACATGGTTGGATCAGTTCTCGCCAAATTGAAGCCGCGCGTCGGGTAATTACTCGCTACATTCGTCGTGGAGGAAAAATGTGGATTCGTATTTTTCCAGATCGTCCGGTAACGAAAAAAGGTTCTGAAGTTCCTATGGGTGGAGGAAAAGGTGCTCCTGAACATTATGTATCAACTGTAAAACCTGGAACCGTTATGTTTGAACTAGATGGTGTTCCAGAGAAAGATGCAAAAGAAGCGTTGCTTCTTGCAGGACATAAATTACCAATGACCGTTCGATTTGTGATCAAAGATTAATGCAAACCCGTATGACAGTTGCAGAATTACAACAAAAATCAACCGAAGAATTGCGCGAATTACTTGAAGAAACACGACAAGAATTACGCACCCTTCGATTTAAAGCCAGTGAAAATCAATTAGGAAATGTTGCGCAAATTGCAAAAACTCGAAGAATAATTGCCCAAATTTTCACTGTATTAGGTCAACGAGATAATAAAAATACCACTCATTTAGCAGCATAATATAGGTATGGTAGAAAAAAACATGAACAATTCAGCAACCGTGATTAACCGTCAATTTACGGGTGAAGTTGTGAAAAAAAGTACAGACAAAACCATCTCAGTTGTTGTTCGTACCCGCAAGATGCATCCTAAGTATAAAAAACAATATTGGGTAAGTCATAAATATGCGGTTCATGATGAAAAGAATATCGCTGTACTTGGGGACACGGTTATTTTCCAAAGTTGCCGTCCAATGAGTAAAACAAAACGATGGCGTTTAATGAATGTCCTAAGTAAAACAGCATAAATTTATCCAAATTTTCAATAAACATTTTTGTATGGTTCAACACCGATCAATGTTACAAGTAGCAGATAATACCGGAGCAAAAAAACTCATGGTTATTGGTGTGCTAGGTGGATATCAAAAGCGCTATGCTCGTATTGGTGATGTTGTTACTTGCGCCATTAAAGAAGCGGCTCCACGCGGTATGGTAAAAAAAAGTGAAGTAGTCCATGCCGTATTAGTTCGCCAAAAGAAAGAAATGAGACGCAAAGACGGAACATATATCCGCTTTGATGAAAATGCTGCCGTGATTATTGATAAAAAAAATAAAGAACCTAAAGGAACACGTATCTTTGGACCCGTTGCCAGAGAATTGCGTACCAAAGGGTACCAAAAAATTGTATCATTAGCACCTGAAGTGTTATAACCGTTTTCAGCCAATAGTTCAGAGATATATAAGATGCATCATCTTACACATTCTGAACTGTTGGCTAAGAACACCTTACCTATGAAAATTAAAACAGGCGACAATGTAAAAGTTATTTCCGGTCGAGATACCGTGAAAGGAAAGACAGGAAAAGTTATCCAGGTCCTCCATAATAAAGAAAAGGCTCAATCGTATGTTGTGATTGAAGCGTTGAATATGCGTAAAAAACATATTCGCGGTGGGCAAAATAAAAAAGGACAAACGATTGAACTTCCTGCTCCAATTCATATCAGTAATGTGATGCTTATTGATCCCAGTTCAAAAAAACCAACTCGCGTTGGCTATACAGGAACAGGAAAAGATAAAAAACGAGTAGCTAAAAAGACTGGTGAATCTATTGACTAATTGCTATGAACTCAGTGATTTATACACAATACAAACAAACCGTTGTTCCTGCTTTAAAGGAAGAATTAGGATTGAAAAATATTCATCAAGTCCCTGCGATTAAAAAAGTAGTGATTAATGTTGGATATGGAAGAAAAACGAAAGATAAAGCCTACATTGATACGGTTGAAGAAACACTGACCGCAATTAGTGGACAAAAGCCTCTTCATAATAAAGCAAAAAAATCTATTTCTAACTTTAAAATCAGAGAAGGAATGGACATTGGAATGTCGGTAACCTTGCGGGGTCAAAAAATGTATAACTTTTTATACAAATTGATCCATCTTACCCTTCCACGTGTACGTGACTTTCGAGGAATTTCTGTTAAAGGATTTGATAAACAAGGAAGCTACTCAATGGGGATGAAAGAAAGTACTTCTTTCCCTGAAGTACGCATAGACAATAATGATAAGATTCATAGTTTGCAAATTATTATCAATACGAGTGCAACGACGAAAGAAGAAGGTATTGCATTATTATCAAAAATGGGATTTCCATTCCATGACATGAAGTCAAAAAAGAAATAACAGATTATGGCTACAGAAGCTCAGATTGCAAAATCAAATAAAAAACCAAAGTTTAGTACTCGATTAGTACGACGATGTTTCCGTTGTGGAAGAAAACGTGGGTATATGCGTCGATTTACCCTTTGTCGTATTTGTTTCCGAGAACTTGCAAATAAAGGTTTATTACCAGGTATTAGAAAATCAAGCTGGTAACCTAGTCTATACTATTATGATGACAGATCCAATTGCAGACATGCTTACTCGTATCAGAAATGCGCAACTTGCGCGGTTGTCTTATGTTGACATGCCGTTGTCTAAGTTAAAAAAGAGCATTGCTGATATTTTACGTCAAGAACAATATCTTAATGAAGTGACTGTTGTAGAAGGTGATAAACCATTGCTTCGGTTATCTTTGCGCTACTACGGGAAGCAACCAGCAATTCAATCCATTATTCGTTTGAGTAAACCTGGTCATCGTCGATATGCAAAAGCGGATGAATTACCACGTATCTTAAATGATTATGGTATTGCGATTATTTCAACATCACAAGGACTCATGTCTAATAAAAAAGCACGAGATTTAGGTCTTGGTGGAGAAGTGCTTTGTTCTGTATATTAATACTTCGTATGTCACGTATAGGAAAACAAACAATTCAAATTCCACAGAGCGTTAGCGTAAGTATTGAAGCGAATAACGTGTTGCATGTGCAAGGACCAAAAGGAAGTCTCCGTCGTGAGTTTCCATCTTCTGTTACCGTTACCGTTGCAGATCAAAAAGCAAATCTTACGGTTGCTCATCCTGAAATAAAACAAGAACAATCAGTATGGGGTACCTTTGCAGCCCATTTAAAAAACATGATTATTGGGGTTACTGATGGATTTAAAAAAGAATTAGAAATTAACGGAGTAGGGTATCGTGTTTCTATGCAAGGAAAAAACTTGAAAGTAGAAGCAGGTTTTTCTCACCCAGTTATTTTTGATGTACCAGAAGGTATTACGGTCTCTACCGAAAAAAATGTTATTGTGGTACAAGGAAATGATAAACAGTTAGTTGGTCAAATAACATCAGAAATTAGAAATATCCGTAAGCCAGAACCATATAAAGGGAAAGGGATTAAATATAGTACTGAAGTTATTCGTCGAAAAGCTGGTAAAGCAGCGAAATCCGCATAATTCCGTTGACCCTATTTTATTTCGTATGAAACAACTCACAAGAAAACAAAAAACAATTCGCCGCCATGCCCGTGTTCGCGCAAAGGTAAGTGGCACCGCAGTACGTCCTCGTTTGCATGTATCACGTGGGCTTATGCATATCTATGCTCAACTCATTGATGATGTAAGCGGAAAAACGATTGCAAGTGCACATAGTAAAACCGTAACTATCGTTCCCGCGCCTGATCGTAGTGGTAAAGTAGCGACCGCGTATGTTGTGGGTAAGACTATCGCAGAAAAAGCAGCAACATTGGGTATTACCACGGTTGTCTTTGACCGCGGCGGCTTTCAGTATATTGGCCGAGTAAAAGCAGTGGCTGATGGTGCTCGCGATGCTGGTCTTGTCTTTTAGTTTCTTGTAATTATCGCGTTATGCAAAATGATAAAGAAAGAAAATCAAATCGTAGCAGACGTCCACCCAAAGAACGTCCTGAGTTTGATCAACAAATTGTTGATCTTGCTCGTGTTACTCGTGTTACTGAAGGTGGAAAGCAGCTTAAATTTCGTGTTTGTATTATTATTGGTGATAGAAAAGGTCGTGTTGGATTTGGTATTGCCAAAGGAGCTGACGTACAAATTGCTGTTGAAAAAGCTGTTCGTCAAGCACAAAAAAATATTATTCGTATTCCCTTAGTAAAAGAAACCATTCCTCACCAAGTTGTTGCAAAATTTAAAGCAGCAAAAATCATGTTAATGCCTGCGCCAAAAGGGTCTGGTATTATTGCAGGAGGAGCGGCGCGTAATATTTTGGAAATGGCAGGTGTTCCAAATGTTTCTTCAAAAATGTTAGGAAAAACCTCAAATAAAATTACCAACGTAAAAGCAACCTTTGAAGCACTCAGTTTATTTCTTCCTCGTGCCGTACGTCGTTCACAGCAAAGTGCTCCTGTTGTAGCAATGCCTGCAGCTGTTATTACAGAAAAAGTCACCGTCGTTGTACCAGAAAAGAAGAAAGCGCCAGTAAGAAAAAAAGCGCCAGTAAAAAAAGTAACGACAACGACCGACGCCTCATAAACTAACGTTATAATAATTTCGTATGCAATTGTCTGCACATACAATTCAATCAACACAAGGAACTCGTACAACGGTAAAACGTGTTGGACGAGGAAATGGTTCTGGAAGAGGAACCTATTCTTCACGTGGAATGAAAGGGCAACGCGCGCGTTCTGGTGGAAAAAGTGGGCGACAACGCCTTGGGTTTAAACAATCATTGCAAAAAATTCCAAAGTTGCGTGGGTTTAATAGTATTACTCCAAAATTGGAAATTATTACTTTAAAAACACTTGAAAATATCACAAAAGACGGTGATGTTATTACCCCAACATTTTTAAAAAACCGTGGTGTTATTTCACGCCCTGTAAATGGTGTAAAAATTATTGGCAGTGGAGAAATGACAAAAAAATTAACCGTGAAGCACTGTCTTGCTACTAAACAAGCGCTTGCGGCTATTGAAAAAGCCGGTGGAAGCATTATCTTCTAACGTATGCTTGATAAGTTGAAACGTATTTGGTTTATTAAGGATATTCGCAAAAGTATCCTTTTTGTCTTGCTCATGTTGGTTTTTTTCCGTATTGCAGCGCATATCCCGATTCCAGGGGTAAATGCTGATGCATTGCAACAGTACTTAGCGGGAAACCAAATTCTTGGATTATTAAATATCTTTTCTGGTGGCACGTTAGAAAATTTTTCTCTCGTGATGCTTGGTGTTGCTCCGTATATTACCGCTTCTATTATTTTTCAATTGTTGCAAATGGTTGTGCCTCAATTGGAAGAGTTAAAGAAAGAAGGAGAATCTGGACAACAAAAAATTCAAATGTGGACCCGTCTTGCTTCTATTCCTCTTGCGATGATGCAAACGGTCGGCTTGGTACAATTACTTCGCCAATCATCTGCACAAATTTTACCGGAATTAACCACCTTTACTTACGCGCTTATTATTATCACCGCTACGGCAGGAAGTGTCTTTCTTATGTGGATAGGTGAATTAATCACAGAAAAACGTATTGGAAATGGTATTTCCTTATTGATTTTTGCAGGCATCATTGCATCATTACCACAAGCAGTACAAACCGCTATTGTTAACTATAGCTCAGCTGACTTGTACACCTATGTGTTGTTTGTCTTAATTGTGATTGCCACTGTTGTTGGTGTGGTATTTATTAATGAAGGGCAACGCCACATTCCTGTGAATTATGCAAAACGTCTTATTGGTTCTCGCCAATTTGGTGGGGGACAAAGTTATTTACCACTTCGAGTAAATTCTGCAGGTGTTATTCCTATTATCTTTGCCATTTCTATCATTTTATTTCCTCCAATGATTGCACAATTTTTTGTTAATGGTGGCGGAAATCTTGCGGCAATGGCACAATGGGTGATTCGTGTATTTAATAATACGACCATCTATAGCATCTTATACTTTGTCTTTGTCTTTGGCTTTACCTATTTTTATACCTCTATTGTGTTTCAACCAAAGCAAATGTCAGAAAATTTACAACGACAAGGCGGCTTTGTTCCTGGTATTCGTCCTGGAAAAGAAACAGAAGACTACTTGAAAAAAGTCATGAATCGTTTAGTATTTTCTGGTGCATTATTCTTGAGTATTATTGCCGTCCTTCCGTTTATTTTACAAGCGATTACTGGTACTCAAGCCTTAGCTATTGGTGGAACGAGTATGTTGATTGTGGTGAGTGTAGCAATTGATATTGTAAAACAAATTGATGCGCAACTCACGCTACATGAATACGATCATGTATAAGAAACTGCTGATTATATATTTTCATAAAACCCGACCTGTGTCGGGTTTTGTATATCGTCTTGAAAAATGATGTTTATCTGTTATACTGACTGTGTTTTTTATGATTATCTTGTTATGAAAAAAGTTATTTTACTTATGGGTATTCCTGGAAGTGGAAAAGGTACCCAAGCAAAAAAATTGGTGGAACAATTTGGCTATCATCATATCTCAACCGGAGATTTGCTTCGCGCACTTGAAGCAAATCCTGACGCTGATCCTGAGGATAAAAAAATGCTTGAACAAATGAAAGCAGGTGGTTTGGTCTCTGATGCCTTAGTTTTAAAATTAACCTTTGCAGCCATTGAACAAGCGATTGCGAAGGGGGAACTCGTTGTTCTTGATGGTTCGGTGCGGAGTTTGGTACAAGCACAAGCCTTTGAGCAATTTGTTATTGATCATAACTTACAAGCAGACAGCATTGTGATTGATATTTCCCTATCAGATGAAACAGCTGTGAAACGACTGAGCAAAAGAAAAGTATGTTCTGCTTGTGGTCATATTATGCCCTATGTTGCACATAGTGAAGAAAAATGGTCGTGTGAAAAATGTGCTGGTGAACTTATCGTACGTGGCGATGATACTCCAGAGATCATACAAAAACGCATAAAAGAGCAAGGAAATGCAGCAATGAAACCTTTAGTGGATTATTTTGAGCAACGAGGCTTATTACAACGCGTAAATGGAGAACAACGTATTGATGCGGTAGATAGTGATGTTCAAAAAATGATTTTATAATTCTATATGGCCAACCTACGTATAGCAAAAGAAAAACAATTGATGGAAGAAGGGGGAGCATTGTTAGGCAGTATTTTACATAAACTAGCATCGTTTGTTGCGCCAGGGGTCTCTGCCTGGGATTTAGACCAAGAAGCAGAACGATTAATTATTGAGGTAGGGGGACGTCCTGCGTTTAAAGGATATCGCCAAGGTCGTCATGATCCCAAATTTCCTTCCACTATTTGTGCGTCGCTTAATGATGAGGTCGTACATGGTATTGCACATAAACAAAAAATTCTTAAGGAAGGGGATATTTTTAGTATTGATATTGGCATGCAATGGCCGCTCAATTCTGGAGTCGGTGAAAAAGGGAATGGGTTATTTACTGATACGGCAATAACGGTAGGTGTTGGTGATATTCATCCCAAAGCTGCTCAGTTGATTGATGTGACACAAAAAGCACTTGCTATTGGGATAGAACAAGTGCACATTGGCAATTCTATCGCGCATATTGGTAAAGCAATTCAACAATATGTAAAGCCTTTTGGTTATGGAATTGTAAGAGATTTAGTTGGTCATGGTGTTGGCTATGCCGTTCATGAAGATCCTCGCGTCCCAAATTATTATGATCCTGAATTACGGGCGGTGCCTATTGTTGAAGGAATGGTCATTGCTATTGAACCGATGATCGCCATGGGAAATTATCGCGTTGTTGTTGGGGATGATGAATGGACAATTTCTACTGCAGATAAAACACTTGCCGCTCATTTTGAGCATACGGTTATGGCTACCAAAAAGGGTCCCATTATTATTACTGCTCGACCGAATGAATAATAGTATGAAAAATATCTTAGGCATTGATTTTGGGACAACCTATATTGGTCTTGCCTGGATGCAAGAAGGATTGGATCTTGTGTTACCTTTTGGACGAATTGCCGTCGGGGACAAGCGTGTTCCTGACCAGCTTCTTGAATTACTTAAAAAAGAGCATATTGATGAAATAGTTCTTGGGTTGCCAATTACCTTAGACGATGGAAGTGAAAATGCGAATACAAAAAAAGTTCGAGAATTTGCAGAGGAATTAACTCGTCTGTCTTCGTTGCCCCTTATTTTTGTCGATGAACGATTAACCTCATTTGAGGCCGATGATATGGGAGGAACGGTGTCTCGCGATGAAAGAGCGGCAATGGTGATATTGCAGAGCTATCAATCGTCTGGGGGGATGTCGTAATACCATTCTATGGATGCCATTGTTCTTGCCCGAGATAGCTATCGAGAATATGATCAAATTATTTCTCTTTATACCAAACAACAGGGGGCAGTACGACTCGTTGCCAAAGGTATAAAAAAAATAACCAGTAAAAATAGTGCGACGCTTCAACCGGGGAGTATTGTGGATCTGGGAATTGCTCCAGGAAAAGAATATGATTATGTCACGAGTGTAAGCAGTATCCTTCCTTCTATATCACTTCGCACGCACCCACAAAAACAAATCTATGTCTCTTTTTTTTGTAGTACCTTAGCCCGCTTGGTACCGGAGGGTATTGCTGACGATGGGCTTTATGAGTGCATACAACAGCATCTCCAGAACTGGGAAGAGGCAAAAGATATACCGTATTTTTTGCTCGATGATGCCTTGTTGCAGGTAAGTGAGTATCTGGGATTTCGTCCCTTTTTTTCAGAAGATATTCGGGAGCTGAATTCTCCATCATATATCTATTCATTTGCAGATGGTGGATTAGTTTCAGAAGCCTTGCATGGCGAAAATGCACATAAAGGACAATATTTTCCCTTGAGTAAGGTTATTATTGAGGCGCTCGAGAAGCAAAAAAATACCGTATTATCTGATACGGACAAACAGCGCTACCACCAATTTGTGCTTCAATTTATGCGATATTCGTTTGAACAACCACTTGCGGATTGGCAGAAATTAGGCAAATATACTATATAAGGATTGCCTCGGGTCATAGCAAAATCCCACACAGGCAAAGACTTGACGGAAGTCATATAATAGGCTATACTCTTTCTACCTAACATTACTCGTATTTTTCTGTATGTCTCAAGAACAAATGATAAAATTTGAATGTACTGTCTGTAAGCACACTAATTATTTTTCACGAAAAAATAAAAAGTTGTTAAAAGAACGTTTGGAAGCAAACAAGCACTGCAAACACTGCGGACAGCATACACTTCATAAAGAAACCAAATAACAGTCCTTTGTCGGGCTGTTTTTCTTTTATCTTTATATTGTAATCCTATGTATTACCTAAAAGCACTGTATTACAGTCTATTTAACATTGAGTGGTTAAAAAAACAAAAAAATTCCATGGGAAAAGCGTTTGCTTTTCTTTTGTTGCTTTCATTGTTGTATGCGCTTATACAAGCGACGCTGATCACCTATAAACTCCCGAGCATTCTATCAGAGGTAAAAGAACAGGTAGTGACGAATTTCCCTGATATTCATGCCGTGGTAGCAAACGGAGAGTTATCTGTTTTTGGGATTGATCAGCCATACAGCTATGAATTTGTTTTAGATAATGAAGAGGGGATAGTTATTGTCGATACCTTTGTTTCTTCAAGTGCGTATAATGCAGCAACCTTTGCTGAGGGCTATGATTTTGGTATCTTAGTTACGCGGGATTTGATTATTGTTGATGAACCAAATGGTCGGGGAGAACTATTTCATGTGAGTGACGTTGATGGATTAGATGTCACGAAGCAGGATATCGTGGCATTTATTGAAAAAATTCCCGCATTCTTGCCGACAGCTGCTGTATTTATTATTGTCGTTATTGCTTTGTTTATTGGCATTACGATACGCATGATTTTTTTCACTATTCTCGCATCACTTTTCGTATTATTGTGGGCGCGTATCACTAAAAAAGTATTGAAATTTGAACACATTTTTACTATCGGATTATTTGCAAATACCTTGCCCCTGTTAATAGAACAACTGTATCGCAGTTTTACTCCCAGTCTTCCTGGGGTATATAGCTTGTTGTGGGCCCTATTAGTGGCAGCGACTATTTGGGGGAGCAAAGAGAGTACAGAAGAAGCCGCTATTCCTCCTGCCCCTCAGGCATAATAGTCCTATATTGATTTTTTTTCGTACTTGGGTTATATTATTCAGGATTCTTTAAATTTTTTATAAAGAATCCACATGGGCGCGTCGTATAATGGTAGTACTACGGTCTCCAAAACCGTATGCGTATGTTCGATTCATACCGCGCCTGCACCGTCATCTCACTTGAATTAAAAGGAGTAACGAGAAATGATTGACAAAAATATTGATCTATGCAATATTTTATTATCTTTGCTTTCTTTTTATTTATTTTGTTTATAAATAGATAAAAAGAAGACAGAGAGTAGCATCCTGTCTTTTTCTTTGCCGAAGAACGGCGGAGAATACACCCGAAGGAGGAGGGTATCTTCATGAATGTCCTGTACTATCTGGCTCTGATCTTTTTTGCGTTTCTCGCTGCCTGCGGCGATGATCGTCGCGTCACACAGGATCAGACGACCCAGCCAGTCTGCTCTGCTGGACAGCTGCTCGAGTGTAGCTGGCTCTACAGCACATTCACGGCTGAAGAATTTGAGCAAGAAGCGGCGAAGTATCGGGGTCGCTTCGAGGCTCAGTTTCTCTTCATCTTCGGCCGTTTCTTTCCGGATGGTACGGAAGAAGACGCTGAGATCTCGGTCCTAATTCAGGATTTTGCTGTCATTTCCGATATAGAGGCAGAGGAGGGAACAGACATCAATGGTAACCCCTTACACCATGTGTTGTTTCAGCTCAAGCTGCAGCAGGCACGCTGTGATAAAGGAGTCGACAGCTTCTTCGACAGCGAAGGAATGTCCTTCGACCTGCAGCCAGGGGAAGAGGTTTCCATGCACATGGTGGCCAATGACGGAGAGGGACCTGTATCGTTCAATACTTTTTTCACGGGCTGGATCGATCCGGCTGAATGGGATGGGGAAAACTACGAACAGGCTCTGGGCAGCTGCCGCGTAATCCAAGTCGAATAGGAGCTTCTGATACCGCAAGGGTCTGGCTTCTCCGTTCATCGGAGTGGTTGGCAATACGGTGTCGGAGAAGTTCAAAAGTACATTAGTATTAATTTATTTTTGAACTTTTTTTACCATCAATTGTTTTTCTAATTCATGAATATCTTCTTGTTTGGCAAACCACTCTTTTTCTGCGGCCTGTAATTTTTCTGTCACGTCTTGCAATGCATCTTGTTTGAGCCGAGAGTAGGTGCGACTATTTTTTTCAAACCAATCAAGCAGGTCTTGTTTCTCTTTTTCTAACTCCATGATCTGTAATTCAATATCGTGGAGTTTCTTTTTTTCTTGTTTAATACTCTTTTGTAACTCAGCGCGTTCTATTTTGTGTTCTTGAACCGCCTGTTGGGGTTTTTCTATTTGTTCTTGAATATGTAATTGCTGCTTGAGGTGGTACACATAATTTTCATAATCATGATGCGAACGGATTACTTTTCCACCACCAACCTCAATGATACTTGTGGCGATAATATTCACAAAGGTTCTATTGTGACTCACAAACAAAATGGTGGTATGCGATTCTTGGAGTGCTTGTGCAAGGGCTTCTACCGTTTCAAAATCCAAGTGGTTGGTGGGTTCATCTAAAAGAAGTACATCATTTTTTTGCAGTAATAAGCCCGCCAAACACAGGCGTGCTTTTTCTCCACCACTTAATACGGATATTGGTTTTTTCAAATCATCTTGGCTAAACAAAAAATTTCCCGCTATTTCATAGATCTCTTGGAGTAACACCTTGCCTTCGGACATGTGTTCTAAATAGGTTTGTACTTGTTGGGTCGGCACTAACATTTCTGGAACATGTTGGGCATAGTAGCCAACACGAATACCTTTTGCAAAGGTTGCTGTGCCAGAGAGGGGAGGAAGCGCCTGGGCAATTGTTTTGAGGAGGGTTGTTTTTCCTTGTCCATTGTTTCCGACAATTGCGACATGTTCTCCTCTGGTAATATCAAAAGTGATATGGTTTGCAATACATTTTGTTTCGTAACCAATACTTAATTCCTTAACAGAAAGTGCTACCCCTTTTTTTATAGGAATTTCTGGAAGATAGATACGGGCCGTGCTCAGGGGAGCCGCAATGTGGATGCCTTTGGTCTTAAGTTTATTTAACTGTTTTAGTTTTGATTGTGCTTGTGATGCCTTGGATGCTTTGTAACGGAATCGGTCCACAAACGATTGGAGGTGTCGTTGTTCTTTTTGTAATTTTTTATTATAGCGTTTTGCATATTCCTCTTGTTCTGCTTTATAGAGGAGGTATTGATCAATTGGTTGCGGATAATAAAATGCTTTGCCATAGGCAATCTCGAGGGTTTGTTTGCAGGTACGGTTTAAAAATTCTCTATCATGAGAAATAAGTAAAAAGCTTCCAGAGAATCCTTGGAGCCATTGCTCCAGTAACAAAAGGGTGGATAAATCCAAATAATTGGTTGGCTCATCGAGGAGGAGTAAATTTGGTTCTTGCAAAAGCATGGAGATAATCATAATACGCATCTGAAATCCACCAGAAAATGAGCCTATCGTTTGATCCAGTTGTTCGTTTTTGATTTGGAATTCTGCGGCTAATTTGGCACACTGCCATTCTTCTTTATGACTACTCCGTAACAAAAAATCCATCACCGTTTCCGTTAGGGTAAATGGTAGTTCTTGCTGACGAATGTAGCCAATGGTGGTATCTTTGTGAATAATCACAGTGCCCTCATCAGCGCTCTCTTCTCCCATGATGATTTTAAACAGGGTAGATTTTCCTGCCCCGTTTCTGCCAACTAAGCCAATATGTTGGTTATCTGAAATAGACACGGTGAGATCATCAAACAGTGGTGCAATATCGTATGCTTTGCGTAGATTGTTGATTTGTAAGAGGATAGACATATGAGAGCATACTAGCAAAGAATTTAAAAAAATAAAAGAATCTCTCTATAGCTATATTGACAAAATAGTTGTTTTATGATTATCTAATCTATCCTATCTTTTTAGCTAGCTGTGTTTAGATGTTGAACATAGCTAGCTGGAAAGAATCCAGTGCCACAACAATCTTCTGGAGGTCAATATGACTCTTCTTCCTGTCGTTGTAGAGTCTGGTCGTGGGTTCAATGGTCTCCTTGAAAAGGGGAACTATGGACAGCGCGGGCGTAGACTTCATCCTCGCACCGTTCGCATCGCGACGCACACCTATATGTGTCAGGCAGGGGTGTTTACAATCGAGGGAAGTTCCCTCGATTCACAAGCGATCTTGAGACAGATGCGGGAACAGGGTTTCCGCCCTGCGCCTGTCGAAGTGCTCCTTTCATTTGGAGTACTGCACCCTAGGCTTGTTCCATCATATGCCGATCGGCAGGTGCTGGTAAGTTTAGTTCCAGCCCTTCCTCGGTATGAAGAAGATGAAGTCACGCTGTATCCATTTATCGCGCGAGCAATGAATGGGCGGCTCGTGACAGGGCTTCTTACCGAATTCTTGGGTCTAGACGGGGATGCCGTGTTCCTCGTGGTGAAGTAGTGGTCTACCCGAGCTTTCTCTCATCCGCAGATAATACTGTTTGCGGGTGAAAAGAGTTCACAACAAAAACGGAGAAGATCATGAGTATCTGGCTGAATATCTTGCAGGGCAATCGTGAAACGGCTTTGATTCGAGGCCAGTACACGGGCGATCTGGCAGTGTTGCGAGCTATACCGCAAGAAGTCTGTCGGTCGCCGCTTTCGTGTTTCGCCGACATCGTCACCGTGCCTGTAGATATCTCTACGCCGTGGGCGATCACGTATCTCCTGCAACTGGGGTTGCGTCCGGCGACGGTGTTGGAACTGATTTACTTCGGTATCCAACAAGAACCGTTGGTTCCGCATTGGGTTCATGATCCCAACAAGCCGCGGAACTATTTGGTTGCATTGGGATCACCGGTGAAGGATCCGCAATTTCGTTCTGAAAACACTGGTTCATTTCCGGCGATTCACATCTCTCCAGGGCATCGTCGTCACATCACGTCGGTGAATGGAGAGCTGTTGTGGGAAGCTGGCACTTCCTTTTTGGGGGTGAAAATCTGACGTAGCATCACCCCTAACGGTGTTTGAGCGGGTGTGCATCAAAAACGACGCCACCCAATCTGTATCTCTCATACTATGAGTGATAGAGATTGGAGGAAACGGGCGTCGTTTTTGTTTTTATATTTTTTTGGGAAATCGTAATAGCAACAATCCCGCTAAGATCATGGCAAGACTAAGCACTTGCCCCATGGTAAAGAATGAAAAAATAAATCCAAGCTGTGGATCTGGTTCACGCACAAATTCAATACAAAAACGCGCAAGGCCATAGCCAATGAGATAGAAAGATAACAGCCAGCCTTTTGCCCATGCTTTGTTACGGATAGTCCATAACAATATAAAAAGAATAATTCCTTCAAAAAAGGCTTCATATAATTGAGATGGGTGACGCAGAATGCCATCACCAAAATTCATTCCAAATATACTCGTGGTTTCGCGACCGTATAATTCGTTATTGATAAAATTGCCAATTCGTCCAAACATGTATCCAAGCGGGATAGCTGGTATATATAATGAGACGATTTGCCAAAACGATATGTTTCTTTTTTTACACACATACCAGAGTGCACTAACAACGCCAACTAATCCACCATGAAAGGACATGCCGGCAATACCGACAAGCATCCCATTGTGAAAGGGCGAGATAATCGCAAGAGGTTGTGCGAGATAATAGGAAAGATCATAAAACAACACATAGCCTAAGCGTCCACCAACTAATAACCCAATAATCATGTATAACAACACATCGGCATTGGTTTGTTGAGATATGGGCAGAGCTTCTTTGTGTATTCTATATCGGGTAAGCAGATACACCGTGACAAACGCACAGATGTACATTGCTCCATACCAATGCAGACGTAAGAAACCCAAGTCTATAATATAAGGAGAAATAAATTGTGGAAGTTCTTGGTATATCATATCTGCTATTGTAGCAGAATACCCTGGTTGTGCAATGGAGATAAAAAGAAAAACTCCGAGGGTATCGGAGTTTTATCTTTTCTAGAACTATTTTTTTACAGCTTTTTTAG
>CAZFUL010000007.1:24405-52390 GCA_964522435.1 uncultured Gammaproteobacteria bacterium
GAGCAGCTTTACGTTTAGCAGCTGGACGTTTTACAGCTTTTTTAGGAGCAGCTTTACGTTTAGCAGCTGGACGTTTTACAGCTTTTTTAGGAGCAGCTTTGCGTTTAGCAGCTGGACGTTTTACAGCTTTTTTAGCAGCTGGTTTTTTTGTTGGCATAAGAGTGTGTGCACCCCCTTTCTTTATGAAGATATATCATGTAGATATTTGACATGACCATGGTGCATACCAAATATTTTTATGTACATGTACTTTGCATGACAAGCATGTATGCAAAATAAAATTTTTTTTGTCGACCTTTGTATGTACATAGTATAGTGTGTTTTAGTTTTTTTTTATATATGCACAACAAAAAACTGTGAATAACTTTTCTTATGTGCAAATATTATTTTTGTACAACGAAATTTTTTTGCAAATATTTTTTCATAATTTTTTATTTTTTTTGTTGCTCTTGTCTTTTTATTTTGCTAGTGTAGTAACAGTATCTCATATTAAGAGATGTATATTACTCTTGTATGCATCCGTCATCAAAACGGCAGCTACCGTATGTCTTCATATTTTTTTGCACGCTGTTGATTATTATTTGTTTAGGATTTTTTTTGTGGAGCCATAGTGAAATCGTAGAAGAAAAAGAAACTCTCTCTGTATTTTCTATTGAAAAAACAGCAACAGAACAAGTTGTTCGTCATCAAGAGCATGAGTATACATTTCGTCTTGATTTGAATTATGAAATATATAATATGCAAAATATTATTTCTTTTTATGATTCGATCGATATTTCAAGTAGTACAGCATATGCACCAATTTCATATACTATAGGTAATGAGTATCAATCACTCGAAGAATACTTTGATCGTGTAATAAATGTTCTTGAAGATCCTATACTTTCTCTTGAAAAACAAGATCCATTATTTGTTAATGAGGTGTCTATTAGTGTAGCAAAAGTTGATGCAACCAAGAGTTATTACCCAACAGAGGGAGGGGTGACGTATTTGTATCTTGTACCTATTGATAGTGGTTTTACCGTTCTTTCTGTTTCTTTAATCAATCACGATAGTTTCCCTCCAGAAGATGACATTATTCATCTTATTACTCAAATAATAAATTAAAAGGGGAAATATATGTTTACTAAAGGAGGGGGGTTTTTTGTTGTTGTTTTATTTTTTCCTATTGTGCTATATGCAATGAGTCTAATGATAAAATTACCGTATGCTCCTGGTGAAACACAATTAGTTACCCGCGGCTATGCAAATCAAACGCATACGGGAAAAGATATCTACGCACTTGATTTTGCCAAAAATGCTTGTGAGGGCTGGAATACGCCAGTACTTGCTATTGCTGATGGGGTTGTGACCAAGGTAGACACAGGGCACGTGCATGGAGAAAAAAATAGTTATGGAAATCAAGTGCTCATTGCGCACGATGATGATTTAGTTTCTCGTTATGCGCATCTGAATGAGGTACATGTGGTTGTAGGAGAGCAGATCTCTCAAGGAAAACGTTTGGGAACACAAGGGAACACCGGAAGTGTTTGGGGCAGTGCCTGTAAAGAACATCCGGGAACACATGTGCATGTTGTATTGTATAAACAAGAAGGGGCGACACTTATTCCAGTAAAACCAGAGCCAATTTCTGGATATACAGATATTCTTGCCGGGAACTGGTATTTGTCTGATAATAACGTACTCGATATAACAGTAAATCACGAGGATGATTTAGTGCAAGAAGATGAGTCTTGGTGGTCACGCATTTGGAAAAAAGCAAAAGTGGTCTTTGGATTTTCTTCAGACACACAAGAGGTAGCCGGCATGGTACTTCTTGGGGATGTTATTGCTCCTCCCATTGTGGAAGATCGTCGAGAAGAAAATATACCAACACCAGCGAATATAAAAGAAGCCGCTTCTTTAACCGTAAACAACCCTGTTGTTGGTCAAGACATACCGGATGTCCGCAAAGAAGTTGTGCTGCCGCAGATAGTCCCGAATTCTTTTAAAGAACACTTCCCAATAGATCCAGTTATACCCTCAGCACCTCTCATCATTGAAAAAAAGAATAGCGTGTTACCAACAGTACCTGTGCAAAAAGGAACATCCTCTGGTGGTGGGTCTTCTGCGCCATCTGAAATTGTTCAAGAGTCCGTGGTTCCTATGATCATGCCAAAAGAAGAACAGATTCCTCCGGCTCTAAACCATGATCTCGAACGACCGCTATTTTTAGTGACATACCCGGAGAACTTTCCATTCTTTACTTCGACCACGCCATTGCAGTTATTTGGAGAAAAACAGGAACAAGCAAAAAAAATACTTATTAATGATAGCGATGAGTATAGTAGTTATCCATCAACAACTTCTTGGCAAGCGAGGATACCACTTAGTGAAGGAATAAATACTATAGTTATTTCTGGTCAACATGATCAAGAACAAAAAATAGTGAGTAGCAGTCATGATATTGTTCTTGATCAATCGGCACCACTATTTATTTCTGTTTCTTCTACAAATATAGGGAGTGCTTCTGGTACGACAAATATTTTTTGGGAAGTAACGGATGCAGGCGTTGGGGTTGATATTGTTTTTGTAGAGTCATTTCTTGATGAATCCTGGGTGGTTGTTGGGCAAACGACGAGTAGTCATATCCTTGTGCAGGGTACTGTCGATCTGCTACGTCTGAGAGGAAAAGATTATTTGGGAAATATGAGTGATTGGGTAACAATTGATATGCAAGAGCCTCTCATAGAGGAAAAAGAAGCGTTGCCTGTTGTTATTAATGAAGTTGCGTGGATGGGAACCGATGCGCAGCATGTGAATGACGAATGGATAGAACTGTATAATCCCAATGAGTATGATGTTGCTATGGATGATTGGCAACTCTATATTGGTGGTAAATTGGCGACCTGGGAAAAACGTCAACAGAATATTGAGGCAAAAGGGTATTACTTGCTTGAAAGAAGTGATGATAATACGGTTGCCGATATTTCTGCAGATGGTATTTTTACGGTTTCTGGAGGAATAAAAAATAATGGTGATCGCATAGAAATTGTGAATGGTAAACAAGAATCTGTAGATTTGGTAGATGCAACAGAAGGGTGGTTTGCTGGAGAGTTGGGGGCTTTTTATAAAACCATGGAGCGTCGTGATAGTACTGGCCTAAGTACGGCATCTTCTACTTGGCAACATGCGGATGGTATTAGTTTGCAGGGATTAGTAGATGGAGGAGGACAAAAAGCAATTTATGGTACCCCGCGTCAAGCTAATAAGGGCAGCGTGTTGTTAAAAGATCTCTCTCGGTATTATCGCGATAAATTTGTAGAGGGTGTTTGGACACTCTCTGCAGAAGAAGGTCCATATGTTATTGATTATGAAACCGTTATTCCTGTTGGATTTACCTTGCAAGTTGAGCCAGGTGTTGTATTTCTTGGAAAGAATCAACAGTCGGCGATTCGGGTGGAAGGAAATTTATTATTGTCAGGGAATCAAGAGGCGCCTGTAGTAATAACATCGTTGTATGATCCTGTTGTCGGTATTTCTTTAGATACTGCAGCACAACCAGGGGATTGGTCACATATAGAAGTGCATCCTGGTGGTTACTTTGTTGCAGAATTTACTGCATTTCGTTATTGTGGGCATCCGTATAGCAAGGGAAATGGTTGGGTGTATGGACAAAAAGTATTTGCGCAGTGTGTGAGTAATTTTGGGGGAAATGTCAGTATGCATAATTCTCTGTTTAGTGATGGATTTATTCATATGCTTGATCCTGAATTAAATAGCTATTTGTGGATGGAGCAGGGGGTAACGGTTGTTGAAGACAGTATCTTTAACGGAGGAAGACAGTCGATTGTTGCCAATAATGCACAACTCAGTATATATGGAGGAAGATTTTTGCATAGTGTTGGGGTAGATGGTCCTGTGGTGTTATCTAAAACAGTACCAAATGTGGGAGAGCTCCAATTTGAAGGAAATGTATTTGATGGACTCAGTGTATTCCAATTAACCATAGATGAACCAGTTATCTTCCCAGGCAACATGACATATAGTATGGGAAGTATGACTGTTAACCCAGGTGGGACATTGACGCTTCAAGAAGGTACAACACTTAAGGTTCGTGATAGGAATGATATATTTATTCGAGGAGAAATTATTTCTGAAGGAACCATTGATTCGCCAGTGCGTATTACGGCTCAGGGTGAATATTGGGGAAGTATGGTGTTTAAACAAGGTGCTCGAGGAAGGTTTGTATCAACAATTATCGAAAAAGGAAATCATGGGGGATTTGATGGAAAAAGTGGGGGCATGATTTGGGCTGATGGCGCACATATTTCATTTATGAATAGTCGTCTCGTAGATGCACGCCGACCATATAATATGGTATATGCAAAAGATACCGAGCTTTCTCTTATTCAATCAGAAATAGCCTGGTCAGAACCAAAAGAACAAGAAAACTCGCTTATTGTTGGGGTGATGATGCTTGGAGGACATATTGCGATTGAAAGTATGTTTTTCCAACATATGGATAGAGCGATTAATGCCCAAGGGACTGTGGGAGAACGGCCCATTGATGATCTCTCTGTATTTGAACATATTACAGAGAGAGCGTGGTGGCCACAAGAATTGTTTTTACCAGGAGAAGAAATCGAAGGGGAAGTACCTGAACTTGGGTTGTAATTGTGTCATAGGACGCTTTTCATAGGGATACCATCTGTGTTACCATACAGGTGGTATTTTTATTTTTTATATATGGCAAAAAAAATTCGTGTTGCAATTAATGGATTTGGTCGTATTGGTCGTCATGCATTAAAAATTGCATGGGCAAAAAAGAATATAGAGATTGTTGCGGTGAATGATTTAACTGATACACGTACCTTAGCGCATTTGTTACGCTATGATACTGCCTATCCTGAATTCGCTCCAAAAGTATCGTATACAGATAAAGAGTTAGTGATTGCAAGCAAAAAAGTACAGGTGTTTGCAGAAAAAGATCCAAGTGCCTTACCTTGGAAAAAGTTGCAAATTGATGTTGTTGTTGAATCTACAGGACGGTTTACAGAAAAAGACGCGGCATCGTTGCATCTTAAGGCTGGGGCAAAACGGGTAATCATTTCTGCGCCAGGAAAAGGGGATATAAAAACCTTTGTGCGCGGGGTCAATGATCATCAATATGCCGGCGAGGCGATTATTGATAATGCCTCTTGTACGACCAACTGTGCCGCACCAATGATGATGGTGCTTGAAAAATCTTTTGGGATTGAAAAAGCAATGTTAACGACGGTGCATTCCTATACTGCTTCACAAGTGTTGCAAGATGGCCCGAGTAAAGATTTACGAGAAGCACGCGCAGCTGCACAAAATATTGTTCCCACAAAAACGGGTGCTGCAATTGCTGTAACAAAAACATTACCATCACTTGAGAAAAAATTTGATGGTATTTCTATGCGGGTGCCGACAATCACCGTATCATTAACCGATTTGACGGTGTTATTGAAAAAAAATGTTACGGTAGAACAGATTAATAAAGCCTTTAGTGCGGCAGCAAAAACATATTTAAAAGGTATTTTAGCTACGGCGACAGAACCACTCGTATCAAGTGATTATATTGGAAATCCCTATTCAGCCATTGTTGATCTAGAGCTCACACGAGTCGTGGATGGAAATTTAGTCAAAGTCGTTGGTTGGTATGATAATGAGTGGGGATACGCCAATCGTTTGGTTGAAATGATAGCAGTCGTTGCTTCATAATCGTTGATCGCTATGTTAAAAAACATACAACAGTATCGTCAATGGCAAGAAAAAATCGTGTTAGTGCGTGTGGATTTTAATGTGCCACTGCACAAAAAAAAGATTATTGATGACAGTAGGATTATTGCAACGTTGCCTACGATTGAGTACCTACGAGAGAAAGGCGCTATTGTGGTACTTATGACCCATGTCGGACGTCCAGACGGGCGCGTAGTAAAAGAATTATCCGTTACACCGATTCAAGAACGATTATCGCAATTGTTAGAGCGTCCGGTGACGATGCTTCAAACAAAAGATTGGCGATTATCAGATAGAAAAAAAATAGCAGTATTGACCCAACTCCATATGTTACAAGCAGGAGATGTTGCGATACTTGAAAATATTCGATTTTCTGCGAAAGATGAAATGAATGATGATGCCTTTGCGCAAGAGTTGGCAACCCTTGCTGATGTGTATGTGTTTGATGGGTTTGGTGTTGCACATAGAGACAGTGCGTCGGTAAATGGGGTGGCTGCATATTTGCCCGCATATGCCGGGTTGCTCCTCCAAAAAGAAGTACTTGCGCTCAATAAGGTAATCAACCCAACACGTACCCCATTGGTTGCAATATTGGGAGGAGCAAAAATGGAAACAAAAATTCCTATTATGACGAAATTACTTCCTGTTGCAGATCGTATACTTATTGGCGGCTGTCTTCTCACCACCTACCTCTGGGCAGCAGGCTATGGGGTTGGGAATTCCTTAATAGAAAAAGCACATAAAAAAGATATTCTTGCTGCCTGCCGCTCAAAAAAAGTTCTTCTTCCACTTGATGTGGTAGTAGGGGATAGACGCGGACTATCATATCGAGTGGTGCAAATAGAAAAAAAGCCACACATGCTCTGTAAAAAAGGTGAAGCTATTTTTGATATTGGTCCAAAAACCATTTTAGCCTATGCAAAAATAATAAAACAAGCGCAAACACTTATTTTGAATGGTGCATTGGGGTATTATGAACAATCTCCGTATCATATTGGGACGCTCGCGATTGCTCGATTAATTGCGAGTCAGTCAAAAGGAAAAGCGTTTGGTGTTATAGGTGGCGGGGAGACTATTGATGCTATGCAACAAACAGGAATGATTGACGATATTGATCATGTATCTACGGGTGGTGGAGCAATGTTGTCCTATCTTTCTGGTGATGTGTTGCCAGGAATTGC
Organism: uncultured Gammaproteobacteria bacterium; assembly: GCA_964522435.1. Classification (GTDB taxonomy): domain Bacteria; phylum Patescibacteriota; class Patescibacteriia; order Magasanikbacterales; family UBA922; genus CAZFUL01. Next base: position 31,332 of record CAZFUL010000007.1, read on the forward strand.
TGTGGTGAGTAAATAAATTTGTTGGTTTAAGAAAAAATTGCTATACTGTTGAGTATACAGATATCACTGTTGTATGTATTCCTTTGCTATTTAAACATCTTTTATTTATTTGTCTATGCCTGTCAAAAAAATATCTCCAGAAATAAAAAGGGTTATGCCTTCTGTTTCTGAAACCGTTTCACCAATAACCTCTTCGAATTCAGAACATCATTTTGGAAGAAAAATTTTGTGGACGCTTATTGGCGTGCTCATTGCCTATCTCATTATTTTTGTCGGAACATTGATTCGTAACAATATCCAAGCCTATACGGTTATTGGTAAAGCAGATAAGCAACAAAAAGTCGTTACTGTTGAGGCTGTTGGTGAGGCAATTGCCAAACCAGATGTTGCGGTAACCTCTTTGGGTATGACAACCGAAGCGCCAACCGTGTTGGAGGCACAAGATAAAAATACTGCTGTTATGAATACGCTGGTGATGCGTTTAAAAGAAATGGAGATTAATGAAGCAGATATTAAAACCAGTAATTATTATATTAATCCTGTATACGATTTTTCAGAAGAAAATGGTCAGCAATTACGCGGATATACGGTTAATCAACAAGTAGAAGTAAAGATACGTCAAATTGAAAATGCAAATGCCGTCATTGCTTTAGCAGGAGAATTGGGCATTAATACCGTAAGTGGTATTAGTTTTACTGTTGATAATACAGAGACCTATCTTGAGCAAGCAAGAAAAGATGCGGTAGAACAATTACGCGCAAAGATTCAAGATATTTCTTCTTCTGTAGGTATTTATCCTATTGCGGTTGTGAGTTATGATGAATATCAAGAAGGACTACCAGGTGTATACCCTATGAATAGTTATGATCTAAGTCTGCAAAAAGCAGGTGAGGCGCCACAACTGCAACCAGGGAGTGAAGAGATTCGTTTACGGGTACGCGTAGTATTAGAAATTGAATAAATGATAATAAAAAAAGCCAGCAGAAAGAAATCTGTTGGCTTTTTTGTTTCTTCTGTGTACAATACAGTCATATTATAATTATATAGCCCTATGGATACCGTTATTAAAGACATCACTGCACGAGAAATATTGGACTCACGAGGTAACCCAACTGTTGAAGCAAAAGTGATTTTACAAAATGGTAAAATTGGCAAAGCTGCTGTGCCAAGTGGTGCGTCTACCGGAAAATATGAAGCGTTAGAATTACGTGATGAAGCAAAACGGTATGGGGGAAAGGGTGTGTTAAAAGCCGTAAAACATGTCTCAACCGTTATTCGAGACGCGTTGATAGGAAAAGATGTTGCTGATCAACAACTGATTGATCAAATAATGATTGATCTAGATGGCACCGAAAATAAAAAGAATCTTGGGGCAAATGCGATATTAGCTGTGTCGCTTGCGAGTGCTCGTGCGTATGCGGCGTCACAAAAATTACCACTCTATCGTTCATTGCGAAAAAGCTTTCGTTTACCAGAAAAAAATTGGCGCATGCCGATTGCAACTATGAATGTTATTAACGGAGGACGGCATGCGGATAATAATTTGACGGTGCAAGAATTTATGATTGTTCCGCTGCATAAAAAATTTGCGGAGCGTGTGCGCATAGGATCTCAAGTATTTCATTCGTTAGCACAAATTTTAAATAAAAAAGGATTAAGTACTGCGGTTGGTGACGAAGGCGGCTTTGCGCCTGATTTACCAAGTAATGAACATGCCTTAAAGTTGCTTGTGCAAGCAATTCATGCGGCAGGATTTGTTCCGGGAAAACAAGTCGCCTTAGCTATTGATATTGCGGCAAGCGAATTTTATCGTGGAGGAAAATATTATTTAATGAGTGCCAAACAATCATCAAGTCCAGACAAAATGATTCGAGTTATTTCCAGTTGGATACAAAAGTATCCATTAATTTCTGTAGAAGATGCCCTTGCCGAAGATGATTGGGATAATTGGCAGAGTATGACGAAAAAAATAGGGAAAAAAGTTTCTCTTGTGGGAGATGATTTATTTGTTACAAATACGAAGAGAATTCAACAGGGAATCGATATGAAAGTAGCGAATGCAGTTCTTATAAAAGTAAATCAAATTGGAACCCTTTCAGAGACTATGGCAGCTATTTATCTGGCTAAAAAACATCGCTATCAGGTATCTGTTTCTCATCGCTCAGGGGAAACAGCCGATACCTTTATTGCTGATTTGGCGGTTGCCGTAAATGCTGATTTTATTAAAACAGGGTCTATGTCTCGTAGCGAACGAGTAGAAAAGTATAATAGGCTTATGGAGATAGAGATTGAGCTTGCTCGGATATAATAATAAGGCTCTATAGAGCAAAAAAGTTCTTTTTAAACAAAGAACTTTTTTATTGATTTTTTATTCATATTACGCTATACTCATAGTATTCTATGACTTCTTTTATTCCTCAAAAAAAAACAAGAGAACGGCATGCCCCAACGGTCTTGCTTATTTTAGATGGCTTTGGCTTAGCTGATATGCGAGCAAAAGGGAATGCTATTACGAAAAAAACAGCTCCGCATATTTTTTCGTATATGGAAGCCTATCCGCATACCCAATTAACAGCGCATGGGAACAAGGTAGGATTGTTTTCTGGTCAACCCGGCAATTCAGAAGCCGGTCATTTTGCCATTGGTGCAGGGAGACGAGTAGAGCAGGATTTGGTGCGAATTTCTGAGGCTATTGATGACGGTACTTTTTTTAAAAATGAAGCCTTTAAACAAGCACTTGCTCATGTAAAAAAACAAGATAGTGCCGTGCATATTATGGGATTATTAACCGATGGACAAAGTGCTCATGCACATCCGGAGCATTTATTTGCCTTGTTAGATTATTTTCGTCGGCAAAAACAAAAAAAAGTATATATCCACTTGTTTACTGATGGGCGTGATGCGCCATTGCATGGGGCAATTACCTATTTGCGCCTATTGGAGAAGTACATGAAAAATGGAGAACGGATTGCTTCTATTATGGGAAGATTTTATGCAATGGACCGGAATAAATTGTGGAAGCGCACCGAACAGGCCTATACCGCAATGGTGTTAGGAAAGGCAGCGTATAAGGCGACGTCAGCAGATGATGCAATTATGCAAGCCTATAATCGTGGAGAAACAGATGAATATATCTCCCCAACAATTATTTGTGAACATCGTAAACCGATTGCAACCATTAATGATGGAGATGCCATTTTCTTTTTTAATGCACGTTCAGATAGAGCAAGACAAATTACTAAAGCATTTGTGCAACAAACAGAGTTTACTGCGCATAATCCTGGGGCATTTAAACGAAAAAAAATGTTACGGCATATTCGCTTTGTTGCCATGACCGATTTTGGTCCAGATCTCCCGGGTATATACACCGCTTTTCCTAGCCCAGACATTAGTATGTGTTTGGCTAAAGCCATTGGAGAAGAGCGAAAACAATTATATATTTCTGAAACAGAAAAATATGCGCATGTGACGTACTTTATTAATGGTGGATATCCGCAACCGATTAATGGAGAAAAAAGAGAGTTAGTAACATCAACTGGGCATTATTCATATGCAGAGCATCCACAAATGATGACAAAAGAAGTGACGAATCGTGTTATTGGCTATTTAAAAAAACAACAGTACGATTTTATCTGTATTAATTTTCCAAACGCAGATATGGTTGGACACACCGGAAATTTTGCTGCTGCAAAAAAAGCTGTGCAAACAATGGATATTCATATCCATCGCCTTGTACAATTTGTCCTTTCTCTTGGCGGCGATGTGTTAATTACTGCGGATCATGGAAATGCCGAACAAATGATTGATCCTACGACAGGGGAGCAGATGACGGAACATACCACAAATCCTGTTCCTTGTATTTTAGTGAGTGAACGCTTACAAAAGAAACGCTTACGGAAAAAAGGAACCTTGGCCGATATTGCACCTACGATATTAAAAATGATGAATATTTCTTCTCCAAAAGAAATGACAGGAAAATCTTTATTTTAATTATATATGTCTCGACCACGACCACTCATTCTCGCGATCCTCGATGGATGGGGCATTGCTCCCCCAAATGAAGGGAATGCTATTCATTTAGCAGACACCCCAAACATGGATCGTTTTATTCGCGAATACCCTGCAATGACCCTTTCTGCTTCGGGCAATGAGGTTGGTTTACGATTTGGAGAAATGGGAAATTCGGAGGTAGGACATCTAAATATTGGGGCGGGACGTGTGTATTATCAAACATTTCCTCGCATTAATAAAGCAATTAGTGATGGGAGTTTTTTTAACAATCCTGTATTGTTACAAGCAACGCAACACGCACTCACACAACGATCAGCACTACATTTAATAGGTATTGTTGGTTCTGGAAATGTGCATGGAGCGCAAGATCATTTGTACGCATTATTACGTTTTGCAAAAAGTCAAAATATATCCGAGGTGTATGTCCATGCGATCTTGGATGGTCGAGATACAATGTACAATAGCGGAGAACACTTTGTGTCTCAACTCCTTGATACTATGAAAGAAATAGGAATAGGAAAGATTGCTTCTTTGTGTGGACGCTACTATGCTCTTGATCGTGATAATCGTTGGGATAGAATAGAAAAAGCCTATCGAGCAATGGCAACAGGTGTTGCTGCCAACTATAGTGCAGATCCCGTAGAGGCAATACGTGCCTCCTATGCACAGGAGGTGTATGATGAAGAATTTGAACCGGTTGTTATAGGAAAAGAGGGAGAGCCTCTTGCCCCAATAAAAGAACATGATGCTTGTATATTTTTTAACTTTCGACCAGATAGAGCTCGTGAATTAACCAAAGCGTTTGTTTTACCAAGTTTTCCAAAATTTGATCGAAATTATATTCCAAATTTGTTTTTTGTCACCATGACAGAATATGAAAAAGAGTTGCCGGTAGCGGTGGCGTTTCCACCCGTTGTTGTTGATCACTGTCTTGCGGATGTGTTGAGTCGGTCAGGGTTAACGCAGTTGCATATTGCAGAAACAGAAAAATATGGACATATTACTTTTTTTCTCAATGGCACGGTAGAAGATCCTTTTCCGGGAGAAGAACGAATGATCATTCCCTCGCCAAAAGTAGCATCCTATGATCAAGCACCAGAAATGGCCGCAATCGATATTGCAAAAGAAGTGGTGCGAGCCATAGATGCCCAGACCCATGATGTTATTTTAGTGAATTTTGCCAACGCAGATATGGTAGCACATACGGGAGATTTGTCTGCAACCATCCTTGGCTGTGAAGCAATTGATAAAGCCCTTGGTATGATAGCTGAACATGCCTTAGCCAAAGGCGGTGCCCTCTTTATCACAGCAGATCATGGCAATGGGGAAGAAGTAACCAATCTTCAAACAGGACAAAAAGATAAAGAACATAGTACTAATCCCGTTCCATTTATTCTCATTAAAGAATCGTTAAAGGGCCAAGCCGGTCCAGCAGGCGATCCGCCAGATGGGGATTTAAGCTTGATGGCGCCGGTAGGCATGCTTGCAGACGTCGCGCCAACCCTTATTCATGCCCTTGAACTACAACAGCCACCTGAAATGACTGGAAGGTCATTACTCTAACGTATTTATTAACCATAGTATGATAAAAAAAATCCCTAAAAAAATTCTTATTCCTGGAATTATTATTGTCGTCGTTATTATCGTCGTTATTTTTTCACGTCAAAAAGAGACTATCCCTGAATATTCTTCTGTTGTTGTGAGCCAACAAGAATTGCGTCAGACCGTAAATGAAACGGGTACGGTTACAGCAGAAACTGAATTATTCTATGGGTGGGAGCTTTCTGGGCGTATTGTTGCGGTAGAAAAAAAAGTTGGTGATGTTGTGACGGAAGGCGACGTTATTGCTCGTCTAGACGGTACCCAACAACAATCTCGATTACGAGAAGCACAATCTCGATTAGCCGCAACGAATGCGATATTGCAATTAAAAATTACTGGACCAAGTGATGCGGAAAAGGCACAATCAGCTGCTGCTGTGGCACAAGCTGCCGCGTCCTTTGATCAATCAAAAATAGATTTAGAAAAAGTCCGTATTTCAGCTTCTTCTGATATTCAGAACGCAGAAATCGCGCTTTTAGATGCTGAAGCTGCGTTTAATAACGCGGATAATCAAAATGTAGAAGATGTGAGTGCTGCATATGAAGATGCATTGCAAGAAGCGAATAGTGCTGTTATTAGTGCATTATCCGCAATGGCAACAATCTCAAATATTCAGCATTCGTATGATTCGTTAATCAATAATTCATCTATTTCGTTAAGTCTCGCCGGTAGAAAAAGCGAGGCGGTATATGCGTTGGTAGGATTATCAAATGGAGGAAAAGCAAAAAGTGAGGATATTGTGAATGCTCAAGGAGGTGTGCGAAAAATGGTCAACCAACTGTTGCTCCAACAAGACCCAGCCCCTGCATCGATTGACCTTGCATTGCAAGAAACACAGCGTATGCTTGATTATATAAAATTGACCCTCGATGAATTGTTGGTTGGATTAAATAGTGTCAGCGGTGCAAGTGCAACCGATAAAGCGAGTGTAAATACCGAACGCAGTACGATTACTGCTGAATTAATATCCATCGTTAATGCTCGTCAAGTAATTGTACAAGCGGGATTATCAAAACAAACATCAAAAGATAGTTATTATTTTGCGTATCAAAAAGCAATCCAATTGTTAGAGAACACAAAAAAACAAGCAGAACAAAATATTGCGGCTGCCGAAGTTACTGTAAGAATAAGAGAGGCTGCGTTTAATCAAGCAAAGGCTGCTTCTGATATATTAATTCTTCCGCCCAGAGGCGTTGATGTTGCCTCATTACGCGCTGATGTTGCTCGAGAACAAGCAAGTGTTGCGCAATATTACCAAGAGCTTAAAAAAACAGAATTAACTGCATTAATGCCTGGAGTTATTTCAAAAATGGATATTCGGGTAGGAGAAACAGTTTCGGCTAATGAATCTCTTGTAGGTATTATTTCTGATACCTTAAGTATAGAGGTGGATATTTCTGAATCTGACGTCGCAAAATTAATGGTACAAGATCCGGTAGAAATTACGCTTGATGCGTTTGGAGATGATGTGACCTTTACTGGAAAAGTAATAGCAATCGATCCTGCACAGACGGAAATTTCAGGGGTCATTTATTATAAAACAGATATTTTGTTTGATGCTCTAACCACAGAAGACATTCGACCTGGTATGACAGCAAACATTGAAATTTTAACAGACGCTATAGCTGAAGCTATTGTTATTCCACAGCGAGCAATTTTGGAAAAAGATGGGAAGAAAATTGTGCGTGTTCTTCAAAAACAAAAAAATCAATTATATGAAGAACGAGAAATACAAACAGGTATTCGAGGGAATGATGGATTTATTGAAGTCGTGAGTGGATTGTCGGTTGGTGAAGAAGTAATTACGTTTATTAAAGAGGCTGCGTCGTAATCTAATACGCTATGAGTGTTCTTATTGAAACAACAAATTTGGCGCGTGATTTTCAGACAGGAGATACGCTGACAAAAGTTTTGTATGATATTGATTTAATAATCAAATCCGGAGATTTTGTCGCCATCATGGGACCAAGTGGTTCTGGAAAATCAACGCTCATGCATATATTAAGTTTTTTGGACACCCCAACACGGGGCACCTATTTGTTTAAAGGAGAAGATGTGTCTACATTATCTGCAGATGAATTAGCGGCAATGCGTAACAAACGAGTTGGTTTTGTGTTTCAAGCCTTTCATTTGTTACCTAAAACAACCGTGTATGAAAATGTGGAATTACCCTTACTCTATGGAAAAGAACCCTATACTAAAGAACATATCATTAAGACGATAGAATCTGTCGGCTTAGGACATCGGGTAAATTATTCAGTAACCAATCTTTCTGGCGGAGAAAAACAACGCGTGGCGATTGCCCGTGCTATAGTAAATGATCCTGATATTATTTTTGCGGATGAACCAACGGGAAATCTTGACTCTAAGTCAGGAAATCAAATACTCGCTATGTTGCAAGAGCTTAATGATTCTGGAAGGACGATTGTTATGGTAACCCATGAGCAAGATACGGCAGATCATGCAAAACGCATTATTCATATCAAAGATGGAGTTATCCATCAAGATATTGCTGTTGTTCATCGTCGCTTTGCTAAGGATGGTGAACTTAAAAAATAGATCAAACGCTATGTCTTTTTTTATCCTCTTTCGTTTGGCTATAAAAAATTTATATATCCAAAAACGTCGATCAATACTCACCATGCTCGGTATTATTATTGGTATTTTTTCTGTTGTTATTGTTATGTCAACAGGAGCTGGTGCGCAAAGTATTATTGTTGGACAAATTGCCAAACGAGGAACGGATCAAATTGCTATTCTCTCCGGTGCGTCTGATGAAAAAGGACCACCTGCTTCCGTACTCGGAATTGTGGTGACTACCTTAACCGCTGAAGATGGTGAGGCATTATTAGATACACGTAATGTTGCGCATATTAGTACGGTTGCTGGTTATATCTCGGGAAATGATGTACTGCAATGGCGTGCTGAAGAACAATATGTCACCTATACGGGTGCAACAGCATCATATAAAGAAGTAGAACAAGTCGCCATGGCGGAGGGAGAATTTTTTTCTGAGCAAGATGATGCGCAAGAATTGCGGGTTATGGTATTGGGTGCAGAAATTGCGAAAGAATTATTTGGTAATCAAGATCCTGTTGGACAAGATGTCAAATTAAAAAAAATTCGTTTTCGTGTTATTGGGGTGATGGAAGCGCAAGGGTCGAGCGCCTTTGAAGATATTGATCAAGCCGTAGTTATCCCACTGTCTGTTGCACAAAAACAATTATTAGGGGTGGACCATGTAAGTTTTTTGCGTGCAAAAGTATCAGATGAATCATTAATAAAACAAACGATAGAAGAAGTAAAACAAACACTCATTGAACGGCATGGGGAAGAAGATTTTTCTGTACGAAATATTTCTGATGCCTTAGCTATTGTGACAAGTATTACCAATATATTACGTTTTTTTCTTGTGGCGGTTGCCGCTATTTCATTATTCGTTGGTGGTGTTGGTGTTATGAATATTATGCTTATTGCGGTAAAAGAAAAAACACGAGAAATTGGTATTCGCAAATCACTGGGGGCAACGGACAAAGATATTCGTGCACAATTTTTGATTGAAACATTAGTCATTACGCTCTGTGGCACAATGATTGGCTTTATCCTCGGGACACTGGTGTCATTTCTCATTGCAAGTATTATTCAGTCAATGGGATATGCCTATGTATTTATGATTTCGTTGCCAACAGTTATTATTTCATTTGTTATTGCTATTATTGTTGGTTTACTCTTTGGGTTTGTTCCAGCTCGTCGAGCTGCGGCATTGAATCCTATTGATGCCTTACGTTATGAATAATCGACATACGCTTCTCTCTATATACTTAGCCTGGCAAACATTCCACAAAACAAAAGCACGGAGTTTTTTAACCGTGTTTGGTGTTATGGTTGGTATTGCGATGGTTATTATTGTCTTGTCCGCTGGAAGGGGAGTGAAGTCAATTATCTTAGACGAAATATCTTCTTTTGGTGATAATTGGGTAAATATTGAAGTAAAAATTCCTTCAACCGGAAAAAATTCCCAAGAAAATTCAAATGCCTTAGCGCAGGGAGTGACGATAACAACGCTTACTCGAGAAGACATGGAGAAGGTGGTCACTATCGATAATATTCAAGATGCCTATGCGAGTGTTACCACGCAAGTAGTTATTTCGTATGGTCAAGAAAAAGAGCGTCCCCTCGTGTTTGCTGTAACTCCCTCATATTATGGTATTGATAAAACAGAGCTCGCAAAAGGGCGATTTTTTTCATTAGAAGAAGAACAAGGATTAGACCAAGTCGTGGTGTTGGGTTCTGATATTGCAGATAATCTTTTTGGTAATCAAGATCCCATTGAAAAAACAGTAAAAATTGATGGAAAAGGCTATCGCGTTATTGGGGTTATGGAATCAATTGGTGCGACAGGATTTATTAATATGGATGAAACCATCTATCTTCCGCTTAAAACGGTCCAACAAAAAATTATGGGGATTGATCATGTTATTTGGATAGTCGCGCAACTAAAAGATAATGCTTTTGCCGAAAGTACTGCAGAAGAAATTCGCTTTGTATTGCGAGAACAGCATAACATCACTGATCCATCCAAAGACGATTTTGCGGTAACCACGATGAATGAAGCCTTGGCTATTGTGGAAACAATTGTGATTGGAATAACAGGATTACTTGTGGTATTGGCAACGATTTCTTTGACTGTTGGTGGAGTCGGTATTATGAATGTGATGTATGTTTCTGTTGCCGAGCGTACGTTTGAAATTGGTTTACGTAAAGCAGTGGGCGCAACAAAAAAACAAATTTTATTACAGTTTTTAACCGAAGCAACAGTTATTACTGTGCTCGGCGGGATAGCTGGTATTATTGTAGGGATTGGTATTTCCTATCTTATTGCCTTGGGGGCACAATTTGCTGGGCTTGCTTGGTCATTTGAAATTTCGCTTGCTTCTATTATTATGAGCGTTGCCTTTTCTATTGCCGTGGGATTGTTTTTTGGCCTCTATCCTGCAAAAAAAGCTGCTGATCTTGACCCAATTTTAGCCTTACGAAAAGAGTAATACCCTATGTATTCGTATGCCTCCTTTAGCACATACACTCCGTCCAGAAAGCCTGAATGATTTTGTTGGACAAGAACACCTTGTTGGACAGGGAAAACCGTTGCGTGTTGCTATGGAACAACGGCATGCCTTTTCGTTTATCTTATGGGGGCCTCCCGGGGTAGGAAAAACAACTCTTGCTCATATTTATGCAAAAAGTTTAGATGCTGTATTTTTTGATTTATCGGCGGTCTCTGCAAAAAAAAGTGATGTGGAAACAGTGATTAAAACAGATACGAAAGGAAAAACACGACTTCTTTTTTTAGATGAAATTCATCGGTTTAATAAATCCCAACAAGATTATTTATTGCCTTTTGTTGAACGGGGAGATATTATCTTGGTCGGGGCCACAACAGAAAATCCGAGCTTTGAAGTCATTCCTGCGCTTCTTTCTCGTTGTCGAGTATTTACCTTACATGAACATGCGCCAGAAGAAATGCGTTCTATTATACAGCGAGCTTGTCCAGATATTAGTGCTGATGCTACTGATTGGATAGTGGCAATGGCTAATGGCGATGCGCGACAGGCATTGACCATGATAGAAAATACCCAAACATTATATACCGATGTTACGGTGGACACGCTAAAAAATACCTTACAAGCAGCCTTTCTGCGTTATGATAAAAAAGGAGAGGAGCACTACAACGTTATTAGCGCTTTTATTAAGTCCTTGCGTGCAGGGGAGAGCGACGCCGCTATATATTATTTAGCACGCATGCTTGAGGGGGGAGAAGATCCGTTATTTATTGCGAGACGCATGGTGATTTTTGCGAGTGAAGATATTGGGATTGGGCAACCAACAGCCCTAGTGGTTGCGAATGCGGTATTTCGGGCAGTAGAAACAATTGGATTACCCGAAGCGCAAATCAATTTAGTTCATGGGGTGGTATACTTATCCCAATCTAAAAAAGATCGTCGTGCCTATGATGCATTGCGAGCAGCGCAAGCAGATATCAAAACATATGGAAATCTGCCTGTCCCGTTGAAATTGCGGAATGCGCCCACAACACTGATGAAAGAGTGGGGTTATGGAAAAGGGTATGACATGTATGGAGAGGACTATTTGCCGGAGGAATTGAAAGGAAAAAAGTATCTTAACTAGGGTTTATGAGTTTTTGTTTATATATCAATTAACACGATGATACTATGCAACACGCAACATTTGCCGCTGGCTGTTTTTGGGGGGTAGAAGAACTTCTCAGAACGTTGCCAGGAGTTATCTCAACAGAAGTCGGATATACTGGTGGACAGAAAGATAATCCCACATATCATCAAGTATGTGCTGACACGACGGGGCATGCAGAGGCGGTGCACCTTACCTTTGATGAAACAATTATTTCCTACGATAGATTACTCAATGAATTTTTTTCTTTGCATAATCCAACAACGGTAAATCGCCAAGGGCCAGATGTAGGCAGCCAATATCGTTCGGCTATTTTTTATCATTCAGAAGAACAAAAACAACAGGCAGAGCGTAAGATAGAAGAACTGCAAGCCATGCCTAAATATCAACAAAAGATCGTGACACAAGTAGTGCCTGCGTCTACCTTTTACCGTGCAGAAGAATACCACCAAAAATATATTGAAAAAAACGGCGGCGGTGTTTGTCACAGCTAACAAGTTGTTTGTATATGAAAAAATATTTTCTGCTAGGTATTATTCTGTTGATAGGTATCTTCTATTTTTTTTCTAAAAAAGAAACAATGGTTGTCGAATCTCCCGAGACGATTCCTTCTGTAGAAGAGATAGTACCAGCAAAAAAAATATTATTTTCCTATACCATTAGTGAGGGCGATACCTTTACCTCTGTTATTGAGGCAATTGGCGGAAGTTATAGTGAAGCCTTGAGTATTGTTGCTGCCGCCAGTAGTACCTATGATTTAACCCGTATCCGCTTAGGAAGAGATGTCCGCTATGAGTTGAGGAATGGGGAGTTGATCTATATAGAATATGATATTGATACCGAAGAAAAAATACTGTTGGAAAAAAATAAGAGTGGTGTGTTTGAGGCAAAAAAAGAAACCATTGCCTATGATGTTGAAAACGTTACTGAGCGGGCAACCATAGCGTCCTCATTATTTGTTGATGGAAACAAAGCCGGCATGAGTGATGCTTTGATTTTAGAAATTGCAGAGATTTTAAGTTGGAGTGTAGATTTTGCGACTGCGGTGCAAACAGGAGATTCTGTCGTGGTGTATTATGAAAAACGCACCCGCAATGGTAATGCTGCCCCACACGGGAAAGTGTTGGCGGTTTCATTTACCAATGTTGGAAAAACCGTGCAAGGATTTTTGTTTCAAGATAGTGATGGAAAAGATCAATATTATGATGAACAAGGAAATTCATTGGTGCGTCAATTTTTAAAAGCCCCACTCAAATATAATAGAATCAGTTCTGGCTATACCAATGCACGCTTTCATCCGGTGACCCAAACAACTGCTCCACATCGCGCTATTGATTATGCTGCTCCTGTTGGCACGCCGATTTTAGCAACAGCAGATGGGGTAGTGACCATGGCGCAGTATTATGGTGGTTTTGGAAACTATATTGATATCCGACATAACAGTATATACGAAACGCAATATGCGCATTTATCTAAATATGCGGCTGGTATAAAGCCCGGGGTTCGGGTAAATCAGGGAGATGTTATTGGCTATGTTGGCTCAACCGGCTGGTCAACTGGCCCTCATTTACATTATCAAATCCGTAAAAACGGAACATTAGTCAATCCGTTAGAGGTAGAGCTGCCAGCAGGAGATCCGGTATCTGAAGAGAAAAAAGAGGAGTTTGAGAGAGTAAAAGCCGGATTACAAAAATTTTTAGAGTAACTATTTACTGATTGCCAAACCCAATTTCCCATGATAGGATAGCTCTATATTTGCTATATTTAATGTTGGTTTATTGTATGCATATCTCTATTTCTGCTATTGCGGATCATGTCGGAAAAACGGTTCTTATTAAAGGCTGGCTCTATAATCAACGTTCGAGTGGTTCTTTAGCGTTTTTAGAAATTCGTGATGGCTCTGGATTTATTCAAGCAGTTGTTGCAAAACAAGCTGTTTCGGAAGCTGTGTGGGAGCGTGTGCAATTATTAACACAAGAATCCTCTCTTACTATTGACGGATTGGTAAAAAAACATCCAAAACAAGACGGTGTGTACGAGGTAGAGGTACAAGAACTTGAGGTTATACACATTGCCGAAGAATACCCTATTGCGCATAAAGAACATGGGGCTGACTTTTTAATGGAGCACCGCCATTTATGGTTACGGAGTAAACGACAGTGGGCGGTCCTTCGTGTTCGCGATGCGATTCAAACTGCTATTAACGAATATATGCATATCCAAGGCTTTATTCGTACGGATTCTCCTGTGTTTACCCCAAACGCGTGTGAAGGAACAACGACCCTTTTTCCAGTTCCGTATTTTGATTTGGGTGAGGCATATTTGTCTCAGTCAGGACAGCTCTATATTGAAGCCGCTATTGCCAGCGTTGGACGATGTTATGATTTTGGTCCAGTATTTCGGGCAGAAAAATCAAAAACAAAACGGCATCTTACTGAATTTTGGATGATGGATGCGGAGGCTGCCTTTGTTGAACATGAAGAAAATATGGCTATCCAAGAAGGGTTGGTAAAACATATTGTTTCCGCTTGTTTGTCTCGTTGTCAGGCAGAATTTGTGATTCTTGAGCGAGATGTCACTCCATTACGCGCAGTAGTTGAAAAACCGTTTACACGATTAACCTATGATGCGGCTATTGAACAACTCCAATCACTCGGATCTGATATTACCTATGGCGAAGATTTAGGAAATGATGATGAAGGATTATTAACACAACACAGTGATGTTCCTGTGTTTATTCACAAATGGCCAAAAGCAATTAAACCATTTTATGTTAAACGAGATCCCCAACAGCCAGAGTTAGCATTGAATGTTGATTTAATTGGGATAGAAAATGCTGGTGAAATTATTGGTGGTGCACAGCGTGAAGATAATATTGCCTTTTTAAAAGAACGTATTGCGCACGAGGGATTAAACGAAGCAGATTACGCGTGGTATCTTGACTTACGAAAATATGGTTCTGTGCCACATTCAGGATTTGGTTTGGGATTAGAACGCATGGTTCGTTGGATGACGGGTGTTGAACATATTCGTGAAACGATTCCATTTCCTCGTACGATCAATAGAATTAAGCCATAATAGGGGAACATATAGCGAGTAGTTGTTATGGCAAAAAAGAAAAAACAAAAAAGTATTGCAAAAGAATTACCAGAAGTATTTGTTGAACGCTTAGAAAAAATCGTTGGAACAAATACTGCTGTTGCTGTTGAAAACATGTGTGTAGAACGCCCAACGACCTTTCGGGTGAATTTGTTGCGTTCTACAAAAAAAGAGGTCGATACCTGGCTTAAAGAACATCATATAAAAACCGTGTCAGTGCCATGGTATCCGGAGGCGTATGTGTTAGTGTCTGTAAATAAACGTGCGTTTACAGAAATGGATATCTATACGCAAGGAAAGGTATATATCCAAAGTTTAGCCAGTATGGTTCCCCCCATTGTGCTTAACCCGCAAGCAGGAGAAACTATTCTTGATCTTACCGCTGCTCCAGGGAGTAAAACGTCGCAAATCGCCATGATGATGCAACAACAAGGAACACTTATTGCGAACGACATGAATAAGGTGAGATTTTTTAAGTTGAAACATAACATGGAGCATTTGGGTGTGGTGAATGAAGAAAAAGAGGATTGGCATTTTCAATTACGTATGGAGGATGGAGCCGTGCTTTCACGAGAGTATCCCGCATATTTTGATAAAATTTTATTAGACACACCCTGTAGTGCCGAGGCACGCTTTATTAATGGTGATCCAAAAACCTATGGGTATTGGAGTGAACAAAAAATAAAAAAGCTTGCGTATGAGCAAACAAAGCTTATTTTGGCTGCTTGGTCGGCACTGAAGCCCGGAGGTACGTTGGTATATTCCACCTGTACCTTTGCTCCAGAAGAAAATGAAGCACGCATCAGCAAATTGTTGGAGCGAGTCGGCAGTGAGGCACAAGTGGAAAAAATAACGATGCCAGGATTAAAACTGTTGGCCCCGGTAAGCACGTGGAAAGAAAAAACATATCATCCTGAGGTAAAGAAAACACTGCGTATTTTTCCTACAAAAGATATTGAAGGATTTTTTATTGCAAAAATAAAAAAGAAGGTATAACAATTTCTGTCTCTATGATACGTATGATATAATTACATCACTTTGTTAAAGATAAACAGGGTTTAATTATGAAAAATAAAAAAGAAAAAATATATTTTTCTGTTTTTTTTCTTACAGTCTTACTGAGTTTATTAAGTTTTCTTCAGATTGCATTAGCTAATTTTACTGATAATGATAATACCGCTGGTGAATTTGGGGGAGGAACCACGGATGATATTGAGTGGAATGCTGAAAACAATTGGCTCGAATTAGATCCGACAGGGTTAACCAATGGAACGGGAATATTTACGTCTCGTATTATGGATGCTGGTGCTGATTCAATTTGGCGAACGATTTCTTGGGTACCAAATTTTCCATCATACAAAGAACTTCCTGATGATGGTCAGAGTGAAGTTCTTTATAGTAATGGGAATGCAAATATGAGTGGGAATATTTTGCTTTTCCATTTCAATGAATTAGATGGTGCAACAACATTTTTTGATACATCGGGTAATGATAATGATGCATCTTGTGCTGGTGATACTTGTCCGCTTGTCACATCAACCGGAAAATTTTCTCGAGCACTGCAATTCGATGGTAATGATGATTCAATAGATTTAGCAGCACAACCAGTGAGTAGTATTTTTGCAGATGAATTTAGTATCAGTTTTTGGGCAAATCCAGGAGCGCTAGATGACAAACCCTCATTTGGTTTTTCTGGATCAGGTGGAGCTAATATAGATAACCCAATAAGTTCTTACGATGGAGCATTAAGTATTGGAGATGGATTGTTGACACAATTTCTTCCGGTGCTGCCAGATGCCCCTGCGAATACATGGACACACTATGTGATCGTTGATAATGGAAGTAATTATTTAGTATATGTAAATGGAAGTTTGGTTGATAGTACTGTTATTGCTGTTGATCCAGGCGCCGCGATTGATAGGGTGTTTACCTTGGGAAGATCCGGATTTGGTGGTGGTTTTAGTGATAATTTTAATGGAAGCTATGATGAATTCGCAATATTCAGTCGTGATTTAACTGCACAAGAAGTAGTATACCTATATAAACGAGGTGGTGTTGTATTGAAACACCAAATTCGTTCATGTGATGATGCTGCTTGTGTTGGAGATACGTTTATTGGTCCGGATGGGAGTGCTGATACATATTTTTCTGAAATGACAACAACAACGTTAGCATTGCCATCGAAAGATATTTCTTCGGTCACCTCATTTGAACGATATTTTCAGTATCAAACAACATTTGAAACAGTCAGTACAACAGTAAGTCCGCTTTTGCAAAGCGTGACTATACTTAATGATGTCCCTGGTGTTACACTAACACCATCAAGCACCACGACGACGATAAGTGAAGTTGGTTCAACAAGTGATACCTATACGGTGGTTCTAGATAGTGAACCAACTGATGATGTGATAATTACGGCTTCTTTTGATAATGAATTATTTACATTGTCAACAAGCTCTATTATTTTTACTACAGAAAATTGGGATACCCCAGTAACCGTCACGATTACTGCTGTAGATGATGATGTCGAAGAGGGGACAGTAAGTTCAACCATTACACATGTCGCAAGTTCTACAGATATATACTATGATGAAATCGATATTGACGATGTGCTTGTGTATGTTGAAGATAATGATATTGCGGGTTTTACGGTTTCAGCAATTTCAGGCAATACTACAGAAGCGGGAGCAACGGCTACGTTTACTGTTGTGCTCCTAAGTGAACCGATTGCAACTGTGAGTACAACGATTACCAGTAATGATATTACCGAGGGGAGTGTGTCTACTAATGAAATAGTATTTACCCCGTTAAATTGGGATACACCACAAACGATTACCGTTACTGGAGTGGATGATGATATCGATGATGGTAATATCGGTTATACTATTTTATTATCAATAGCTTCATCAACAGATGAAAACTATCAAATAAATCCTGCTGATGTTGCTGTCACCAATACAGATAACGACGTTGCCGGGATAGACCTTTCGGCAATCTCAGGCAATACCACAGAAGCGGGAGTAACGTCAACTGCCACCGTTGTATTAGAAACAGAACCGACTGCTGATGTTGTTATTGTTGTTGAGAGTTCTGATACCACAGAAGGCACTGTGTTGCCTACTCGTTTGACGTTTACTTCTCTGGATTGGGATCAAGAACAAACAATCACCGTAAGCGGGGTCGATGATGCTGTTGTTGATGGGAATACTATATTTTCGATCACATTCACCGTTTCTTCAACTGATATTGGGTATGATGATATGGATGTGGGAGCGCTTTCTCTTAGTAATATTGATAATGATACTGAACAACCAGAGCAAACTGCAGGTGGTGGCTGGTTTCCTCCTCCCGCAATATCGCTTATTTCAAATAATACAAAAGGAACTGTTTCTTCCACACAGGAGTTTACGTTTGTGACAGATATACCAGTACCTATTCGTATTGCGGGAGAAGCTCACTCATTACAAAAAATAGCTGCTAGCGATAGACGGGCAATATTTATTTTACGATCAGCACCCATTCTTGTGACGATTGAAAAAAATCAAATTCTTCAGTTTGATGTAACTAATGATGGGATTGATGATGTGCAAATTGAATACGCTGGCTTAGTAGCCAACCAGCCAAAAGTAGTAATAAAAGATCTTTCTGGGCTGATAAATAAACAGTCTGGTATGTATATTAATAACGGACAATATCAGACAAAAAATCCTATCGTAACAATTCATTTTGATTTTACTGACAACGTTTCTTTCATGGCCGTATCAGATCGTCCGGATTTTGAGGATGCTATTTATGAACCCTATCGTGCAACCACGAGCTGGAAATTAACACTTCCGTATGGTGAGAAAACAATTTATGCGCGTTTGCGTAATGCAAGTGGTGCAAGTGTTGATGTGCATGCGTCGATTACGTATGTAGATTCTATGAAAAAAACATTCCACGATGGAGGTTTAATAAAATTATCAGAAGATCCAAGAGTATTTATAATCATTAATGGTCGCAAGCAGTGGATATCAACAGAAAAAGTATTCCGTGAAGCAGGTTATAAATTTCGAGATATTGAGATAATTTCTGATACAGAGTTCTATGGGATAGAAACCGGATCTGTGATAAATCAAATAGGTGATATTCCAACTGCTTTGCGTAAACAGTCAGCGACCAGTACTCCATCTTTTACTCGTTTTTTGAGAGAAGGTATGTCAGGCAAAGATATTCTCTTGTTACAAGAGACCTTAGGTCGATTAGGTTATTTTTCTCATACCACGACAGGATATTTTGGTGAAATCACCAAAGAGGCTGTTCGAGCCTTTCAACAATCGAACGGGATTGATCCTTTAGGATATGTTGGCCCTTCTACCAGAGAAGCACTTAACCGTTTATAGGATTTTTATTGTAAAAATACACAAAGTACCAGCATAGATCTATATAAAAAAATATGATATACTCTCGATTATCTAAGGGAGTGCTCATTTTTTTATGACCTATGTTGTTAGGAGTTTACACAAACAAGGGGCAGTAATCTTGCGACATCCTTTTGTTATGGTGCTTGCCGCTCTTGTTATTGTCTGTACCTGGTATGCGCTTTTATTTTTGCCTCGTGTTGAACATGTTGATGCAGAATCTGTATCTTTTTATGCAACGAGTTGTTTAGGGGGCTGGCAACACAGCAATAATGTTGTTGGAGCGCCAGATGCTATCGTGAATGGAGAAGAACAGTATTCATCGGAAAATTCTGCCATACTTTCAGATACAATTGCTCAAATTTTTTGTGGCGGATTTGTCGGGGAATTACCAGAGAATGCGTTACACAAAAAAATAGTCCTTAATTTTTCTTGGAAAAAAGAGGATATTCTTTTTGATACAGCCGTACCACCAGAAACGCCAGCCGAAGCAGATTCCTTACTGGTTGAAGAACCGTTGTTGCCTGTGCCAGAAACTGTTATTGAAGAGATTCCTGCAGAAGAACCTCTTGGTATCGATGAAGTCGTTCCTGATAGTAGCGCAATAGAATTGCCTGTTGAAGAGCTGCTGCCCGTGCAAGAAGAGCAGGTTCCCGTAGTTGAGAGTATCCCTGTTGATGATATTCCAACACCAGAACTGTCTTTTTTTATGAAGCCCTTTGTTTCTGTTGCGTATGCGCAAGAAGATACCTTTGCTTTTGAAGTCTTATATACCATAGATGGTCAAGAATGGCGATCACTTGGTTATGTGGGAGATATTAATAATACGGTTACGTTTGATTTGCCTATCGATGTATTTAGCTCTGTGGCTGATTTAGCCTTGGTACAGATTGCACTTCATCCGCTGCAAACATTTGACACCGTTCCGACCGTGTATCTAGATTCTTTGTGGTTAGAGGTGTTGTATGATGTAGAACAACAGGATGAGATAGATCCTGTATTGTCGCAAGAGGTGGATACTATGCTTGACGATGAAATTCCTGTTGAAGAAGTTGAACAAGAAATAATAGAAGAACAAGAGCAGGAAGAACTGCCTGTTTTTGAAGAACCGCTACCTATCCTTTCTGTACGTCATTTTGAAAAAACAGTTGATATTGATAAACATGCAGGGCATAGTTGTCGAGCCGAACAATTTCGTATAGACGTAAGTAATCAAGAATTTGTTGAAACACGACTTATTATTACCAACAGTAAAGCGTTTGTTTCTGGTGAGTTAGAAATTGGGAGTCTTCCTGATGGGATTGATATACGATTTTCTGAATCAGGCGACTATGTCTATCACGTGGCGCCAAACGATACAGAGGTTGGTATATCTATGGTGACTCAGGTTGGTGCACAAAAAGGCGACTTTACTATTCCAATCTTTTATACACAAAGAGGAGACCTTGATTCTTCTGTGGTGTGTCAAATAAATATAGTGAATTAAATTCATGAAGACGGTAAAAAAATTAGGACAATATGTTTTGATATGTACTATTCTCCTGAGTGTCATTTTTTCGGGTTGGTCACACATATTTGAATTTCCTCAGTTTGTGCAACAGGTACATGCTGCTGAAATACTGGTCGACGCCACCATTTTTGACGGTACCGATGAATATGGCCCATCTCCGTCTGTTGTGTTTACCTCTGATTTGGTGGGCTACATGTTTTATATTGACGCCACATCACAGGATTTAGGAT
>CAZFUL010000008.1:0-47690 GCA_964522435.1 uncultured Gammaproteobacteria bacterium
GTGGATCGGGTGGGGATCGAACCCACGACCGTTGGATTAAGAGTCCACTGCTCTACCGACTGAGCTACCGATCCGTGTATGCCTGGTTTATTACAGGCAACTGCGGTGATTATTATCCTACAGGATCACCGTCATGTCGTTCAATAATAGCTACTTTTGGTCCTTTCCATTTTTTTACCAATAACGCATTTTCTGCTGCGTCTACTTGGGCTTCTTGTTTACTACTGCCGACTCCTTGCGCTACTTTTTCGCTATCTAAATATACCGCAACAGTAAATTCTTTTGCATGGTCTGGTCCTTCTTCACTGAGCACTTTATATGTTGGGGTAATACCAATAATTTCTTGAGCAGATTCTTGAAAACGAGATTTTGGATCCATCCATAATCCTTGTTCTAATACTTCTGGAAGTTTGGTAATGATCCAACGAGTAACAAATTGTTTTGCCAAATCCCAACCTTGGTCAAAATAGATTGCCCCAATAATTGCTTCAATCGCATTTGCTAAAATATAATCACGCGCTTTGGTGTTACTATCTTTTGATTCTCCGTGAGAAAGAAATAAATAGGTTTCTAATCCTAATTCTCTGCCAACCACGGCACACATTTTTCCGTTTACTAACGCAGCGCGCCAGTTGGTTAATTCACCTTCTGGATTAAAATAATGATCAAATAAAAATTCAGTGACGACTAATTCTAGCACCGCATCACCTAAAAATTCCAAACGTTCATTATGAGCCAGGGGAAATTCTCTATTTTCGTTTAAAAAAGAACGGTGTACCAATGCTTGTACCAACAATTCTTTATTTTTAAATGTAATGCCAATAGTTTCTTCGAGTTCGTTGAATTTTTTTTCTTGGTAAATAGATTCAATAGCCATAAAATAATCGAGAGGAAACGTACCATGTGTTAGTGTGCGAGCATATTGTCACACAGTAACAGATAGAAGCAGAGGACAACACAACCCTTATTCGGTTGTTGCTGTTTCTGCTGTCGTTTCTTTGGATAATTGAAGGTCGTTGTACATGGCCCCAAGGATGCCGTTGATAAATTTTCCGGAGGTGGTGCCACTATAATTTTTTGCCAATTCAATGGCTTCGTTAATCGCAACTTTTGCGGGAATAACATTACTGTAATACATTTCGTATACGCCAATGCGTAAAATATTTCTATCGAGTAATGTCATTTGATCAATTGGCCAATTATCTGCATAGGAAGAAATTTTTTTATCAATATCATCCAATCGTTCGATAATTGCTTCAACTGTTTTTTTAATATAAATTTTGTTGTCAGTAAGCCCTTCACCAAATTCTTTTATTGCTTCGTCTACCATGGCAGGTAACACTGCGGTTGGTTTTTCACGAAAATCCCATTGGTAGAGGATTTGCATGACAATAGAACGAGCAAGGTGGCGATTGGACATACAGGCAAGGGGTTATATTATGACAACGGTTTTTGATGACGAGCAAGGCGTGCTTTGCGTTTGTCAACATTGATGATTGTTTTTCCTTGGTATTTTCCACAAGCAGTACATGCGTAGTGTGGGCGAACAGTTGCGCCACATGAAGGACAAGTATTTGCGCTCACAGCTTTGAGTGCGTGGTGTGATCGTCTATCATCACGAGAGGTTCTGGTTCGTCTTTTTGAAGGAAGGCCCATACAGTAATTAATAATAAATTAGGTAGTTTTCATTTTTTGATAAACTGTGCTCAGTATAGCGGAAATTTTAAAATAAATCAAGAGGGGGAGCAAATGAGGCTGTGAAGCCTTTTTTTAAGAGAAAAAAAGGCTCTATTAAGAGAATTGTTTAGCAACTATGGTAGGGGTGTGCTCGTGATGGCGTTGTCCGAAGCATCGCCGCCTACCGTTTTTCCTGCCCATTGTTCTGCTAGTTCATCACCGTCACGGTTCCTTCGAAGAGGTCCGCGCAGGCAACGCCCAGCTTGTGCCAGTGCCCGCCAGCGGTAGGGGTTCCACTACAGTCGACAACATGTTCATCGCTGAACATGTGAAGTTCTCCATAGTGTGCGCCACCATACTCGATGGGTGTCTGGATGACTTTGCTGAGCTTGCGAGTCAACAGGGTGATCGCAAGCCCATCAATGGATTTCAGGCGGAATCGGATGCTCTGATCTTTGGGAGCCACCAGGATGGCTTCCAAGACTTTGGCCTGGGTGGATGGACTAAAGACCAACGTTCCATCCGTGAGCCGTTCTTTGATCTTGAGCAGCTCACCTTGCGCCAGTTCTTTGGCCGTGGGGACGTTGCCGTTCAGGTCGTTCAGGGCGATCAAACGAGGATCACCCTTCTCTTCCTTGTTCCATGCAACCATCAGAGAGGTGCCTTTGTGGAAGTTGAGAAACAGCTGCGACTTGGGCGGCTGCTTCTTTTCTTCTTTTTTGGCGACCGCGGTCACCGGGGCCGCGCTCGTGGGCGACTTGGGGGCTTCCGTCGGAGCGGCCACCGACGCAACGCTGGCCGGCGCTGCCGAAGCGGGGGCGGCCATGGCCATCTGCTGCGCCAGGAGGGCAGCGTTCATGACTGCGGAGCACTCCTGCAGGGTCGGGGGCTCAGTACGCCCCACAGCGCCGCAAGCGGCCAGACAGAACGCAAAAACACCGAGGAGGATGATACGCATGGGGTTTCTCCTTTTCATGCGTCGGGGGACAATGGCGTCGGGCAACCATTGCACGAGCACCACCACCATAATTGCTAAATTATAAAAGAACTCCTTTTATATAAGCACTATTTTTTGTGTTTTGTCAATGCTATGTTGCAGCATATAAGCACGAAAGCAGCTCGCTTCGGGTGCCAAGATGCACCCTGCGCTGCGATTGCTTTATTTGCTTATATGCTGCTTCATATTGCAATATCATCTGTAATTGCTTTTTTACCCATGCTTGGTTACTATATAGCTATGACTACGAGAGAACAAACAGATAAACATAGCTGGGATGAAACACTGATACAACGGCCGGAAGCCTCGTTTTTGCATTCTTTTGATTGGGGACAATTTCAAACGCAGATGGGGAAACGAGCGCTGCGGCTTGTGTTGACAGATCAAGGACAGGACGTGTTTATACAAGGATTTCACCATAGCCTGCCACTCAAGAGAACCTATCTCTATATTCCGCGGGCGCCGCGTTTATCACCTCACCAGCAAGAAGAACTCAGTACCTTTGCCAAAAAACAGGGCTATGATTTTATTCGTATTGAGCCAAAAGAGAAGGTACTATATCCCAATACGACTTTTGTTGCAGAGCGCCAGCCACAAGATACGCTCATGTTGGATCTTACTGATTCTGTCGAGACCTTGTTGGCAAACATGCACAGTAAAACCAGATATAATATTCGTCTTGCTGAAAAAAAGGGAGTAGACGTAAAAAGAGAAAAACATGCTGAGGTATTTTTATCACTGCACGCACAAACAACTGCCCGTGATGGATTTCATGGACATAGCGATGCGTATTATCGTGCCATGATTGCTCTTCCTATTGTAGAACAATTTACTGCCTATTATAACGGCGTTGCAATTGCGTCTAATCTTTGTGTGATATTTGGAGACACGATAACCTATTTGCATGGTACGTCAGGTAATGATCATCGAGAGGTTATGGCGCCCTATCTGTTGCAATGGATAGCTATGCAGTATGGAAAAGCGCAGGGATGTTCTTTGTATGATTTTTGGGGAGTTGCTCCATCTGCGAAAAAAGAAGATGCGGATAGTCAAACATTTCATGCCTATACGTGGCCGTCAGCGCATCGCTTTAGCGGCATTACGCGATTTAAGGCAGGTTTTGGCGGACAACCTGTTTCGTATGGTCAAGCACAAGATATTGTTATTCAACCATTGCCATACTTTGTTTATCATGGGGTACGCATGTTGAAAACATTTATTCGTAGATAAATGATATGAATATTTCTTGGAGTCACAACTTATTTTTACGCATTAATCGCTCTCTCGGAAAACATCCGTGGCGAGATAGATTCATGCATATTTGTGGACATGAACTTATTTATATCTTGGCATTTTTATTATGTTTGTGGGCGACCAGTGCCTTATTTGCGACTGATCCAAATAAGGTAACCCTTTGGATAAAATTACTCATGACCGCCTTGAGTACTGCGCTTGCAACAAGTTGGTTGATTGCGCTTTTGTTTCCTCATAAACGACCAGTGGCAGAATTACCAAATGTCGTGCAGTTGGTTAGGCCCATGAGTACCTGGAAATCATTTCCTTCAGACCACACCATTGTCGCCTTTGTGTTGGTTGAGATTAGTATGTTTATGGGAACGCCCTTGTGGTTTTCCATCATTATGCTTGTTCTTGCGAGCTTAGTTGCGATTGGTCGAGTGTATATTGGGGTACACTACCCACGGGATATTATTGGTGGTATGATAGTAGCCACACTGTTTTCTTTTTCTGCTTTTTTCTGGTTGGAACAAGTGACAGAACCGGTGTATCGTTTGTTTATACAATTGTTTATGTCGTAGCCTATGTTATTTCGTAAAGGATTTTCTCTTCTTTCATTACTCGTTATTTTTTTTGCGATATTTCTCTATCGCATGTTTTTTACTACGCCCCTCGATACCAACGAGTCTATTTCTTTTACTATTGAACAAGGGGAAAGTGTTGCGGCACTCGCTACTCGCTTAGAAGAAGCAGGCTTGATTCGTTCTGCTACGTGGTTTAGTCGCTATATTCAATTAAAAGGCATTGATACAAAAATTCAGGCTGGTACTATTGCTATAGAACCACCCATCACCTTTGCGCATATTGCAGACGCATTACTTAAACAAACAGCAAAGCAAGAAAAAGAAATCACCTTGTTGCCTGGTTGGGATAACAGAGATATTGCGACGTATTTATCAGAACAAGGATTAGGAACAAGCGACGATATTCTTGACTATATTGGTAAGAGTGCGGTTGATTATAGAAAGAATGGATTTAATAAACAGGATTTTTCTGACCATGCCTTTATTGCTGCTGCCCCAGACTATGCCACCCTCGAAGGGTATCTTGCGCCAGACACCTATCGTATTTTTCATGACGCTACGTTGTCTGAGGTAATTAAAAAATTACTTGATGAACGATCGACACAATTACCGATTGATCTTATTGCTGCTATTAATGAATCAGGAAGAACGGTTCATGAGGTTATGATTATTGCCTCGTTGTTAGAAAGAGAAGTGCGTAGTCCAAAAGATAAAGCACTTGTGGCAGATATTTTTTGGCGCAGATTAGATACGGGTTGGGCACTTCAGGCAGATTCCACCGTACATTATCTTACCAATAAAAGTGGGGATGTGTTTACAACCGCTTCTGATAGAAATGTTGATTCTCCATGGAATACCTATAAATATCCGGGCTTACCGCTTGGCCCGATAGCAAACCCCTCGCCTGAATCAATACAGGCCGCAGTCTTTCCAGAAAAAAATGACTATTGGTATTTTTTAACGACGCTTGATACTGGTGAGGTGCATTATGGAAAGACGCTGGATGAACATAATGCGAATGTCGCACGGTATTTAAGATAATGATCTGTAAGTAATGTAATTATGAATGCATTGGAATTTCACAAGAAACTAAAAGGAAAAATAGAAGTTATTTCTCGCGCCTCTGTCACAAACAAAGAAGAACTATCACTCGCCTACACCCCTGGTGTGGCAGAACCATGTAAAGAAATTGCTAAAGATCCTGAACAGGTATACAGCTATACCAGAAAAGGAAATATGGTCGCCGTAGTTACCGATGGTTCTGCGGTATTAGGTTTGGGCAATATTGGTCCCTATGCCAGCTTGCCTGTTATGGAAGGAAAGGCATTGTTATTTAAACAATTTGCCAACATTGATGCATTTCCTATTGCCCTTGATACCCAAGACAGTGATGAGATTGTGGAAACCATTGTTCGTATCGCGCCAATGTTTGGTGGCATTAATTTAGAAGACATTGCAGCGCCGCGTTGTTTTGATATTGAGCGCCGCGTCTCTGAACGCTTAAACATTCCGGTGTTTCATGATGATCAACATGGCACGGCTATTGTGATGCTCGCGGGATTAATAAATGCGCTACGTGTTGTTGGTAAATCACTCAATACTATTCGTGTGGTATTTAGCGGGGCGGGAGCTGCAGGCTTGGCTTCAACCAAATTATTATTGGCTGCTGGAGTAAGAGATATTATATTAGTTGACTCGCAGGGTATTATTTTTGAGGGGCGAGATAATTTGAATGAAGAAAAAATTCTCCTTGCAAAAATAACAAATACAGATAAACAACAAGGGACGCTTGTCGATGCACTTACTGGCGCTGATGTGTTTATTGGCGTGAGTAAAGGGGGATTATTACACAAAGAAATGATTGAAGGCATGAATGAAAAAGCAATTGTGTTTGCGATGGCGAATCCTATTCCCGAAATTATGCCGGATGTTGCGCTCGCTGCAGGAGCAGCCGTGGTCGCAACCGGGCGGAGTGATTTTCCGAATCAAATAAATAATGTGCTTGCGTTTCCTGGGATATTTCGTGGCTTACTTGACGCACGTATTACCGTGGTGACGGAAAAAATGAAACTCGCTGCTGCACAGGCTATTGCTGACTTAGTAGAAGCACCTCGAGCCGATTATATTATTCCTGATGTATTTGATACACGGGTTGTGACTGCCGTTGCTAACGCTGTCAAAAATAGTTAAACAGTATTTATATTCCATGAACACATCAGACTTTGATTATCATCTTCCCGAAGAATTAATCGCTCAACGATCCATTGAACCACGAGATCACTCCCGTCTTATGGTCGTTGATCGGGTTAGCCAGACCATACAAGAACGGCAATTTTTTGATATGCTTGATTATTTTCGTCCTGGCGATGTATTAGTCTGGAATACCTCGAAAGTATTTAAAGCACGATTGTCTGGAAAATTACTCACCCAAAATAATGAAGGCTTGTGGGAGCATAAACGTATGGTCGAAATATTTTTAGTTCGTCCAAAAGAAAATGGCGGTGTATGGCAAGTGTTAGGCAAACCAGGGAAACATATTATGAACGGTACACGGGTTCATATTGCTGATGATTTTTTTGGGGATACTATTATTAAAGAAAAAAATGGGACCATTTTGATGCAATTTTTTTCTCAAGAAGGTCTGCCTTTAAACGAAGAACAGGTGCGCGCATTAGCTAATACCTATGGTTCTATTCCTGTGCCACCCTATGTTAAAGATGAAAAACATCAATTAGAAAGTTATCAAACAGTATACGCAAAACAAGAAGGATCGGTGGCTGCGCCAACCGCTGGATTTCATTTTACCAAAGAATTAGTAGATGCCATTCGGGCAAAAGGAGTGGAGTTTGCTGAAGTAACGTTACATGTTGGTCTTGGAACATTTTTACCCGTAAAAACAGAACGGATAGAAGACCATACCATGCATAGTGAATGGGTAGAATTAAACGAAAGTAATGCCTATCGTATTAACCATGCCAAAGAAGAAGGGCGACGGGTGATTGCTGTTGGGACAACGACCACGAGGACCTTGGAAGGTATTGCACAGTTATGCAAACAGCGATTGGGAGAAAAAAAACATGGAGATCAATTACTTATTCCCTATACCGGCGATATTAATATTTTTATTACGCCAGGATTTGAATTTCACATTATTGATGGACTCATTACCAATTTTCATTTGCCTAAATCAACCTTACTCATGTTGGTATCTGCCTTTATGGGAGATAGAGCATTTGCGCTTCGTTGTTACAAAGAGGCGGTAGAAAAAGAATATCGATTTTTTAGTTTTGGGGATGCGATGTTTATTAGTTAGGTTGGTGATGTAAAAGATCCTTCGCTTCGCCTGCCTACCGGCAGGCAGGCTCAGGATGACAGAATTGTTGCTCGATTATAATCGTTGCCCTGGCAATGTTGGAGGAAGTGTGGGTTCTTTTGATATATCCAGAGGCACATCATCTTGGGGAGGTCTACTTTTCGGGCGGGCCTGCATTGTTGCTTTTGCTTCAACTCGTGGGTGAATCATATTTTCTGTTGGGGCTAATTCTGGCTGAGGTGGTCGGTTTTTTTTGTCTCGTTCGTGTATCATTTTTTGCACTTCGGCTATACCAGCATCTATTCTTTGTTGTGTGTCTTTCTGAATTACCTTTTGTGTCGGAGGCTCACTTATGTTTGGTATAGGAAGTTCTGTCTTTGATCGAGGATGTTTTTCATTATATTTGTCTTGTGCTACGAGAATATCCGTTTTTTCTTCTTGCGTTAGCCCTGTTACGCGAGTAGGTACATCAGTTTCTGTATTATTTGGGAGTGTATCTAATTGTTGAGATGATAGTGCCCCATCCGCTGAAATAGCTGGTCTATTTTTTATTTGTGCACCAGTCAGGGGCGCTGGGGATGGTGGTGAAGAAAATATTTTTTTTATAAAATTTGGTAAAAAATTATATAACATATGTTATATTAAAAATAATAGAGCGATACGGCTACGTATAGTAATAGTGTAACAAGTGCTATATATAGTGGTCAATCTATTCACATGCGTATCTTGCCAAAATAAAAGAACTTATCTATGATTATTACTATATGATAGAGCATTCAACAACAACTACTACCACTATATATTCCTCTTGAGCGTAGGTGTTGTTTTTTAAAAGCAAAATCTCCTCAAGAAAGAGGAGATTTTTATTTATCACTATGAAACCCATACAACATATTTTTATTGACTTTGATAGCACGCTTATTCAGGCAGAAAGTTTAGATGTATTGGCCGAAGAGTTGGGAATGGGGGAGACGATTAAAGAAATGACGCGACAGTCTTTAGATGGGACGATTCCCTTTGAACAAGTATTTGCAAAAAAAATGGACATGATGGCACCAAGTGAAGCCGCGATATATGCATTGGCAAATCATTGTGTTTCTCTCTTAACTGATGGAGCAAAAGAGTTTGTCGATAGGCTTCATCACATGGGGAAAACGGTGCATATTTTGAGTGCAAATTTTATGTCAATTATTGAACCCACCGCCAAGTATTTAGGAATTTCTCAAGAACGGATTATTGCGAATCATATCTATTTTGCTGACGGCGCATATATTGGAATTAGTAAAGATAACCCACTGTGTTTTGGTGGGGGAAAAAAAATTATCCTTGAAGAAAAAATAGCAAATGGGTATCATCCCTGCGCTATGATTGGCGATAGCATGAGTGATATGGCCTGCCAAGGAGTTGCCGATATATTTATTGGCTTTGGTGGCGTAGAAGAACGAAAGATTGTACAAGAACAGGCGATGCGATATGTTACTGATAGTAATGTATTAGCACTACTCCCACATATCTTAACCGTTGAAGAATTGCGAGAGTTGGGCTTGAAAAAATAACACCGTTGTGTTATTGAATGGTGCAGCTTTTGCTACTGAGAATACGAATGGTCGTGTTCTTAGTACGAGAGATGCATCGATTTCAAAAGGGGGAAAAAATGAATTTCACACTCAATCACGGACGGCGTTGGGGCCAGCCGGATATTCAGGCTTACGAAGCGGCGAAAGGCGTGAATATGATTCACGCCCCATTCGATCCGCTTCCTGCCATGAATGGGTTGTTGCCGGGACAATTTCCTGGCGTAGAGATCCAAATCTGGCAGCAGTTTTGGGGACCGCGAATTCAGGCCGCCATGGCTGGGGAGACAGACGTTCGATTCCCGACGCTGTTTCCCGGCTGTGTGTTGCCTGGCCCTGGGCCTGGACAGACGGAGGTTTTTGCTGGTGCGCTGCAGCTGATGCGCTTTGCACAGGTGGTTACCTTGCGGGGTGGCTTTCCTGATTTGCAATGGCGTGCTGCGGTTGAACCACAGCAAAAAGATATCCCGACATTGCCTTCATGGCAGTGGCAGCAGGTTGTAGAACCTCGTTTGGCTGTGCTGCATTTCGCGCGTTCTGATGCGCAGAAAGATCAGATGCAAATCGAGACCATGCTTGATCTGCTGCACACGGTCATCGCGAACTTCATCAAAGAAAATAAGATCCCTGACTCGATGGAACTCATCCATCGGCTGTGGTCGGCGCATACGCCGCTGCCGGAGTGGCGAGATGATCAGCTGGCAACTGCTGCTGAGATTCTTGGCGCGACACTCTCGGCAGGGCATAATGTCCTGGCCGTGGCGTTTGAACTTGAAGCCTTGCTGACGCGTAGCGCAGTGGCATGGTTCACGCCGGTTGGCTGGGGCATGTTCGGTGGTTCGTGGTTGGAGGTGGGTTTCTTGCCCATCTCGCAGATCCGCGCCACTGAACTGGTGGTGCCGCATCGTCTGCTCGACGAACTGGTCAGCATTTATGCGCGCGGGTTTGCCCCGATCGTGATCAACGAGTGGGGCTGCGATACCGACGGCACCCACCGCTTGGCAGCTGCCTGGCTGTGGAATTTGCTTACCACAGTTCCTGGTGCAGAAATTCATCAAGATTCTGCAGTACTGCAACGTGCTGTTGAGGCGTTTGCACAAGCTCATCGGGAAGATATGGGAGAGCTCTTGCTGCGAGAAGTGCTGCGCTGCCTCCAGCTCTTCCTGACGGATGAGACCTACTTCGCCCGGCTCAAGGCGAAGGTTATTCCCGAACTGCGTCGCGGAAAGGTGCGCGAACTTCCGGTCATGCTCCTGCCCGAGTATTCGTGGGGAACCGTGATCAAAGGATCCTACGACGATGGTGACGGAGCCTTCCGCGTTTGCCCGAGCGTGTACTGGACGCTTCGGCAAAACAGCGCGCTGACCCTGCCCGCACGCGGACCCTACCACCGCACAGATCGTGCGGTGGCCCCGTGGTGTGAGGTCATGTTTCACCACTGATATGAAAGGAGAGAAAAGAAATGGAGGGACGCTGTGTTGGTGGCTTGCCACCTGCACAGCACTCCCCAAGAGTATCTTTTTTATAAAAGGTTTTTTTGAGGAAGGTATATAAAAATAATTATCTATACGTCATTGTGAGGAGAGAGCGAAGCGAACGACGCGGCAATCTCTAATGGAGGACACTAAGATCAAGGATCTAATTCACTCTATGAGAGATTGCTTCGCCCTCGACTTACGTCGGGGCGCGCAATGACGTTCTATCTATTTATCCACTCTTTTTTAAAATCTAAAAACGCATCCGCTTCAATTGCTGCACGCATCTTTTTCATGAGGTTCAATAAAAAGTGCAAATTATGAATGGTTGCCAAACGATAGGCGAGTAATTCTTCTGCCTTAAATAAATGGTGGATGTATGACCGACTGTAGGTGCTGCAGGTAGAACAGTCGCACTGTGGGTCAATAGGTACATCATCTGCAAAAAATCGACTGTTATTAATATCAATCCAGAGGCGGCGAGTATTTTTTTCTTGGCCGCTTTTTAGTTTTTCATACAGAGGGGGATGAACATAGAGCGCGCCATTTCTCGCCATGCGGGTGGGCGCAACACAATCAAACATATCCACGCCTCTTTCTACCACATCAAACAAATCAAGGGGAGAAAAACCAACCCCCATCGTATAATGTGGTTTATCTTCTGGGATAAAAGGATTCACCCAATCCAAAATATGTTTTGTGGCTTCCATGTTATAGCCAATACTTTCGCCACCAATGGCAATACCATCAAATGGTAACGAAGCAATTGCTTGTGCAGAGGCTTCGCGTAACTCTTTATGGTTTGCCCCTTGGATAATCCCAAAAAGAAATTGACGATAGTGGTTTGCGTTTTTTTTTGTTTCAAGGTCAGTATGTTTTTCTACACAACGCTTTGCCCAGCGATGCGTTCTCTCCATGGCTTCTGTTGCATAGGCAAGGGGAGCACTATCTGGCGTGCATTCATCAAAGGCCATAATAATGTCAGCCCCGAGTTTGTGTTGGACCTCAATCGCGGATTCTGGAGTAAAGCGATGTTTTGATCCATCAATGTGAGATCGAAAGGTGACACCATCTTCATCAATTTTTACTAATGATTCGGTATTGGGTTTTGCTTGATCTCGTTGTTGGCCCAAACTAAACACCTGAAACCCACCACTATCGGTTAACACGGGTTTTTTCCAATTCATGAATTTGTGGATTCCGCCGACACTGGCAATACGCTCTTCTCCTGGCCGCAAATGCAGATGATAGGTGTTTGCTAAAATAATTTGCGCATCAAGATTGGCAATATCTTGCGAGTCCAAACTTTTTACCGTGGCTTGCGTACCGACTGGCATAAAGATAGGGGTTTGTATATCTCCATGATCAGTATGAATAATCCCAGTACGGGCTTGGCTGTGTTTGTCTTTGTGGGTAATAGTGAATAGGTTCATAGTATCTTGATTCTAAATGAAAAGTGGAGGATAATCAAGCTATCCCTATCTATGATGCATAAAACACCCGTCTGGGTATTGAACAGTGTTTGTATTGCCGTGAGTAGTGTTTCTTTGGTGTTTTTTGTATTGGTCATAGAAAAGATACAAAAGGTAGATCAACAGGCAGTCGTCTATACACAAATGATCGACGAATTATTTACTGAGACAACTGCTGAACCAAACGATACGGTATCTCTACCTGCACAAGAACATAGTTCAAGCACGATCGTTACGGAAGAAGACGTCGTGGCACAAGAACCAGTCAGTATTCCACCACAGGCATTGCTCGCCGTCCCATTTACCTCTCAAGCGCCAGAAGGAAATTGGGAGCAGCCCTGGCAAGATGCATGCGAAGAAGCGGCAGTCCTTATGATGGATGCGTTTTATAAAGGATATAATCTAAGCCCATTATTTGCGAAAGATGAATTGCAAAAAATGGTAAATTGGGAAGGAACCAAGGGTTGGGGCGGAAGTATTGAGATGGACAAAATAAAAATATTATTAGACGATTTTGTTTGGAAAAAATCAGAAATCATAAATCAAAAATCAAAAATAATAGAGAATCCAACGATTGATGATATGAAACGTTTCATTGCCAACAACACTCCTGTTCTTGTTGTTGCTGATGGAAAAAAATTACCCAACCCTAATTTTACCAATGGTGGGCCTGTATATCATGCCTTAGTTATTATTGGCTATACAGAAACAGTATTTATTACCAATGATCCTGGTACGAGAAATGGGGAAAAGTTTGAATATCTCTATGCTGATTTGATGAATGCCATTGGGGATTGGAATAATGGAACCCCGAGTGAGGGGAGAAAAGTGGTGTTGGTATTGGAGGAATAATGTTTGTAAAAACATATTGTATCCACAGCCATTGAGTTGACAACTATAGCGTCGCTTTGATTAGATGTATTTAGTCAATACATCATTTATTATGAAAACCAATTTACTCAACCGTCGCTTTTATGTAATTTTCTGGATGCTCCTCCGCGAGGGTGGTATTTTGAGTGTTGCACATGCATAATGCATAGCAAATTAAAAAAATCTCAAAAGCACCGCCCCTTAAAAGGGCGGTGTTTTGTCGCTTGATCGTAGATATCTCTAATAATTACCGAGATGTATATCATTCAGGCAACAACTTTTTCAACAAACTGGCAGATGCCGCCTGAATCTGCATGGGGGAGAAATGCATAACGAAGACGAAACACGTCCCTTGGGTGAGATCGAGGATGTCTTGATCAAGTCCTTGAAGGGGCCTTTCCACCGACTGCCACAATATGTGACG
Source organism: uncultured Gammaproteobacteria bacterium (assembly GCA_964522435.1). Taxonomy (GTDB): domain Bacteria; phylum Patescibacteriota; class Patescibacteriia; order Magasanikbacterales; family UBA922; genus CAZFUL01. The sequence continues at coordinate 13,623 of CAZFUL010000008.1, forward strand.
ACCTACCCTCAGGTGGTCGTCGAAGCGCTCGGGGAGCTGTTTCTCGAGTACAATCGGGGCTTTGTGCCCTTGATCGAGTCCAACCGGATTTGGAAGGAAGATTACCGCTTGGCCGCTTACGGCGGCTCAGGCGGTTCGCCTGTGAACTTTGCGGTTCAGATCGACATGGTCGGTCTCTCTGAACCTCTTCTCAATGTGCTCGCCACACTGCCCGTCGGGGTTGTCCGCGAGTTTCTTCGTGGAAAGATCTTCGAAATCGAGAACTCGCTGGCCATGTACCAGCTGCTCGAAAAGATTTTTTCCTACAGCGGAGACAAGTCGCTCTTCCAAAAGAAGTGGCGCAAGATTTTGAGCGCTGTCCATCGCCGTCAGAAGATGCCGGTTGCGCTGCTCGCGGTGACCGAGGCCAAGTACCAAGCCATGCTCCGGGAGGAGTTTGGCCTGGATCCTGAACATCCCTTTGACCAAAGCGAAGTCGGGAAGCTCTCTGGTTTCAGCGCATTCATGGGCCCTGACCAATTTCGGGCCCATCTGGCTGAAAATAACGGAGAGTGTAAATTCCAGCTGTACGTGCGGTCTTCGGATCCGCTCAGCAAGCTGGAAAATCCCCGCTCGCAAGTGGATCACCCGCTGTTGTCTGATCCTTCGATGTTGAAGGTGATTAAGGAACACGCGATCACGTTCAACATCGATGCGAAGGACCAGCACGGCGCTGCGCGCATCAACGATACGAAGCTGTACATGCCTCGTATGGGGATGGGCTACTACGCTGCTACCATGGAAGATGTTCTTTCTCAGGGATTGCTCGCCCATCTCGAGAAGATGAAGCCTGTCGAAGACTTTTCTGCAGGCGCAATCTTTTGCCCGATGTTTGAGCGGTACCTGCGCAGCGTCGGCTGCAATGAAGAGGTCATTCAATCTGGCGATGTTCGGCTCCGGGGTAAGCCGGCCACAGGGACCTACGGGTGCTACGGGCATGTGCGAGGTACGGTTCTCGACAGCTCTCGGCACTGCATGCGACGTGAACTTGCGGACAACCTGCGACATCGGCCCGGGGGGTACGTTCTGCAGCCTGAGCTGCCCGTACCTCGAATCACCAATGAAATGGACGGCACCACCTACGCGTTTATCGATCGCAACTTCATGGGCATCCGGGGAGACGGTAAACCCGTTTATCTCGGAGGCTTCCGCACGATGTTGCCGACCGATTCAGAGGAGGTGAAACAGGGGCGGCTGCACGGCAATGGCGCAACGGTCTGGGCAGAGATCGTGGCGGGTGAAAGCACGGAGGAATAGATACGAAAAAAACAAGCGTCCCTATGGAGGAATGGGACGCTGACATAGTCAAGAAGCTGTGTTACAATACGCCGTGTGTTCTCCTAGAGAGGTCACACGGCTTCCGCATTTTTATAGACAACATACAATTTAAAAAACTTTTTATATATTATATGTTAGCTTCGATAGTATCTCTTTCTCAAAAATTTATTTCTATCAAATCAATACCGAGTAACCCCAAAGGGTTAGAAAAAATTTTAGAATTAGCATTAGCACAAGTAAAAGATTTTAAGACAGAGCGGTTTGAAAAAAATGGTGTAAAAAGCGCTTTGGTGTTTAACGGTAACAAACGACCAAAAAAATTTAAAATAATTTTGAATGCCCATCTAGATGTTATCCCTGGAAAAGAAGAACAATACATTCCTTACATAAAGGGGAGTAAATTATACGGGGTCGGCTCAATGGATATGAAAGCAAATGCGGCTTGTCTTATTATGGCTTTTAAAGAAGTAGCGAAATTAGTTGAATATCCTCTCGCTTTACAGTTAACCACAGATGAAGAAATTGGTGGATTTGATGGAACAAAATATCAGGTAGAAAAAGGAGTACGGGCAGATTTTATCCTTGCGGGTGAGCCAACAAATTTTGATATTGTGCACAAAGCAAAAGGAGTGTTGTGGTTAAAAATTTTTGCACCAGGGAAAACTGCTCATGGTGCCTATCCTTGGCGAGGTATCAATGCAATTTGGGAGATGAATAGTTTTTTAAATAATTTAAAAATAACATATCCAATTGCTACAGAAGAGAAATGGATAACAACTATTAACCTAAGTAACATTGAAACTAACAATGCAGTTTTTAATAAAATTCCTGATAATTGTATTATAGGGTTAGATATTCGTTTTATTCCAGAGGATGCAAAGACCATAGTAAAAAAAATAAAGATGTTGTTGCCAAAAGGCTTCAAATTAAAAATTATAGCAAATGAACCTGCCTTATTTACGCCTCAAGATAATAGTTTTGTTCAATTGTTAAAAAGCATAGGAAAAGATGTGACCAAAAAAAATATTTCTTTACGTGGAGCACAGGGAACTTCCGATGCTCGACATTTTTCTCGAGTACAGGGTTCTGGGATTGAATTTGGTCCAATAGGCAAAGGTATAGGAAGCGATCGTGAATGGGTTAGTATACCGAGTTTAGAAAAATATTTTTACATAATGAAAAATTTTTTGAAATCAATTAAGTAACTTTTATATAGTAATGTTAGGTTTATTTATCCCCAAAACGATTGACTTTTTATTTTCTCTCACGTAGGGTATATCTATATGAACACTATGCGTATTCAATTCAATAAAAAAAATGATTGCCGCAACGATTGCCCGCAGACGGTGTCATTGTTTTAGTTCGGATACGAAAAAAGCCAACACAAAAACAACCACCGTCTCTACCTAAGGGAGGTGGTTTTTTATTTATAGCCTTTGGATTAGGAGAAGCAAACAGAAGGAGTTGCTTTTCCTGCTGCAAAGCAGGGTATATTTTCACAAATTAACCGTAGGGAGACGGCCATGACGCCGCGGTTTATCATCCATGATACCAGCATCCGGGCGCCCGATGGCACCGTGCGTGAGCACGACGACGGGTACCACGGTCGAGGACTCGCTATTTCCTGGCCGGGAGACGTTGTGGCGATCGACGGGGTGCTTCTTCACGAGACTGCGTGGCTGCAGGAGCACTATGCGCGCATTGGCATGCCGGTGGCGCAGGAAATTGTGTATCGTCTGTCGTTTGATGAAGCGACGTTTTTGCCAAAGCACCTGTTGGATCCGTTCATTTTTGACGATCTTGCGAATGATGTACGGCCTGATAAGGAATGGTACGCAATCGTCATCGAGATGAACGACAAGAACGCGACGCTTCGGCGTGCGGCAGCTCTTGGTGTTCCATTCCCCCAGACTCAGATGTTCGACCACGTGTTGCAGCTCGGCGATCTAGAGCAGTACAACTACCCCTTGTACCTCAAGCTCGCGGTCAGCTTCGCGGGGCTCGGGGTTTGGCGCTGCAATAGCGCCGAAGAGCTTACTGTTCATCTGAAGAATGTTCCGGAAGGTCTAGGCTTCCAGCTCCAGCAAGCCGTGGAGGGAACGTTCCTTAACGTCTCTTACTACGCAGCGGGCGACGGTACTTATCGGCGTGTGCTCTGCACCGAGCAGATCCTCGAAGGTCCTTGTCACGTCGGCAACGGACCATCGAAGTTTCAGCCGTGGACGACTACCGACCCACTCGCCGCATACATGGCGAGCCATGGCATGCGAGGGTACTTCGCCTTTGACGTCGTTGTGCTGCCTGATGGTCGGTTTTTGCTGATTGAGTGTAACCCTCGGTGGAACGGCTCCTGCTACCCCACGGAAGTGGGTAAGCGACTGAACCAGACCAACTGGGAGGCACGTGGTTATAAAACTTTGCGTAGACTCGATCAGTTCGATCTCAAAGGTTTCGAGTACAATCCGAGCGCTCGTAGCGGCGTCATTGTACTCAACCTCGGACAGCTCGCGAAGTTCCATAAGGTGAGCCTCATGCTCGCCGGGACCAAGGAACAGATCGCCGCCCTCGCACGGCGATTGCCCGAGATCCTGGAGTAACAAGACTACCTTTTTTAAGGAGAATATTTGCATGCCCCGCGTGTATATGTCGATGTCGACATCACTGACGCGGGGCAGAGAGAAATATGATATTATAATTAGCAATAAACAATTAACAATAAGCAAGTTGTTAGTTGTTCATTGCTCATTGTTAATTGTTATGTATGTTACAAAAAATCACCTCAGATTTAATTCGTTTCAAAACTGAAAAAGGGAATACTGAACAATTTAAAAAAGCCTATGCGTATATTGAATCATTTCTTGGTTCTGACATGTTTCAGTTTGAATATATAGAACATAACGACATTATTTCTCAAATTATTTTTTTCAAAGGACAAGATTGGAAACAATCAAACATTATATTAGATGGCCACATGGATGTGGTGCCAGCAGAGGATAGCCAGTATGAACCATATGTAAAAGAGAATAAACTATATGGTCGTGGGGCAGTAGATATGAAGTCTGGTATTGCTGCCATGCTTTTAGCAATGAAACAGATTGCAGAAGAAGGTCAATATCCACCTGTGGCAATTATGATTAGTGGTGACGAAGAAATTGGTGGCGATGATGGGGCTGGATATATTTGTGCACAATATGAGTTCAATCCAGAATTTGTGGTGGTGGCAGATGGCCCAAAATTAGAAACAATGGAAATTACTAATCGAGAAAAAGGATTAGTTTGGTTAGAGGTAACTGCCGAAGGTGTTGCTGCCCATGGCTCTCGACCTTGGTTAGGAAATAATGCGATTGAGCGTTTGATTGAGGCAATTAATAAGATCAAAGAAACATTGTCGATTACCAATCAGCCAGGATGGCATACCACACTTTCTATCACCGGTATATCAACCCCTAATAAAACGCATAATAAAATTCCCGACCAGGCAAGTGCTATATTGGATATTCGTTTTACGGAAACACATGGCACAACCCCAGCTGCGTTTGTTGATATGTTACGAAAGACTCTCCCTGCTGGTATTGTGATCAATCCAGTCATGACATCGCCACTGGTCTATACGCCCGAGAACCATCCTCATATGCAACGGTTGCAAACAATTATGCAGCGTGTCACCCAAGGAAACATTCCCATTAGCTACAGTGATGCGTCCCATGATGCCGGATTTTTTGCGGGCAAAGGAATACCCACTGCGCTTATTGGTCCAGTCGGTGGCAATTGGCATGGCAAAGATGAATGGGTAGATGTAACAACCGCGAATCAATTAGTTGATGTATTAGTTCAGTATATAAAAGAATCAGTATAATTATGAAAAAACTTCTTATTGTCCAATTCCGTACAGATCAATCACTTGCCCATGAACAACAATGCTTTCGGGAAGAACTAGTGAGCGAACCAGTAGAGCTTTATTTTATGAGTGCCGTAGCACAAGAATTTCCTACAGAATTGTCTGCTTATGATGCTGTTATTTTGGGTGGCAGTGGGGAATTTATGTTAGGGGAAGGAGCGGGGATTGATACCTGGCGCGGGCCAACCTTTGAATTTATTGATCAATTATTAGAAAAAAATATTCCAACACTCGGCATTTGTTTTGGCTATCAACTCATTGCGTTGCAGCAAGGCGCGCATATTGTAAATGATGAAGCCATGCGCGAAACCGGGACCTTTGATATTTTTGTCAACGAACAAGGAAAACAAGATCCTGTGTTTGCAGCGGTCCCAGCTGTGTATGCAGGACAATTTGCGCATAAAGAAACAATTGTAAATACACCTGCACATCTTACGACGCTTGCCTCAACAGAACGCGTAGCCGTTAATGCGTTTCGGGTACAAGATAAACTGATGTGGGGAACACTGTCCCATCCAGAATTAAACAGACAACGGCTTATTGAACGATTGAAATTATTTCCATTGTATCAAAATGGCAAACAGTTTGATGAGGTTATTCAAGAATTTCGTGAATCAGCAGAAAATTCTTTGTTGTTGTATAATTTTGTTAATATTATTAAAGATTAACCCTCCCCCTTATCAAGGGGGAGATGGAGGGGGTAATAACCACCCCAACCCCTGCCTACCGGCAGGCAGGCCTCCTTAAAAAGGAGGGGCTTCTTTCCCTTTAAAACGAACGAACCCGCCTCTGAATTGAGGCGGGTTTTTGCCCGACGCTCTGCCAGCGCGTCGGGGTGTTTCTCCTTGGGTTGTCATTCTACGCGAACAACCCATCGAAACGGGTCCTCAGCTCGACCATACTGAATGTCGGTGAGGGTTTTGTGGAGGAGTCGAGTCATGGCTCCGGTTGTGACACCGTCGCCAATCGGGTGGTCCGTGCCGCGGTGGTTGATGAAGCCCATAGGGCTGATCACCGCTGCCGTTCCTGTGCAAAAGGCTTCATCCGCCTGAAGCAGGAACTCGACGCTGAAGCGATCTTCTCGCACCTCGATTCCCAGGATCTCGCGTGCGATGGTGATGATGCTGTCGCGAGTGACTCCGGGGAGGATGGTTCCCGTGAGCGGAGGGGTGTAGAGCACGCCGTCTTTGACGCAGAACAGGTTGGCAGCGCCGACCTCTTCTGGAAAAGAGGCATGCTCCGCATCGAGCCAGATCACCTCGGCGTAGCCAGCTGCTTTTGCCGCCTTGGAAAAACATAGGGCAGCAGCATAGTTGCCAGCAGCTTTCACTGCACCGGTTCCGCCACGCACGGCGCGGTGCGCCGTGGTTTCGATGAGGAACTTTCCTGGTGCGAGTCCCTGCGGGAAGTAGAGCCCCACAGGGTTAGCCCAGAGGTAAAAGGTGAAGTTGCTTCCGGCCTGTAAGCCGAGCACGCCTTGGTGGCCAAAGAGTTGCGGTCGCAGGTACAGATCCCCGATTTCCGGGTGGGGCACCTGTTCTTGGTTGGCGCGAACGACTGCCTGAACTGCACGCATGAATAGTTCTTGTGGAACAGGCGGCATGGTCAGCCGTTCTGCGCCAGCATGGAACCGTGCTGCGTTGGCGTCTGGACGAAAGAGCCCAATGCTGCCGTCTGCGAGGCGTCGCGCCTTCAATCCGTCAAAAATCGTTGCGCCATAGTTGAGCGCGGCGCAGGCAGGATCGATTGCGATGGGGCCGTGTTGGCGCAGCTGACCTTGCCGCCAGGATTCTTGGAGGTACCAGGCAATGAAGGCCTGTTCGCAAGGACCGTAGGAAAAACCGAGTGGGGTAGGCTGTTGCATGATGAACGATCTCCTTCTCTGTGAGCCTCCAGCAGGCAATTGTCTTTCCCATTCCGGAAAGTGCGGATCATACTGGAATTGTCCGCAGTCTTCTTTGTTTGTAGCCGAAATTGATTTTATTGTCAATCATCGGGATACTTTTATTGATGGATAATTTTTGATAGTATGGGATTACTTTTGAGGTATCTTAGTTACCTAACACAACCAAGATAACTCAGTAAACTGAGACCCTTATGATTAATTACGAAAAAGAATTGAATGCCGAACAACTGACGGTGGTCCGTAACGGAGACGGGGCCTGTTTAGTATTAGCCGGCGCAGGAAGTGGAAAAACCCGCACGATTACGTATCGTGTTGCCTATTTGCTAGAACAAGGCGTAAAACCAGAAGAGATATTACTTGTCACCTTTACCAATAAAGCGTCAAGAGAAATGACTGAGCGGGTTTCTGCGTTAGTCGGGGGAAATATTAAATTACCTTGGGCAGGAACATTCCATCACATTGCTTATAAAATATTACGTCAGTATGCGCCAGTATTAGGCTACAAAAATAATCTGACCATTTTAGATAGTGATGATAGTAAAGATTTATTAAAACTTTGTGTAAAAGTTGAGGGGGTTGACCGCAACAGCAAACGCTTTCCTTCTCCTGCCGTAATTGGAAGTATTATTTCTTTTGCCAGAAATGCAGAGCGTACGATTGAAGATGTGTTGGATGAAAAATATCCAAATTGGTTAGATATTGCTGACAAAATTACCCGTATTGCAGAAGAATATAAAAAAAGAAAACAACAAGCAAATGTCATGGATTTTGATGATTTGTTGGTAAATTTGTATTTGTTATTATTGGAGTCTCCAAACACCAAGAAAAAATTTGCTGAGCAATGTAAATATATTTTGGTTGATGAATATCAAGACACAAATAAGATTCAAGCGTCGATTATTGATCAATTTGCGGCAGTACATAAAAATATTTTAGTGGTAGGGGATGATGCGCAAAGTATTTATTCATTCCGTGCCGCGGACATTCAACATATTTTAGATTTTTCCAAACGCTATCCCGGAGCACGCGTATATAAATTAGAAACAAATTATCGTTCAACACCAGATATTTTATCGTTAGCAAACGATGTTATTTCTCGCAATCGAGAGCAGTATGAAAAACAATTACGCAGTGTGATGGAGGCGTTTATTAAACCAGAAGTGCATGTGTTTTCTGACCAGCAAGAAGAAGCGCAATTTATTGCAACGCGCATGTTAGCGTTGCGTGATGAAGGGGTACCACTGCAACAAATGGCCGTGTTGTTTCGCGCATCGTTTCATTCGCAGGCGTTGGAAATGGAGTTAGCTCGTCGGGATATTCCCTATGATTATCGTGGAGGAGTACGATTTTTTGAACGTTCTCATATTAAAGATGTATTAGCATTTTTGCGTATCGTTAATAACATGAGTGATGAAATTGCGTGGAGCAGAATTTTGCATATGCAGGTGGGGATAGGTCCAGCAACGGCACAAAAAATTATTCATGAAGTACGCATACGTATTCTTTCAACCCAAAAAGACGCAACCACTTACGAAGAACAAATCGAACAGGAACAAACAACAATGTCTCCACATTTTTTTGATGGTATTGGAGGAAGTTTATCTGCGAGGGCTCAAATTGGCTGGAATGATTTTTTACAAATATGGCAAAAAATTGCGATAGCACCAAAAACAGCGGCTGATTTAATTTTGGCCGTGATAAATTCTAAATATAAAGACTATTTGGAAGCGGAATATCCTGATTATCGTGATCGCTTGCAAGATATTGATCAATTAGCGGTATTTGCCTCTCAGCAAGATGATCTACAAGTATTTTTAGCAGAAGCAACATTACAAGAGCAATATCGACCGGGTAAAAAAGGAAGAGACTCACATAATACAGATGATACAGAAAAGGTGATTTTATCAACCATTCACCAAGCAAAAGGATTAGAATGGGAAGTAGTATTTGTGATTGGCATGTCACAAGGAAATTTTCCTAATGATCGAGCATTGAAAGAACGACAAGGCTTAGAAGAAGAACGACGCTTGTTTTATGTCGCAGTTACACGCGCCAAAAAACAATTGTATTTATCGTACTCACTTTCTAGTATGCGCTCACTTATGATGAACGGGCCAAGTATGTTTTTAGAAGAGTTGGATAAACGCTTAATTGATGAATATCATTTTGGTGGTCTGAATCAATTCTCTCAACCATCATCAGTATTTTTTGATCCGTCAGATGAAGGAGAAGGTGTTGAATATATTTCTGAAGATGCAGAATTTGAATCACCAAAGAAAAAACGGCCAGGGAGTTTTTTGATTGATACGAGCGATTGGTAGGAACAATGAGTAAGTAATCTAGGAGGAGCCCACTTGTATTGACAAAAAAAACATTTTATACTATACTCAGCCAAAAAATAGCTATTTATTTTTAATCATTATCCTTATGAACTTCGAAGGAATTAGAGAAAAAACCATTCTCATCATCAAACCAGATGGTGTGCAACGTGGCCTTATTGGAGAGGTTATTAATCGCTTAGAGAAAAAAGGATTAAAAATCGTTGGCTTAAAAATGGATTACTTGTCAGAAGCTAAGTTGCGTGAGCATTATTCACATCATGTGGAAAAACCATTTTATCCAGGGCTTGAAGCATTTATGAAATCTTCTCCTGTAGTAATTATTTGCGCAGAAGGAAAAAATGCGATTGACGCGGTACGCTTAATTGCTGGGGTAACTGATGGGGCAAAAGCAGATGCAGGAACGATTCGTGGAGATTTAGCTATGGGCTTTGCCAATGTGGTGCATTGTTCTGACTCACTCGAAACAGCAAAAGCAGAAGTTGCTCGTTTCTTTGAAACAGAAGAAGTATTTGACTACTCAAAAACAGAATTCATGCATGTCTACATGGATGATGAACGAAAATAATAGGCTAAACACTACGTTACCCTAAAACACTCGATATATAATCGAGTGTTTTTTATAAAAAATTAATTAATGGCGTCGGGTTCTGTATAGGAGGTTCATACAATACATGCTAGTCCTATCAACCTTCTTGACAACAAGCAACTTTCTCTCTATCCTGGGGTAGGACTATGCATGTCATGGAGGAAAGACGATGTTGTATTGCTGGACTGGATTTTTTTCCTGTATCATGAGCTTGCTCGGATACGTTTTTGCCGATTTCTTCGCTGCTCATGTCTTTGTGAGCTACGTAGGGATTGGTGCCTTGAGCGGTTTGCTCGCCTATCTGGCGCGCAACGATGAAGAAGTGATGGCCGCTGTCTCTGCGGTAGCACTTTTTCTCTGGCTTGGCATTTTGGCTGGAGCGAATGACTGGACCGTCTTCCCGTCGCTTATGTTGGGAGGAGTCGTCCTTTCTTTGGCCGTGATGAATGCCTTGCACGCAAACAATAAAGGCTTTGATTTCGTGTAAGGTATTGACGTAGAACCGTATTCAGCGAAGGGAAGAAAAGATGCAGCCGTCGGATTCTTTGATCGGGAAAGATGTTCATGACTGTGAACTCTGTGGAACCGGAACAGTGGTAGCGCATACCTATAGCGGTGGTGTGCACACGATCATCTGTTCTTGTGGACAAAAGTACACGTCTTACAATCGTAAACATTGGCTTCGGGTTGTGAAGGTGATCCCCAAGCCAGAAATGTGAAAGGAGAAAACAAAGAAAGAAGGAGTTTCTCTGCACGCTGCAGCTGTTATACACAGCTGCAGCGTGCACAAAGAATTTTTTTCTTGACAGCGAAATAGTAAACATGTTTAACTTGATCTATACATTTTAGGAAAAAGGATAAACAATCATGTACACATATTTTGTACAATCATTTGTGGATGACACGCTAGGCACCAAAAAAGGTGCAATTTCCTTTACGTTTAAGATACACCCGATTTTGTCGGGTGTTTTTTATTTTTAATTATGTTTTATGGCTCGACTTTTTTCGTCTAGTACCATCATTGCGCTTATTGGGATATTGCTCGTGAGCCCGCTTGCTCCTGTGTTTGCTGTAACAAGCACGGCAGAGAATACGCTTGTTGACTCACTGAGTCCAAACACAGTCAGTATGCAGGAAGAAATGCCCCCTGCTGCATCACTCCCGGGTGGAGAAGAGCCTATGAAACCAACAGACACGGTGTTATTAGAAGAACCCGTGTTATTTTCCGAAACAGAGTCTTTTCCAGAAGAGAGCAAGGAAGAAACAGGTATATTTGAACAGCTCATCGATACCATTGTTGATGTGATTACTCCAAATAGCTCTGAAGAAACAGTAACAGAACCTCAATCAACTGTTGTAGAGGAAGATCTTACTCCGGTAACCCGTCCATACACGGAGTTTATGAGAGAAATTAATGAGAAAAAGATTCTCCAACAAAAAGATACTGCATTAGCAGGAGAGTTGGATCAATTTATTGTTCAAGAAAAAAAGAGGCTGGATGATTTAGGTGTTTCACGCGCAAAACAAAAAGCCTATGTTTCTTTATTACAAACACAGCAAGAGAGTATTGATACACGAGCACCAGGGAGAATGGAATCACTCATAGACACGATTGAGGAGTGGTTTGGTGCAAAAGATACAGAAGAACAAATAGGAGATACACAAGACCCGGTGATAAAAATCTCAGATAATCCGGCAGCATTTTCTTCTTTTGATGAACCAGTGTTTATTCAAGATTTACAAGAAGGTGCGGTAGAAATACAAGAGGATAGTGCTCTATGGGAGTCTGTGAAGGATATAGTAACAATTCTTCCAGCGAACGCCTATGATGATCCGTACATGCCCGTTCTTGACGATGTGGTGGCAGATGGGGAAGAAATTATTATTAATTCCGATATTGAACAATTGGCAAAACAATTAGGCTATAACCCGGTAAACATATTTAATTTTGTTCGTAATACGATTGAATATGAACCTTATTATGGGGCGAAAAAAGGTAGTGTTGGTTGTTTGGTAGAAAAGCGCTGTAATGATGTAGATAGTGCTTCGCTCACGATTGCCTTAATGCGAGCCTCTGGTATTCCTGCGCGCTACGAGCGAAGTATTGCCGTTGTTTCTGCAAGTCAATTACGTGATCTCCTTGGGGTAGAGCAAAATAAAACCGCGTATCTGCGTATGCGACAGGGAAATATTCCCACGTTTGTATTAAATGGCGACGAGTTAGGGGATCCATTGGTTGGTCAGCATATTGATAACGTTGATATAGAAGGGATTACGCAATTTGCGTTTGAGTGGGTACATCCAGAAATTTTTGTGATCTATGATGAACGGGGTGCAAATTTGACCAATGATTTGTTTTTTGATGCAGCAACTACCACAGACGCAGTACGTCAGCTGCTTCGCTCTTCAGATAAACGCCAATGGATTCCTGCAGAAGGTATCTTTCGTCCTTATCAAAAAAATACGAGAGAAATTGTTTTTGACAGCGCAAATTTTGATAGTGAAGCATTTTGGCATGGATTTTTTAATTATCAAGGTCCGTTATCTCCCGCAGAAAAAGTGCGAGCAGATTTGTTAGCGCAAACAGGGAAAGATATTACCTCTCCTACCTATCAATCTACAAGAACGATGGTGTCATCTCGTTTATCCGTGATACCGTCTAAAACGCCGTATTTGCGCGGAGAAGGAACCACAGGCGATGGGGAGTTTATTGGTATTGAACGCTGGTCTGCATTACCTCATGCGCATCGGCAAGCGGTACGGATTTCTTTGTTGGATGAAGAAACACGAGAGGTTGTATTTTCGCATACTGAATATGGGACAGCAATAAGTAATCAAAAAATGCAACTTGATTATGAAGGCATGACAGACGTTGATATTGCCGTTATAGAACAACATGGGGGGATTCATGCAACCCCTGCGGCGTTGGTTGATGTTGTTCCCATACTGAGTACAGGACATTCAATAGCAAGAGGAGAGACGGCGGTTATGATTGGTCAATCTCTTATTTTGCAATTTGAGTTGCTTCAAGGAGATACGGTAAAACATACTGATGATAAATTCGCTACCGCTGGAAATAGCGAAGGTATATTCATTACATTGTCTCGCGTACGGGATATTCCTGATTTGGATGATACAAATAATCCAAATTACAAAATGAATATGTTATTGGAAGGGAATGCCATGTTGGCACGAGAGCATATTCGCAGAATCCAAGAACAAAGTGACCTATTTTCTCTTGCCATGGATTATGGATATCAATTTCACTTTTCTCGGGCTGTTGTTACTCAAAATCGTATATTGAATGAGGTCGATGGCATGCCCACAACCTTTAATTTTCAAGGGTTAACCTTGGATGCTGGTAGTTATATTAATGATCAATCAAATAGAGGTCATTATAAAACACACCAAAAAGATTTTCGCTTACTGTGGGGATTGCAAGCATCGTATGATGAAGCGGATATTCTCGAAGACCTCACAAGTATTCCAAGTGTTTCAACGGTACAAGGATTGCAATATGCAATGGCGCATCCAGAAACATACACGGTGCATACGATTACGAGTAATAATGAAGAGATTATTGATCAACTGTTGTTAAGTAACAATACCAAACAACAGATGCATGAAACCGTCCAAGGTGGTGGAACCGTAGTAACTGCTGATAGAGTTATACAAGAGGGGGCATTTCGTGGAGTTCTCTATATTGCTCTTGATGATGATTGGACAGGAAGTTATGCAATTGGAGAACAAGTAGCAAATGGCGCTTGGACATCTGCTCCCTTTGCAGAGGAGATTTTTCTTGATGAAAGTGGTGCGGTGGAGAAACAATATATTATGGTTGCTGCATTGAATGGCGATACGGTTTTTTACAAAGATCGATTACATGTTTCTGGTCAGTTATGTTCCACTAGCCCAGAAGTGATTAATTTTGTACGTAATATTATTACAAACGAATTAAATGATCTAGGCGAAAAGATTGCTGCAGGCCCTTGCGGGTATGGAACCACACAAGTGATTGGTGGAAAGCAACGATCATACGTTCTTGCTGTTAATGCTGTAAAATTTGTTGATACGCCGTTTGATTACGCTGGTTCTGGTCATTGGGTACCAATTAGTAGTTCATATGATAGTTTGCATCCTGTGGTAACTAAAATAACTGATTATATCGCAGAAAAAAAACAACTTCCTGAAAATGATTTACTTTATATTTCTAATGGAAAACAAATTGAATTCAAATTTTCTACGGTTCTTGGAACCTTTCTTAATAGAATTTGTGCCAATGGTTGGTCTAGCTGCGATGATTCAGCGTTATATTATGTTCCATATAGCGATCGTAATGAAGGTACTATATATAGTGTTCGCGGGGGCATGTTTGATAAATTAAAAAAGAATGATAATGAGGTTATTAAAAAAATAGGGTTACCTATTACAGAAGAATCATTTGCCGGAGCAAGTGCGGAGGTTACTGGGCCAAATAATAAACATAGGACATATCAAAATTTTGAATATGGCCAACTATATAAATATGCGAGTATTATCCCGGCGCCGCTTGTGTATTATACCTTTGGAGAAATTACGAATGAACATAATCAATTGCGAAATGGACAAAGAGGCACAAACACTTTTCTAGGCTTTCCCAAGAGAGATCCAACCATGAGCGTTGATGGAAATACCTATTATCAATTATTTGAACAAGATAATCAGATTGTTTGGGATCTAGATTCCGGAGAAACATCAGTGAGTGAGTATTACAAATATCAATGTGATTTATATGGTGATATAGAAAACAGTCTATTATTAGGTGCTATATCAGTTGAAGGAGTATTAGACTCTGGGGTACAGGCAGTCGATGGTCTTATTGATATTGGGGTTAGTTTGGGAGGAAAGTTATTCCATCCGTCACAAACCTATCAAGAGATTGTTGAATTAGTTGAGTCTATGCAAGATATTGACATGGACGATGTTAACGAATTTTTAGACAATACGCAAAATGCGGTATATCAGGCACTACAGGATGAGTATGAACGATCTACCTGTGAAGCAAGACAACATTATATCGGTGGGCGTTTAGCGGGGGAAGTATTATTAATTGTTGTGCCTACCAGTAAACTATCCATGGGATCTAAGTTAAAAGTACTATCCCGCGTTGAACTTACTTTTCCAAAACTAAAGAAAATTGAAACGATCGGTAATTTTGGTCAGAAATTAAAATTGCAAAATGCGGCAGATGTTACTGAATGGAATAGAATTAAATCACTACCTCAAGTAGAAAAAGGACCAGAAGGATCAAGATTTTGGGCAGAAAGGTTTTCTCAAGGAGAGAGTCAGCAGGAAATTAATTTCGATGTAGATGATGTAAACTTGGGAGATAGAAGAGTTGATGTATTTGATAGTGATAACAATATTGCATACGAAGTAAAAAATCACTCTACTTCCGTTAGTGCTGATGTTGATACTGTGAGTCAAGTAAATAAAGATGTATGGTTAATGAATAATCAGGAGAGTTATAGACCGGTTTGGGTATTTATTGATAAAGGACCCACAGGACCATTGAGAAAATTATTAGAAGAAAATGGTATAGAAATTTTAGAATTGAGTAGCTAAGAAATATGTCAAGCAAAAATTACAAATTTGAAGAGTATTCTTTATTAGATATAGAAAATTTTCTTCTTGAAAAAGGGTATGTTCTCTATTTTAGACAAAGAGGTGACATCGATCAAAATAAATTAGAAGCCCTAAAATCAACGGGCGTAGCTGTAGATACTCCACCATATATAACAGCTCGTTGTTTTCAAGTAGGAAATACAGATACATATATTTTTCCTGCAAAAAAAGCAAAAGGATTGAGCACTGTCTTATCTAATATTCAGTTTTTACCTTATCCAAAGACATCATATTATGAAGAAAGTAAAAAAATATATCAATCTTTGGTAAGAAAGTTTGGAAGAAAAGCGGGAGAGAACTGGAATCATCTAACCGAAAAAGACATAAAGGATCAGGATATGATCTTAGAGAAATATCCAATGTTACAAGATTAAACATAATTTTATTTATTATACTTTCTTGTTATGAACCATCTTCATACAACAAAAAAAGTGTTTGCGGTGCTTGCTATTGTTGGATTGCTTTCACTGGATTTGTTACCGATTGTTGCGTTTGCTCAAACAGCTACCCCGAGCACACAAGCAGCAAAACTGGCAGAAGCCCCTAAAGAATTTTCTGTGCTTGACGCAGAGCCCATAGATTGGACCAATATTGATTGGGATAGTACGATTGTTCTTCCTCAAGATATCGTGGCACAAAGAGAGGCACAACAATCTGCGAGTGACAGTGGAAAATCACTCCCTGCGCTTACAAAGGGAAGAGCAATGACTGATCCAGCAGTATTAACTCATTTTCGTGCACCTGCTGAGGTAGCTGCTGCAGTGGCGGATTATGTAACGACTAAACAAAAGGCAAAAAACAATGAGGAACAGCAACAAGCGCGCACTTTGTTACAACAAGAATTATCTTTACTTACTGGCACAAGCATACAAAAAAAAGAAGCGATCGAACAACCGGTAGAGATAACCAAGGATAATTTGTTTCATCCCAAAAAATTGATTCCTGTGCCTGTGGAACCAGTTCAAAAAAACCTAGAGTTGAAACAAACAAAAACGCTTTACGCAAAAACACCACATCTGTTGCAAAAAAGAAGTGTGGAAGCACTCATAGAAAAAACAGCATCTTCTCAAAAAGGAGAAACAAAAAAAGAGACAACTATCAGCATGAAGCTGCGCTCATTTTTGGGAGAATTATTTTCTGTGCAAACGGTTATGGCGGATCCAGAAGTCCCAATTATTAGCTATTATGATGGAATAGAAGAACGAGCTGTAGATCATGCGTTGTATGGCCTTAGCCAACACCAAAACGAAGATGGTTCGTTTGGTGAACTTCATCCTATTGAAGAAACATTTACGTCTATATTGACCTTATCAAACATCAACATGGATGATAATGATCAATTTGATTTGGCTGTAGAATTTTTGCGGACGGCAGCTCCTAGCACTACTCGCGATATTGCCTTTATAGCACGAAGTACAGAAGAAGGAGCAGGGGCCAATGTCTTATTGCAGCAACTCGCAGAGCAACAACAGGGGAATGGTGGGGTACGATTATTGCCTGATTATAATGCAGATATTTTGACCACGCTCGAAGCGTTGTTAGCGTGGTATGTTCATGATTATGGTATTCAAGAACAGCAAGCAGCAGCGTTGGCGTTTATATTAAATTCAGTCGATGAAGATGGTGCGGTTCGTTTTTCTGCAGACGCAAATCCGAGTTATTATGTAACTGCAAAAACAGCGCAACATTTGTCTCCCTATCGACAATTACAATTATCAGATGGGCGCGTGATTCAACCAGTTATTGACCAGTTGCTTAATTATTTAGTGAGTCAAATTGATCTAGACACTGGCAGGTTAGCTGGGGATGCAAGTGCAACTGATTATGCCTATGTGTTAGAAACATTGCGTCTCTATAATAGAGAGCCCGCATTACAAGAAGGTTTGGTGCAACAACTGCTGTTATTACAAAACGGTGATGGCATGTTTGGTGATAGTATTATTGCGACGAGCGCAGCTATTCGCGCCTTAAAACAACCTGATTTGGTCGTAGAGCAAATTGTTCCTGTAGGAAATTTAGTGAATGGCAGCCCGGCAAATTTTGCTATTACGGTACGCAACCGTGGGTATGCAAGAAGTACTAATGATACAGTATTACGTCTATTTACTGACAGAGTGGATAGAGATTTACAAGGTACCTTTGGCAACAATAATATTGTCATTGAACCCCAAACAACCGCTATAGTAAATTTTACTATCCCTGGTACACGACAATTTGTTGGGGAGAGTTCTATTATTGCGTATGTTGATGCGCCCGTTGATATGCACAGTGATGATAATTGGCGTGAAGAGCTCATGGTGTTTCAATCGCAAAATAATGTCCCTGCTATTCAAGCCTATTATATTGCGCAAAAACATAGTATTAATGGAAGGCCCGCACTTAATGTACGTTGGCCAGTGGTGGCAGACCCAAATCGGTCTCAATATATGATTATGTTTCGGGAAGTAGGTCAAGCACAATGGCAATTTTTTGGCCGCCCCAATAGTAGTAATGGCGCATTTATTTCTGGTGGATTTGTGGAAGGAAGACGCTATGAAGTTACTGCTGGCGTTGTCCACCTTGATGGACAAACTGTTTCGTATAATCCAACTATTGCAACGGTGCAGGTAACTGCGAATCAAGATATATTATTGAGCACTATCCCTATAGAAGGAAGATATTTGAATCAACCGTTGAATGATGAAGAATTTGTTTGGTCATTTAGTAATTATTCTGGTGGAGGTGTTGATGAACAAGGAAATGCAATGCTTGTCGTTCAAAATGGGCTAACCGCTGCACGTATTGAAAAATCATATTTAGAGCCTATTACAAAAATGATTGCTGCTCCTGCTGATCAGGTGACGCAGCCTGTTCGTTTATTTACTCGATTAAAAGAAGATGCGATTGCTCCGGCAGTAACATTATTTGAAATAAGAAACATTGCGAATAATCGATTATTTAATCAACGACAGTATCAAATAAAGATTAATGGGACTGACAATATATCACTAAAGGAAGCTGATCTTTATTTTTATAACCCGCAGTCAGAAAATTGGGAATTTCTTGTGACCATGTCTATGGATGGCCAACAAAGTATGACTTACGATTGGTTTGTTTCTGAAGAATTATTAGGAGATAATTTTAAAGTGCGGGGGCGTTTGCGAGACTATCGAGGGAATGTCTCTGAGTTTACTGAAACCGCGGCGTTTTCTATTTTAAATGGAACCCCACCAACCCTTACTGTTATTAGTCCAAATGGGGGAGAAGAGTTTGCGTTAGGTTCAACACAGCAAATTACTTGGTCATCTGTCTCTGTAAATCCTCTTGAAGATATTCGTGTGGAAGCAGTGATTGGTGGACTAGGGGATCTTGTTCAGGGAACGCTTAATGAAAACAGTTATGATTGGGTTATCCCAAATAGTGCCTGGTATGCAACCCCAGATGCGAAGATTCGGGTCAGTGCTGAGGATTCTATAAATAGCATGAGTGGTTATGATGATAGTGATGATACTTTTTCTATTGTAGATCAATCTCCTAATCCACTTGCGCCATGGGCACGGCCAGCATTGGCCTCTTCCTTACAAATGAATTGTTCTATTTCGCAAAGTACGGTTATCGCGTTAAATAATACAGATGCTCAAATTATATATGTCTGTACGCATGATCAAGCGGGAACACCTCGTGTGTTGACGGATATTTTTTATGCCGCAACCCTTTCACAAGGGGCTCTTGTGAGAATTGAACCTATATATCAACGAGTTACTGAAACGGATAATAGCTTACAGGGCTATCAAACAATTACCGATCTCAAGGGTGTTGGGACGGTAGATCATCGTTACCTATCATGGCAACACCAGGTAAACGGTGCGTGTGAGGTTTGGAATCAAGCAGAAATATATGCATTATCATATCAGGGAGGTGTGTGGGGAAATCCCGTTAATGTTTCTAACAACCAAACATATTCTCGTGAGTTTGATGTTGCGTTGATGCCAACGGGAGATGCTGCCTTTGTTTGGATAGATGGACAGTCATATAACGCACAATGTCAGTTAGGTGGCCAGCGAACCCTCTATCATAAAATCATGAATACACAAGGACAAGTATCGGTATTGCAAGCGGCTAATCCTGATGCTCTACCCGTGAATCCACAAATCGCTGTGAATGATCGTGTTCACGTTACCTATGTTAATAATACGGTGCGTCCTCGTCGTATAGAAAAAATTGAACGAGTAAATAATCAATGGAGTAATCCTGAAGTTATTTATAGTGCTACGGGCAATAATGATTTGTATGAATCCAGTTTGCTAGCAAGTCCTGGCCGGTTGGATCTTGCTGTAAGAGAATTTGATGTAACGACATCGTATTCAAAAATTGCGTATACAAAAAAATTAGCTGCGGCACCTTGGCAGGCAGCGAGTTTCTTGTTTAATGATGCACCGAAAGAAGCACGGTTTCCCCATCTGTTTTTACGAAATAACGGGGATATTCATGCGGTGTTTCAGCTACAAGAAAGTCAAGGGGGGACACGACATCTTGCTTGGACCCTGAGTGTTGATGGTATAAATTGGCGTGATGCTCAAACCATTGATTTACCAACGCACAATATAGAAGAAGGGCAATTTATTGCCGCAGGATTTGGGAATACACTCTTTAGTACCTGGACAACCGGGTTTGCCAGAAGTCTGCGTGCGTTTGTAAATAAAGCTGACTTGACCCTAGATATTAGCCCACCTACTCCCGTACAAGGAGTGAATGCTATTGCGTATGAAGGCGGAGTGCATATTAATTGGGATGCCTATGTTGGAGACGAAGATGTGACACAATTAACCATATATCGTCGTGAGAATGGTCAAGGAGCAGCAGAGAGTATCTATGCGACAAATAATTTGGCGATTCATGATTATGTGGATGAACATGCTGTGCCAGGAACCTATGATTATAGTGTTGTTGCCGGAGATGGTGTCTATGAAAGTGTTGATGCTTGGACAGAGGTGGTCACCTCGCTCCCATTACCAGAACAAAACATATTGGCAGATGGATTTATGGAAATGCCAGATATGAATAACTGGGCTCGATATGGGAATCCGTTGCTTCGTGAAAAAACAACGAGCACAATTCCATTTTCCGGTGCGCAAGCACTGCATTTACAAAGTATTGGTGGCGCGGGTGGTGTACAGCAAATGAATATTCCCGTAGAGGCAGGAGCTTGGTATCATCAAAGTTTTTGGTATCGCTTAGATCGGGGAGAATTACAGACATGGTTGGGGATTAATTCCTCAAATGCAGATTATGAAAATAGTGCCGCGGTATTAAAAAACCCTGATGGAAGATGGCGATATTATGAGCGAATGTTCTTTGTTCCAGAAAATTTTGTTGGTGATTTTCGTATGATACTGCGCAGTAAAGATGCGGATGTGCTTATTGATCATGCCATAATTCGCCCAGTAGAAGAATCAACAATTATGCGAGATGGGGACATGGAGATCCCGGATCTTCTTGCCTGGAGACGGTATGGAAATCCGCTGAGCTGGGGAAAGAGTAATGAACGAGTAGAGGCAGGGAGCCTGAGTATGCGCATTGACAGTACTGGTGGACGTGGTGGTTTCCAACAAGAATTTATTCCTGTAGAAGCAGGGAAGTGGTATCGATATTCTTTTGACTATTATTTGGAAAGTGGGGATCTCGTTTCTCTGTTAGGGATTGCTTCAGCGAATAGTGATTTTGAAGCAAAAATGGCCACCTTACGTACCAGAAATGCATGGACTCACTATGAACGAGTATTCCAAGTTCCTGAAGGAGAGAATCCACTAAATTTTCGAACCGTTAATAGTATGATTGGTGGACTGGGATATATGGATAATATCACGATAGAAGAACTGGATGCGCCTATATTGGTTATTGATGGTTCAATGGAGTCACCTGATCTTCTCGCTTGGAAAAGATATGGCACCCCAACGAGTTGGACCAAATCAGCACTTCAGTCCTTTGAAGGAGCGCAAAGTATGCGGATTGATAGTGTTGGTGGGCGTGGTGGATTTCAACAAGTTCCATTAGCGCTTGTTCCGGGTCAGTGGTATCGGTATGAATTTTCTTACTTTATTGAACAAGGAGAATTATTTGCTCGTATTGGAAATAAAAATGCGAATGCAGATTTTGAAAATAGACAATTCCGTACGCGAGAACAAAATGGTTGGCATCAATATACGAGAACATTCCAAGTACCAAATGATCCGACTGCTGTGATGGGAATTGTATTTACGTCGGATAATTTTATTGGGTATATTGATCAGGTTCGCATGATACCCGTAGATGCCCCATAGGTATTTGACGCTCCTATTTCAATCAAGTATAGTATATGTGATCCCACACAAAAGCAGTAAATCATATCCACAAAGAGTCTATCATGGGACATTTATATCGCGTCAGCCCGTGGGCGAGCGCTGCGATGACCCACCTGTACATCACGGGGTATAGATTCTCTGCTTTCTGGTGAGGGGTCATTGTTAAAAGAGAGATGGTTTTTCTATCTCTCTTTTAATTTTTTATAAGAAAGGAATATTGGGACCTGACCTTGATTTTTCTTGTCTTTTTTCGTATGATGAACGAGCAAACAATAGCTATACCCACCCATGACTTGCTCTTATGCTCGGGCCGTGGCGCAGTTGGTAGCGCGCAGGGCTGGGGGTCCTGAGGCCGTGGGTTCGAACCCCACCGGTCCGACCATGAGAGTAATAGTACGGTTTCTTCATTCATTATTTTTCTTTTTTACGCATATGATCCAAACATATATACGCATAGCTCTCGTAGCCCTTCTTCTGATCCCTGGTACGGTATTTGCTCAAATACAAGGCAATATTCCTGGCAGTGCAGATCCAGAATGGAGTTGTGTTATTGTTGCACAAACGCAATATGCTGAAAATGGGTTTAATACGGTAAGTTATCGTATGGCATACGAGCTCGATGCGGATTTTTCTGTTGAGGTTCCTATGATTGTTCATGTGCAAAGAGAGCAGGTACGTCAAACATATACAGAAGACGTATTGTTGAGAAAAACAAATGGCAATAGTCAATATGTTTCTTTCAATAATACGACCACATTTTATGCAAGTATTTCTGTTGAGAGAGGAGAATCATTTTATGTTGAAGGATTCCTTGATGATACTTTTTGTGGTCGTGTCATGTTAACTGGCGCAGGAGATGGGCAAGTACAACCATTTTATATCGGTAAAAATTTTGGCGCACCAACTATTAATGGAAACATTAATGCACAATCACCGCAAATAACTCTTCCCCAACAAGATCGTGATGATGCGCAAGCAGAACCAATTAATCCTCAAGATAATGAAGCGAGTCCTTCACCCGTTGCGGGTGGAGTAAATATTACTGATGTCAGTGATCAGTTTCGCATACCAGAAGCACAACCTGCTGATGGTGAACAACTGGATGCTGATGGAAATCTTGCCGCAGGATCATCTGCTCCTGCAGAGCCAAATACAGAAGCAGTCGTGTCTGTTCAAACGGATGAAAAAAATAACGGGAATCCTTTTCCACAGGGAGCGTCTTCATTAGATGTACAAAATCGTTTTCCCTGGTTTTTGCCTACGGTACTCGGTGCGTTATTGGGGGCACTTATTGCTGGCGTGATGGTATTTATTATCAAACGTAAAGATGGAAATGAATAATAGAGCTGAGTATTTGTTTTATGAGAATTATTTGTGAAAAACAATATCAAATGATCCCAAAACAGTTACTGCGGAAGTGTCAGTATCATGAATTTTTAGATCCGAACACCCGACAATTAAGTTATGCGCGGCCATTACAAAGTAGCATGCTCTATCCTCGGTTCCATATTTATGTAGAACGATCAGCACAGGGGTTTATTATTAACCTTCACTTAGATCAAAAGAAACCAAGTTATCAAGGAACAAGTGCTCATGCCGGAGAATATGACGGTGAGGTGGTAGAAGCAGAAGCCGCACGCATTACGCATATACTCAATCAGTATCTTTTTGTATCTTGACTTTTTTTCATTGATTGTTCATACTGCTTTTCGCAATAGTTAATCGTATATTTGTATGTTTCATGTTTTATTATATTACAAAATTGTTCCGGTACAGCACCCAGCTGTAGAAGTAAAGGTACATAAAGAAGTATGTAAAGCCCTTAATTTGCATGGCCGTATTTTAATTGGAAAAGATGGTATTAATGGGACGGTTGCAGGGACGGAAGAATCTATTCGGCTCTATCGTTCCTATATGGATGGACACCGGGTATTTTCTGCGATTGATTTTAAAGAGCATACCAATGCATTTAACCCATTTCCCCGCTTATCAATAAAAGAACGATACGAAATTGTCACCACCGATGATAGAGAGCGCTTTGATTTTAAAAAACGAGCAAAACATATTAGTGCAGACAAATTGCATCGCTGGTTTGTTGAAGGAAAAGACATGGTTATTTTAGATATGCGTAATGATTATGAGTGGGAGATTGGTCGGTTTAAAGGATCTATTAAACCACCCATGAAATATTTTCGTGATTTAAAAGACCATCTTGCGTGGTATAAAGAAAACTTTGCAGATAAAACAGTGGTCACCTTTTGTACCGGGGGGATTCGTTGTGAACCAGCAACCGCTATGCTGTTACAAGCGGGATTTGTGCACGATAATTTGTATCAGTTAGAAGGGGGTATTGTGAAATATGCAGAAACATATGCGAACGATGGATTTTATGAAGGAAAATGTTTTGTATTTGATGATCGTATCTCTGTGCCGGTAAATACGACAAAAGATGCGGTTATTTTGGGAAACTGTTTGCTTTGTGAAAAAAATGTTGATACCTATCGCAATTGTGCAAATAAATTTTGTAATAAATTGTTTATTGGTTGTGATGCTTGTGTTGCTGCCTATGACAATACCTGTTCTCGAGATTGCCAAGAGTTGGTAAAAGACCCCGATAATATTCGCCCAGTTCGGATACATACGCAGCAGCTGCATAGAAACAAATAATGTATATACAAAAAACCCCGATCAAATCGGGGTTTTTATATGAAGGTATTATGCTGCAATCATGCCTGCTTCGATCGCATGTTTTACCATACTACGGCGGCAGCGAGTGCAGACTTTGAGGTCACCTAATTTTTGCAAATTTGGTCGTTGTACACGGAGTGTTTTATTTAACGCGTGGCTTCGGTTAGCCGCTTTTTTAGGCCCTTTGCCACAGGTATCGCAGAGGCGAGACATAGGATAAGCAAATTAAGAGTAGGAGTTGATTAAATAACGTTTTTTCGTTAAGATAGATTACATATAAAACGTGGGGGCAGTATATAAAAAGAGTTGTTTTTTGTCAAGAGCGGTTTAATGAACCTTCTGTGATACCCTTCCCCAGCCCGTCCTTAAAAAGGACAGGAGTGTTAATCCTTATTCTATGGAATTTCTCTCTCAAATCTTTTTCCTGTTGGTTATTATTCCTTCTGCGATTTTGCATGAATATATGCATGGCTATGTGGCAGATCGCTTAGGCGATCCAACCGCTCGTTATGCAGGAAGATTAACCTTGAATCCCAAAGCACATATTGATCCCTTGGGAACAGTGTTGTTACCTCTTTTATTACTCCTTGGGACGGGTGGCCAATTTTTGTTTGCCTATGCCAAACCCGTACCGGTAAATACCTATAATTTACGAAACCAAAAATGGGGATCGGTCGCTGTTGCTATTGCTGGGCCTCTTTCTAATTTGGCGCTTGCCTTGGTCTTTGGTATTCTCATTCAAGTATTGCCACTCAGTGCATCCTTTGGGACCTTGTTGGCAACTATTGTCTACGCGAATGTGATGCTTGCTATCTTTAATTTGGTGCCAATTCCTCCTTTGGATGGGTCTAAATTATTGTACGCAGTGTTGCCACCTTCTTTTGAAAAAGTAGTTTTTTTTCTTGAAAAATGGGGTTGGATACTGTTATTCGTATTCATATTTTATTTTTCTTGGGTTATTTCTCCTATTATTGAATTTTTCTTTCGTTTGTTTACTGGAGGGGCGATAGGATAACCATAACCTCCCCAACCCCTCCTTAAAAAGGAGGGGCTTACCCTTCAACTCGTTTGCTGTCTCTTGACAAAGAGACACCATTCTTATATACTCCTCTCACTTCTTAGAACGAAGTAATTCTCCTTTACAGGAGAGTGAAGGGTTCCCGATCTATCGGGACAACGTTCGAATCAATTCTGGTGGTTTCACTAGCATTATTCGTTTGTTCGTGCCCTTCATAGGCACGTTTTTTATTTATTATTTGTACCTATGCCGACAATGAATCAAATTTTGCGCAAAGGACGCGTCCAAAAGACGACCAAGTCAAAGTCTCCTGCGCTGCAATTTACCTATGATTCTCTGCACCGCAAGAGAACTGATCTTACCAAGGGATCACCATTTAAACGAGGAGTGTGTACCAAAGTGTATACCACTACCCCAAAGAAACCGAACTCTGCGCTTCGTAAAGTTGCCAAAGTTCGTTTATCTAATGGAACCGAAGTCATTGCTTATATTCCAGGTGAAGGACATAAATTACAAGAACACTCTATTGTTCTTATTCGTGGCGGCCGTGTAAAAGATTTGCCAGGTTGTCGCTACCATATTGTTCGTGGCGTGTACGATACTCAAGGAGTAGAAGGCCGTCGCCGTGGACGATCTAAATATGGTATGAAACGTCCAAAACAATAATTATTTACTCATTATAAAGTATAGATATATATGGCTAGAGGAAAACAAGCCCCAAAGCGACATATCCTTCCTGATCCTAAGTATCATAGTTTGGAATTGGCAAAATTCGTTAACTATTTGATGGTAAGTGGAAAAAAGACTGTTGCACAAAAAACGGTGTACGGTGCTCTTGAAGTATTAGCGGATA
Source organism: uncultured Gammaproteobacteria bacterium (assembly GCA_964522435.1). Taxonomy (GTDB): domain Bacteria; phylum Patescibacteriota; class Patescibacteriia; order Magasanikbacterales; family UBA922; genus CAZFUL01. Next base: position 40,215 of record CAZFUL010000008.1, read on the forward strand.
AGAAAAAAGGGGAAGCAATTAAATTATTTGAAAAAGTTATTGAAACAGTTCGTCCTCATGTTGAAGTACGTTCTCGTCGTGTTGGTGGTGCTAACTATCAAGTACCAACACCTGTGTTAGGTGAGCGTGGACAAGCCTTAGCATTTCGTTGGATTTTAGCAGCCGCACGTGTTCGCAAAGGAAAATCAATGGTAGAAAAATTATCTGCCGAATTCATGGATATTCTTGATGGTGTTGGTGGAACAATGAAGAAAAAAGAAGATACGCATCGTATGGCAGAAGCGAACAAAGCATTTGCTCACTTTGCTCGAAGACGCTAGTTGTAAATTATCGGACATCACCGTGTAGGTGTCCGTGTTTCATTATATTCATAACAGTTTTTTGCGCAGATGTTGCATCTGATCGCTAAGAACTGATGACCCATTATATATGCCTAGAGAATATTCACTCGAAAAAACCCGTAATATCGGGATCATGGCCCACATCGATGCTGGAAAAACAACCACCACCGAACGGGTACTTTTTTACACAGGAAAAAAACATAAAATTGGAGAAGTGCACGAAGGTGCTGCCGAAATGGATTGGATGGAACAAGAAAAAGAACGTGGTATTACTATTACTTCTGCGGCAACAACCTGTTTTTGGAAAGATCATCGTATTAATATTATTGATACCCCAGGTCACGTTGACTTTACGGTAGAAGTAGAACGTTCTCTTCGTGTTCTTGATGGTGCTGTTGCCGTGTTTGATTCTTCTCAAGGGGTTGAGCCACAATCAGAAACTGTTTGGCGTCAAGCTGATAAATATGAAGTTCCTCGTATTTGTTTTACCAATAAAATGGATAAAACAGGGGCAGATTTTTACATGACCTTAACATCTATTCGTACTCGCTTATCAAAACAAGCATACCCCATTTTTCTTCCCATGGGTCAAGAAGCAGAGTTAAAAGGGGTGATTGATTTGGTTGAAGAAAAAGCGTACATCTTTGAAGGAAATTTTGGGGAAAACATTTCTGAAGTACCTATTCCAGAAAATGAACAAGAACGAGTAACCCAATATCGTGGAGAATTGCTTGAAAAAATTGCAGAAGCAAGTGATGAGCTCATGGATAAATATTTAAATGGTGGAACATTTAGCGTAGAAGAAATTCGTGCGGCTATCCGAACGTTGGTGCTCAAAAGTGAAATGTATCCAGTACTTTGTGGATCAGCATTAGGAAATATTGGCGTACAAAAAATGTTGGACGCGGTTACTTATTACTTACCATCTCCATTGGATGTTCCTGCGATTGAAGCAACAGAGGTAGATGATAAAGAAAAGAAAATCGCGGTTCATGCAAGCGATGATGAACCCTTTTCTGGACTTGCGTTTAAAGTGGCTACTGACCCATTTGTTGGAAAATTAATTTTCTTCCGCGTCTATTCTGGTTCTGTAAAATCAGGAAGTTATATTATTAATACGAGCTCAGGAGAAAAAGAACGTATTGGACGTATTGTGCGTTTGCATGCAAACTCTCGCGAAGAAGTAGAAGAAGTATTTGCTGGAGAAATTGCAGCAGCGATTGGGTTAAAAAATACCCGTACCGGAGATACCTTGGCTGCGGAAAATCGCCCATTATTGTTAGAAAACATTACCTTTCCTGATCCAGTTATTTCTGTTGCGATTGAACCAAAGACAAAACAAGATCAAGAAAAAATGGGGATGGCTTTACAAAAATTGGCTGAAGAAGACCCAACATTTAAAGTATTTACGGATGAAGAAACCTTGCAAACCATTATTGCAGGGATGGGAGAATTGCACCTTGATATTATTGTGGATCGTATGCGTCGCGAGTTTAAAGTAGAAGCGAATGTGGGTGCTCCACAAGTTGCCTACCGCGAAGCAATTAAAGGTACTGCGGAAGCAGAAGGAAAATATGTCAAACAATCTGGTGGACGTGGACAATACGGACATTGTTGGTTACGTATTGAACCACTCCCAGCTGACGGACCTGACCGATTTGAATTTATCGATGAAATTAAAGGTGGTATTGTTCCAAGAGAATATATTCCTGCAATTGAAAAAGGGGTTAAGGATTCTATGACCAAAGGGGTATTGGCAGGATATCCACTCGAAAATATTCGTGTTGCGGTGTATGACGGAAGTTACCACGAAGTTGACTCTTCTGAAATTGCTTTCAAATTAGCGGCAAGTATGGCATTTGCTGATGCGGTAAAGAAAGCGAAACCAGTGATCATGGAACCTATTATGGCGGTTGAAGTATTAACTCCAGAACAACACATGGGTGACGTGATTGGTGACATTAACTCAAAACGTGGACAAGTGGAGGAAATGACTGAACGTGGACAAGCAAAAGTGATCCGCGCAAAAGTACCATTGTCAAACATGTTTGGCTATGTCAACAATTTACGTTCTATGAGTTCTGGTCGCGCAAGTTATTCTATGGAATTTTCTCACTACGCAGAAGTACCAAAGAATGTTGAACAAGAAATTATTGCAGGTAAAAAATAATAGTAGTACCTCACTCTACATAAGAAAGAACTTCGATTAATCGAGGTTCTTTTTTTATCAGTAAGTAATGTTTTTAGTTGACTGAGTTACCTTAAACAACTAAGAGGCATCAGCATCGTTGACAGGAATTCAAATACCTGCTAGCGTCGAGAACGTTGCCCACAGTGGGCAGCGTTCTTTTCATTTCACCAGAGCAGGATGAGTCCTGCTCACAAGAGGAGAAACGCCATGCGTTACCTGGCCTGGTTTTTGTTTTTCTTTGGCCTCATCGGGTGTGACCCGACGGGGCAGGGCACCATTGCCCCTGGAGATACGGGTGGGTTCCGCGTCCGTGACGCGGGGCCTGACGTCAACAACGACACGCCTGATCAGGCTTCTGTGCCTGACATCGGTGTCGTCGATGCGGCTGTCGATCAGCACATGTCTGATGCCGAGCACATCGAAGCGGACGCCACTGTGGATGCGTTCGTTGACCAAGGCATGCCTGACCTCGGCATGGTCGACGCCGTTATCGATGTTGGCGAAGATCCTGCTGCGCCTGTTGTGCTGCGCGTTCGTCGCAACAATGGTCCGGTGCAAAACCCTCAGATCATTCCAGATCCCACGATCGAGGGCAGCGTACCGACCGGGACGTGGCAGTTTTGCGCAGTTGGTGGTGCGGTGGATATCGCATCGCTCAACCTGGAACACCAGGGGAATTTTTCTGATGTCTTCATGACCTTCCGCTTCGGCAACGAGGTCAGCTTCACTCGTCCGTACAGCTTCTGGGGACAGCTCATCGTTTTGTTCCAGGATGAGTTTCAGGAGCCGTTCCACATTGAAGAGGGTGAGTGCGCAGAACTGGAACTCATGGTGCATCTGCCGGTTGATGAGGATGATCTGTATTTGGAGGTAGCGCTCAATAGCGTGCTGCCTCTCGATAACGCGGTTCAAGTCATCTTTGAACATGATAATGATCGCCATTGGAACTTGCCGGGCCTTCGTACGGTGTTTCAGCTTGATCAGTATGTGTATGTGCAAGCGCTCGGAGCAACTGGGCGTGTACAACGGATTGGCCGGGATACCAACAATTTCCCCGTTGGTGAGTTTCAGCTCTGCACTGAGCCAAATGGTATTGCGAACCTGAGCAGTGTCTTGTTTCGTCTTGACCTGCAGGGCGATGGTCAATTTCCACTGCCTATATTGGCACATGTTTCTACGGTGACTTGGGAAGGCGAACATGCCTTCCTCAACAATCGTGTGAATGGTGGAGACAGCAACGGGGGGCTGTTTTTCCACGGCGATACGCTTGCCTTGGAAACCGTGCTGCCAAACGGCGAACCCGAGCTGTTGGCCTGGGGTGCGTGTATGGATTTTCGTTTCCAAACGCCCTTTGTGCCTAACGGCATTGAGTTCATCCAGATGCATGTTCTTCAAGTGGATAGTCCAGACATCGTGAATGGGTTTGATCACGAAGGGCCGTTTCTTTTGCAGCAAGGGCCGCCTTGGGAGCGTACCGTTCCTTGGGATTTGTTGCAGATCGTTGAACCACTTGAGCTCTTGCCATTTGTGCGGGTGTCTTGGGGTGGTGTTCGAGGTGGCAACATTCAAGAACGCTACTTCACTCACCCGGATCAGCCGAATCCCTGCACCGTGCAGGAACGGCTGTTTGGGAATGTGGATCTTGACTGGGAGATGGCGTGTCAGATTGCCGAAATTTCCATGCACGCCACGAACATCGATCCTCGATTTCCTGTGGTGTACCGAGATCTCCAGATCTCGGTGTGGGCAGACATGTTTTTGCCCGCAGAGATTCCGATTCGGGTTGAAATCTCAACGAGCAAAGACGAAGAGCCGTTCTTGGTGGTAGAAGAAGATGCAGATGGAAATCCGCTCATGATTTCTCCGAACCAAGATGCGCTGCTTTTTCTTCCGCCCTTTGAGGTGGAAACCGATGACGATGATGCGCATGGCGTGTACGTTCAAATTTTCGTCAATGGCGATTTGCCAGCACAACATGAAGAAGCCATCATCCACGGCGAGTTTGCCTTCACCCTGGAAGGGGTTGAGGCAATCTACTTTGATGAACCCATCCCTGTTCTTGTTGAAGGAAGTGAATTTGCCGGTGACGGGGAGCTTGGTCTTTGGCCTCTGCCCTATACCGGTGCTCGCTATCGCTTGCAAGCGCCCGAGATCTGGCTTGACCAAAACCCGCAGGAAGCACCGCGTGCGGTTGATATTGCGCAGTATCGAGGGGAAGTGATTCCCCTCATGCACGCGTTTTTCAACAACCGTGCCGGGGCGGTTGAAGTCTGTGGGGCGAGCTTTTTGCATGGCACCGGCAAGGACGCCGCGCCCATGGAGTCAATCGCGATCGAGATCAATGGCCGCACCTTCGTGCTGTTGCGATGGGATCGCGAAGTCGCGACCTTCGTTGCACCTCGTCAGGAGGACTGCGCGTGGGCAAACGATCAAGGCTGGATCTCGATTGAGGCGTCTGCTACCAGCCCTGTGCAGACAACCCTCGCGCGCCAGCCACTGCAGTTCCAGCTCATTGAGCTGGTTGTCCTGGAGTACGGACGCCTGTGGGAGCTGAATGTTTATCCCTCCATTGGTATGCCGGATCCTTTTCCCTGGGATCCTATTGCCGAATGGCTCCTGCCCATTGCGCTGGGCGTGGAGGGGGTTGATCCGATCGTCCTCTCTCGTGATACACCGTTGTTTGGGACACAAATCGTCATCGTCAACAGCGCAGATCCGGATGGGGATCGTGTCTGTGATGACGAGATGCCAGAGCTCGTTACGGCTGCTTGCCAGTTCACTCCCAACAACTGCCCACATGCGCTGAACGCAGCGGGTGGTTGTGACAACTGCCCAGATGATCCCAACAACGACCAGAGCGACAACGATGGTGATGGCATCGGCGACGCCTGCGACCGCGAGTAGTTCTTTTTCACCTACCTAAGACACCTTTTGTGTCGCCTCTGCCTTGCAGGGAAGAGAAGCCGCCCGACTTCTTGATGTGAAATCATTTCACGTTATCGGGCCCAAAAAAAAGCAGCCTTTGTATAAAGACTGTTTTTTTATTTACTCAATAAACTCAGCTATTTCATCCACGCCATATAGCCAATAATCAAGGTGGCAATGATCCAAAGGAATATAAATGATCGAAGGGCAGAGAATTTTTTATCTGTAAAAACAGTACGAATATTTTGTACTAATTTGTGTGGCAATAATCCATTTAATGCCCACAAGAGCGCTCGCTTAAATAATTGCATTTTGTTGATAGCATTTTGTTTTTGTAAATAGTGTAATTGTTGTTTTTGTTCTTTGCTTAATTTTTCTGCACTCTGTTTGAGTGTTTCAATAGATTGTTCGGTACTTTTTAAAATATGATATTGTTCATATTCTTCTTGATCTCGTTGGTTCAAGGTACGGAAAGCCTCCATGTGATGTTCAATATCGCGCATAATTCTGCCAACACGATCAATTTCATGACGCCAAATTTTTCCAATAAGGACGGGCACAAGCATGACGCCAATAATCACTAACATATCAAGGCTAAAAATAATTGCTGGGGGGTAAAAATAAATAACAGATAATATAATCCCAATACTCATCATGAGTAAGAGAATATAGCTTGTTGGTATATGCGAAGATTTTTGGAAAGAGGTTTCAGGCATAGAACATATAATATAAGAGAGAATAATAGTATAGCATATGTTATGCCTTAATCTTGCATGGTTCCTTGAATTTTTTTGTCTGATAGGTTAGGCTGTAATTACTATGAAGTTCTCTGTCCTCACTATTTTTCCTGATATTATTACTCACTATAGCAATGCGAGTATTTTGGGTCGTGCCCAACAAAAAAAATATATTACCGTAACCCCAGTTAATTTGCGGGATTTTTCTGATGATGTGCGGGGAACTATTGACGATACTCCCTACGGTGGAGGAGCTGGCATGGTAATGAAACCAGAGCCTATATATAAAGCACTTCTCTCTATTGATGCTATTCCTTTTTCTAAAACAGGGGGACTTCATAAAGTAAAAAAACTCTTCAATGGGTCACTCAAAAAAAAGAAACGAACCATTGTCTTATCTCCTCGCGGAAGACAGTTTAATCAGGCAATAGCAACAGAGTGGTCTCACTATGATGAACTTGTCATTGTCTGTGGACGCTATGAGGGGATTGATCAGCGAGTTATTGATCATATGGTTGATGAAGAAGTGTCTATAGGGCCATATGTATTAGCCGGCGGAGAGTTAGCAGCGCTTACTATTATTGAAGCGGTGTCTCGTTTGATTCCGGGGGTGTTGGGAAATCAAGAATCTTTAAAAGAAGAAACCCATAGTTTATCTGGGGGAGAGTACCCACAATATACCAAACCTGCTGATTTTAAAGGGTGGCGAGTACCATCTGTTCTTATGGGCGGTGATCATCAAAAAATAGCAGATTGGCGCAAAGAGCACTTATCCCCACCCTGTGAGTAATTACTCCTATTGACACATGGGTGTGTTTTTTGTAAAATGCTCAGGCAATTGAAACAACCCTTACAAATCATTTTTCCTAAGTCTTATAAACGAGAGATACTGGGAATACAAAAAGAGTAACTCAACTCCGATACAAATTTTTTTATCGGGGCCAGGTTCCTCTTTTTTCTTTAACGATTGATAGAACCTGAGTGATCATTACAATTCATTATGTATATTCTCTTCCAAGAATATATATACAACCATATACAAGTAAGGTTCACTATGTTTGTATGAGTGGCTCCAGCGTGAGGCTCTACAACATACTGAAAATGTTCACATAATAAATGTGACAAAAACCAAACAACGTCTATAACAAAAACATTTGAGCTATCCAGTCGGATGACTGGGTAGATAATCAACTCTTTCACTGTTGTCCTTGTGACAAACAGTATCATTGAGAGTTTGATCCTGGCTCAGGATGAACGTTGGCGGTGTGTCTAAGGCATGCAA
>CAZFUL010000008.1:47700-48141 GCA_964522435.1 uncultured Gammaproteobacteria bacterium
AGGGGATTACGAGCGGCAAACGGGTGAGTAACACATTGGTAACCTACCTTCGAGACGGGGATAACGCCAGGAAACTGGCGCTAATACCCGATAGTCATGGGAAGACACAAGTCATTCCCATGTAAACGATTTATCGCTCGAAGAGGGGCCTATGTCCTATCAGCTAGTTGGTACGGTAAAAGCGTACCAAGGCTATGACGGGTAGCAGGCGTGAGAGCGTGACCTGCCTCACTGGGACTGAGATACGGCCCAGACTCCTACGGGAGGCTGCAGTCAAGAATATTCCACAATGGACGAAAGTCTGATGGAGCGACGCCGCGTGCAGGAAGAAGCCCCTCGGGGTGTAAACTGCTTTTATAGGGGACGAATTCGTGACGGTACCCTAAGAATAAGAGGTTGCTAACTCTGTGCCAGCAGCAGCGGTAATACAGAGACCTCAAA
>CAZFUL010000009.1:0-15457 GCA_964522435.1 uncultured Gammaproteobacteria bacterium
CCCATGCTTGTTTGGTTAAGTCATCGTAAATAATCAATACATCTTTTCCTTTATCTGCAAAATATTCTGCCATAGCCACACCAGTATATGGGGCTAAATAACTCATTGGCGCTGGTTCACTCGCACCTGAGGCAACAACAATGGTATATGCCATGGCTCCTTTTTCTTCTAACAAGGCAACCGTACGCGCAACTTTTGATTCTTTTTGACCAATCGCAACATAAATACAAATCATGTTTTGATCTTTTTGGTTCAAAATTGTATCAATACAAAGTGCTGTTTTTCCGGTTTGACGATCACCAATAATCAATTCTCGTTGTCCACGACCAATAGGAATAAGCGCATCAACGGCTTTTACTCCGGTCATCATAGGGCGATTTACCGGTTGACGAGACATAACCCCAGGAGCAACTCGTTCAAGAGGATATTCTTCTTTTGTTTTAATATCTCCTTTGCCATCAATTGCTTGTCCGAGTGCATTTACCACACGGCCAACCATTTTATCACCAACAGGAACAGACATGATTTTTTTTGTGCGTTTTACCGTATCTCCTTCTTTAATTTTTTTATAATCACCTAAAATAATTGCCCCAACGGTTTCTTCTTCTAAATTCAAGGCTAACCCAATAACCCCACCAGGTAATTCCAACATTTCTTGTGATTGACAATTATCTAATCCAGTCATGCGGGCAATACCATCTCCAACAGAAATAACGGTACCCACTTCTTGAACATCTGTCTGTGTATTAAATTGACTAATTTGTTTTTTCAGCGAGCTGATAATTTGGTCTGTGTGTGACATAGAGAATGATTAACTAAGAGTTCTTTTGAGCGTTTCTAATTGAGTGGCAATACTTGCATCTAACACCGTATTTCCTTGTTGCACGAGCATCCCTGCTATAATTGCTGGTTCAACCTGTTCTATGACCTCGACTGATTTGGTATTCATGACATTCGCAATCATGCTAATAACGTTTTTTGAAAGCGGTTCTGCCGTGGTAATGGTAATACTTTGGCGTCCTTCTACTTCTTTTGCATAGGCATCAAAGGCATCGATAATATACGATAATTTTTTTGTCATGCGTTGCTGCTGAATAAAACCAAGAAATACCGTAATCGCGTGTTCAAGATCCTTTCCTTCTTTTTCTGCCGCAACATGATACAACACTTTTCCTAATTGAATTGGTAATAGTGATGGCATAAGAATATTATTTCTTCAAAGAACCAACAATCTCTTTAATATGTGCTTCTTGTTTTTTTGTATCAAGCGTATCCCCTAATAATTTTTGCACAACAGTAATCACCAAATCAATGGTTTCGCTGCGTAATTCTTCTTTCATTTCTGCTTTTTGTGCGGCAATCTGTTCTTTTGCTTGAGAAACAAGTAATTCAATTTCTTGTTTAGATTTTTGTTTTAATATATCAGCTTGTTGTGCCGCACTCACATGTGCAGCTTCTATGATGGAATTTGCTTGGCCTTTTGCGTCATCTAACAATTCTTGCGCACGTCGTTCTGCCATGGTTAATTCTGTTTTTGCTTTTCTTGCATTCTCTACTCCTTGCGCGATAAATTCTTTTCGTTTTTGTAACGCATTCGTAACACTAGAAAATAAGAATTTTTTCAACAAAAGAAAAATGATGAAAAAATTGAGTAAATTTAACACTGCTAAGCGCCAATCAAAACCAACATTGCTTAAAATTTGAGTAATATTCATAGAAAAAATAGTAAAAACATATGATGCACGATTTATTACCCTAACAATCCCCTATTTGCCAAAGAAACAAACCATGCACAACATGCATGGTTGCACATATTATGCAATGAAAAAGGCAACAAACGCGTAAATTGCGGTAGATTCCACAATCGCGGCGCCCACAATCATTTTTGGAAAGATAGATTCTGCAATGGCAGGATTACGTCCCATGGCTTCCATTCCTTTTGCCATGAGCCAACCTTCTCCAATAGCTGAACCCATCATAGATAGGACAAACATTCCTTTCGCTATTAAGCGAGCTGCTTCTACTTCCATAGAATTTATACTAAAAATAAATGAATAAAATGATATAACACCTATTGTTCATCTCTTTCTGGCAGCTGTGCCACCATTAAAGAATAGAACACGGTTGTTAACATAGAAAACACCACGGCTTGTACCGTACCACTCAACAAACTCATACCTAGCCATACGGCAGGAATAACGGTTCCAATAAGCCCGTACAAAATACCCATCATTACTTCTCCGGCATATAGGTTACCAAATAAACGCATAGAAAGTGATACGAGCTTGGCAAATTCAGAAATAATATCCATAACACCAATAAACACATCCACTAATGACATAAAGCCATCTTTTATACTCGTACGGAATCCCTGAATTACTTTATGAAAGGGAAGAAATTTGCCAATATGAGAAAATATACCTGATGAAACAATACTCATAATATGCGTAAGCACACTCATCGCAACCGTCAGTGCAATCGTCATATTAAAGTCTGTGGTGGGGGTACGAAATACCGCGATGCCATTATAGGTGAGCGCACCTAATCCAGGAATAATCAATCCTAATAAATTAGAAAAAATAATAAATAAGAATAGGGTTCCAATAATGGGTAAGAGCAATGTCGTTCCTCTCTTTGAATTGAGGATTTGATGAATCATATCCGACATGGTTTCTACAATAACCTCTGCCACCAATTGGAGCTTGCCGGGAACTAAGCGTAATCGTCTTTTTACCAGAATTGCAAATAGCGTTAACAAAATAATAACCAGCCAAGACATGAGAAACACATTGGTAATAGGAACTGGCCCAACAGAAAAAATAATATCTGGTTGAAGGGGTGGTTTTTCTGACTGAACTTGAAGGGCATTCATATATAGTTATGAAGAAGAAGTATCAGACGGTATATCGCTAGAACTTTTCCAGGCGGCTTTTATTCTTTTATATTCATAGGCAATATACAGCCAACCAATGAGCGAAACAACGAGTACGGCGAGAAAAAAATATATTGGTCCATCTAACTGAAATTGTTGTTCTAATTTTTTTCCAAGAAAGGTTCCCCCAATCATGATAAAAGGAAAAAGAAAAAATACTCGAGCAAGAGAATAATAGGATCGTTGCGTATTTTTTTGGTACTGAGGATTCATACAGGAAAGAGTATTCAAATCGGCTCTAGTATAGTCTGTTATGTCTTGTTCGTCAATGGACTTTACAACTAGACCTGTGCATAATTTTCGCTAAATTTAGCAAAATTGAAAAGTATAGCGCTCTCATAAGGGGTTGTCAATACAATATGCACTTGACGGAGTGGATTGAATATGATCTCAGACTTTTTTTTAAAAAAAAGACCCCGACTGAGTCGGGGTCTTTTTACCTCTTTATCACTGGTATCACCCTAATCCATAAAAAATAATGGAACATTCAATTCTTTTATATCTTTTAAGCGATAATCCAATACCCATTTTCCAACAAAAATAGCGGTTACGTCTGATTGCTCTTTTGCTATTTTATTAATATTTTGCTGCAAAAACCCTTTTCGACTCACATAATCAAAGGCTAACAACGGAAGCCCTTCTTCTTGTCTTTTTTCGTTAATGTGAGCAAAGGCAACCACGGCTTGCTCCCCTATTTCTTTTGCTTTAGCTTCTGTATATTTTTGTTCCAAACAATGCAACACAATAATACGATAAATGTTATGTTTTGTTGCCCAGGTTACCACCTTATCCAATCGATCTAAAAAAGAAAAACCACGAGAACCAATAATAACAAAGGGTTCGCCTTGATTTTGTATAATAAGATGGTGGTCATCTTGAATAGGCGTTGCTACTTGCAATTTTTTTGCAATATATGGGGTAAGGGGTGGCTGAATAATAAGCGTTGATAAAATAATCCACATCCCAATAGGCACTAAGCCAGATAACCCGGGGATGCCCAAGCCAACAATGGTGACTAACAATACCGCAGGAATAGCCCCGGTTTCTCGAACAAAGGAAATAAATAATAATTCTTTTATACACAGTCGTTCTGTTTTTTTTCCAAAAAGAGAAAACGGTCCAAGAGACAGAAACACCGCAAGCGGACGAATAATAAGCATAAATACCACCGAGGCGAGTAAGCCAATTCCTGCATAATTAATTAACTCTTGGGTTTGAACAAGAGCCCCCAAGAGAATAAAAATGGTTGGCTTAAAAAAACCTTCAATCGTATGATTAAAAAATTGTTCTGTATGATGCAGATGCCGTTCAAACATAAATAACAAACCGGCAATAAAGGCAGCAAAATACCCGCTTCCCCCAAAGGCAAGGGCAAAGGCAGACATCATAATAGGGACAAATAAAAAGTACGCTGCCTCAGCGTCTGATTCATGAGAATTTTTTTTGGTAAAGCTGGCAAGCAAATAAAGCAATCCATAGCCAATCACCCCAAAAACAATACCAAAGATAACCTCTCGTAAAAGAAGCATAGCCGTACCATACGAAAATAATCCCTGATAGGCAGCTGTTACAGAAGTAATAATAGGATTAAGTGCCAATAGTGCAAGTATTGCCAGTGTTAACAATGTCCCACTGACATCAGTTACCGCACTTTCTGAAATGACTAAATTTTTTACACTCGGCTTTTTAAAGCGTAACTGTTTTAATATGGGAATAATTGCTGCTGGGTCAGTTGATGCTAAAATAGCCCCTAATAATACTGCCACAGGAATAGGTACTGGTGCTCCGAGGCTGTTGCCAATAAAGACAAGCACCGTAGAAAATAACGCTGCGGTAATCAGTAACCCAAAAAAAGAAAGCGACGCGATTTTCCAAACTAATTTTTTAAAATTATCAAAGGGGGTTTCTAACCCCCCACCAAATAATATTAAGGTCGCTCCAATACCTACAATCACACTCAGCATTTCTCGTTCTTGGGTAATGGGAAGCAGCAATGGTTGTGCGGCAATACCAAAAAAAATAGCAATAACAAATGAGGGAAAAATCGTTTTTTCTGCAACGTGATGAACAATAAATCCTAAAATAAACAAGATAGAGATACTAAAAAACGCAATAAGTAATGAGGCATCGGCACTATGGTGAAAAAAAGAAAACAATGCAGGCGCAAACTGACTCAATAATGCCATAAGGGTGATAATGACAATAAGAATCAAATAACGAAACAAGGATTTCATATAATAAGAAAAGGAATATGCGCAAAAGTATATTCCTTTCTTATTTCTTCGTCAATGAAAGATATCCTCTTTATACCTTGGCTAAAAACAACTTTTTCGCATTATTGGTTGTTTCTTCTGCCACTTCTTCATAAGAGATTCCGCGTAATAGGGCAACCTGTTTGGCAACTTCTGCCACAAGGGCTGGTTCATTACGTTCTCCTCGTTTGATTTGTGGGGTTAAATAGGGCGCGTCCGTTTCAAGCAACAGACGATTGAGGGGCATGTGTTTTACGACTTCCCACAAATCCAATTGTGGCTGTGGATCTGTTTTTTTCGGGGGAAAGGTAATCACCCCGGTAAAACCCAAATGTAGCCCCATAGACAGATAGGCTTCTGCTTGCTTCCAATTTCCCGTGAAACAGTGAATAGTTCCATTGATGGGTTCTCCCAAGGATTGCAATAACTCTATCATTTCGCTATGTGCATCCCGTACATGAATGACCAACGGCAGTTCATGTTTTTTCGCTAAGGCATAGTGCTGCATAAATAAGGTTATTTGTTTTGCAAAAATGTCTTCAATCGTTTTGTCATGACGAATATGAAATTTATCTAAGCCGGTCTCCCCTATCGCAATAACTTTTGGGTGTTGTGCCAAGGTATCAAAAAAGGTCTCATCCCATTGTTCACCACGAGAACGAAAGGCCGTCATCTCTTCTTCTACATCGACGACATCATGTTGAATAGGATGAATGCCAATACTCGCGTACATATGTTCATGCTGCTCTGCTAAGGCAATGGCTTTTTCACTCGTGTCTCGTTGTGTGCCAACAAGATTCATAATAACTCCAACATGTTCTGCTCGTGCAATAACCTCGTCGCGATCATCTTTATATGGGGTAAATTGGATGTGGGTGTGTGTATCAAACAACATAGTACGCATCTACAAAACAATTTCTTCAACATAATCCACACTGCTTTGCAATAATCGTAGTCCCTCAGGAAGTAATGGCAGTAACAGCGTTACCATAGAAAGCGCGTACGGTGCCACCTGAGAACTGGCAATCATATCAACAAGCCGTTCGGAAAACGGAAACTTTTGAATAAAATAGAGAATAAATCCAACGGTAATGAGTCCTTCAAAACCACCAATAATTCCTCCAAATACTTTATTTAAGGATCCAATAAAAGGTAATTTGGTCAGTACCTCAAAGAGATGATCAACAAACCAAAACACAAGTCCAACAACCCGATTAATAAGAATAAATGCGATGGCAAAGATAAGCACCCGTGACACATTTTCTCCCCAACCCGTGGTGGATACGAGCCAGGTAGCAACGGGTTCATAATAGCGACTTGCTAAATATACCCCCAACACCGTACCAAGGAGTGACCCAAGGGTATGAAAAAATCCAAACCAGGCACCAAAGAGCACAAACCCACCAATGATGATGAGAAGAATAATATCAAAAAATGCCATACGAACTACTTATGATAATCGAGGAAAGAGTGACTCTCCTTTATATATTTCTGTACCTTCCACCAGTCCACCCCAAACAGATGCGGTATCAAGAGGAGCAATCGAATCAGCCTGTATGCCTAAACGAGTCAGTATCTCGGTTGCTGAATCTGGGATAACCGGTAATAACGCGAGCGCAATATGACGTAACCCCTCAGCAAGTTGATATAATAACGGGGCAACTGACTCCCCTTTTTCTGCAACTTCCCAGGGTTTGCGAAAGGTAATTGTCGTATCACAGGCGCTTACCAATGATTGCACGGTTTGAATGGCTTCATGAAAGGCAAAACGATCCATTTGTTCTCTATAACGGAGCCAAAAACCAGTGGTATCAAAGTAATCCTCCGCAACAGCGGGCACACGACCATCGCTATATTTTACGAGCATGGTTAAAATACGAGAAGTCAGGTTTCCCACCCCATGGACTAAATCTGCGGTATACACTTCTTTACAACGTTCATGAGAAAAATCACCATCTTGATAGGCAGAAATTGCGGCTAATAAATAGTAACGCGTGGGGTCAGTATGGTAAGTTGCCACCACGTCCGCTGGATGCAAGGTATTGCCTAATGATTTACTCATTTTTTCTCCTTGTACCGTAATATAACCATGAATAAATTCTTTTGTTGGTAAGGGAATTCCTGCAGACAATAACATGCCAATCCAATAAATAAGGTGAAAACGCGCAACACCTTTTCCTAATATATGTACGACTTCCCGGGGTTGACTACTTGGTTGAAGCCAATATTTCGTATAGTGAGTATCATCGGTCGCATAACCAAGCGCATTAATATAATTTGATAAGGCATCAAACCACACATACATCATTTGCCGTTCATCGCCTGGCACAGGGACTCCCCAGCCCCGCGCGCGTTCAACGGAGCGAGAAATACTAAAATCTTGTAATCCGCGCTCAATAAAGGCGAGCATTTCATTTTTCTTTGATGGTGGATACACCGCAATGTGATCTTGCTGAAAGATTTCCTCTAATGTTTTTTGATACCGAGATAAACGAAAAAAATAGTTTTCTTCTTCTACTACTTCTGGAACAGTTTTGTGATCTGGACAAGCACCGTCGATAAGTTCCGCTTCTTCATAAAAGGCTTCACAGCCAACACAATACATACCTGTATAGGTTTTTTTGTATATATCGTTTGGATCACAGTGCTGCCATAATTTTTGTGCCCCTGTAATATGACGCTGCTCTGTTGTACGAATAAAATCGGTATTAGAAAGGTTAAGCACGGTTTGTAACTCTTGAAACGCTGCCGCATGACGATCAACAAATGCCTCAACCGTTTCTTTTGCTTTTTCCGCTGCTTGAACATTTTTTAAGGAATTTTCATCACTCCCGTAGACAAAAAACACGTCTTTGCCGAGTAACCGAGAATAACGCGCAAAGGCATCTCCTTGCACGGCTTCGAGTGCATAGCCAATATGCGGCGTTGCATTAACGTAAGGAATAGTAAGAGAAATAAATACAGGTTGCTTATCGTGCATAAAACAGTCAGTGAAATATAACACGAGTAGCGTACCATTATTATGAATGAAAAATCAAGAAATACCCCCCTTCCACATAATCACTCGTTCTTTTTTTGTTTATTTGCTATACTATGCGTAGCTAAAAAAATTCTCTTCCATGAATCCGCTTCCTAAAGAACAACTTTCTCGCCGTATTCAAGAACAGCAATCCTCTGCTGATGTTTCTCGTACGTCAATGCGTCAAGAAGTCACGCCGACATCTCCTGCGATAGAAGAGATGCAACCAACAGTTCCGCAACAAGAACAACTCGCATCCCCAGAATATGGGACAGAACAGGAGCAAGACGAACCTGGCCGTTTAGATAAAACGATTGAAGGCTTAACCAAACGCTTAAAAAAATCAAAGAAAAAACAAATCCCTACTATTCCTCAAGTGCGGGATGAAATTACTCGACAAGTAGAAACTATTTTAGAAGATGGGTTAAAAGATGCATTTAAAACGTTGACACCAGTGCAACAACAAGAATTTAAAATAAAAGGTGAAGATGTTGCTTTTCAAATTCGTCAATTATTACAAGGAACGCATATTCGGGTACGCAAAATATTTTTACTTATTTTTGAATGGTTAAAACTCTTACCTGGTATTAACCGCTTCTTTTTACAGCAAGAAGCAAAAATAAAAGTGGATAAAATTGTTGCATTACACGAACGATATAAAGGTGGGTATAACAAAAAATAAGTATGCTTGGCATGTTGTTTCAATTTACGGCAACTCCCTCATTTACCGCTCAGCCACTCGCGAGCACTTCTGTTCAAGAAACGAATCTTTTGTTTATAGCTATTCTTACGATTGCAATACTTGCACTTATAGTTGCCCTATTATTTGTTATGCGAGCAGTTATTCGCGCAAAATCTCGGGCAAGTAAATCGTTTCACCGGGTCGTATTACGGATTATGGTTCCCAAAGAACGAAAATCCGAAGGTCAAGGCGGCCAAGTGGGCCAAGATGATCGATTGGAGCAAGTAAAAGAAGAAATTGGTATTACAGAAACATTTTTTTCTACCATTGCCGGATTACGCGCACAACGAGGCATAAAATACTGGATTCAAGGAAGAGATGATACCTTTTCGTGTGAAATGGTTATGCATGGTGGGTTGATTTATTTTTATTTAGATGTTTCAAACAAATATCACCAATTTGTTGAACAACAAATCCATGCGCAATATCCGCATGCGCAAATAGAAGAAATGACCGACTACAATATTTTTTCTGAGCATAGTGCGATTGTTGGCGCCTATATTAAAGGACAGCAACGGCATGTATTTCCGTTTAAAAGTTATAAAAAAATGGACTCTGATCCCCTTTCTGGGATATTAAACGTGCTGGCAAAAATTAGAGAAGATAATAGCAGTGCGGCTATTCAATTTATTATTCGCAGTGCAAAAAAATCCTGGCGTAATGACGCAGTGCGTATTGTACGAGAAGTAAAACAAGGGAAAAAATTTGAAGATGTGGCTCATACCAATATGTTAACCGGCGTTGGCCAAGGAATTGGAAAAATAGTTACCTCCACGCTCAATAAACCAGGGTCTGAGGAAAAAAAACAATACCAAATTTCTGCCATGGAAGAAGAAATGTTAAAAGGCATGGAAGAAAAAATTAGCAAAGGTGGGTTAGACGTTACGATTCGATTATTAAGTGTTGCCGATAATGAAACAACCGCGCGACTGAATTTAGACAATCTTATTAATGCGTTTAGCCAATATAATTTATATCGTTTTGGTAACAGTTTTGAAGCGATTATCCCTCGTCGACAAACACCACTCATTCGAGATTTTATTTATCGTGATTTTCAGGAACAATACGCCGTCGTATTAAATACCGAAGAAATGGCGTCGTTGTGGCATTTACCATTACATTCTACCGAAGCACCCAATATCTCTTGGCTTAAAGGAAGAAACGCTCCACCCCCAGCAAATTTACCTAAAGAAGGGCTCTTGCTTGGGTATGTTGAATATCGGGGACTCAAAGAAGATGTGCGCTTACAAACAAAAGATCGTCAACGCCATCTGTATATTATTGGAAAATCTGGGAGTGGAAAATCCGTTACTCTCGCCAATTTAGCGATTCAAGATATTCAAAACGGTCATGGCGTCTGTGTGGTTGATCCCCATGGTGATTTAATAGAAGAAGTCCTCTCACATATTCCCAAACATCGCGCTGATGATGTCATTGTGTTTGATCCCTCTGACTTGGAACGTCCCATTGGATTAAACATGCTTGAACCAAAAAATGTTGATCAACGCGATTTTGCCGTACAAGAAATGATTAGTATTTTTTATAAGCTCTTTCCGCCAGAAATGATTGGTCCCATGTTTGAACATAACATGCGCAATGTCATGCTTACCTTAATGGCAGATATTGATGACCCAGGAACAATTATTGATATTCCCCGCATGTTTACCGACGATGAATATGTAAAAGTATATTTGAAAAAATTACATGACCCAGTGGTGCGTGCCTTTTGGGAAAAAGAAATGGCGAAAACGAGTGACTTCCATAAATCAGAAATGCTTGGCTATTTAATTTCTAAGGTGGGACGCTTCGTGGGTAATGAAATGATGCGCAACATCATGGGACAACAAAAGTCCGGGTTTGATTTTAGAGATGTGATGGATAATCAAAAAATTCTGTTAGTCAATTTGGCAAAAGGAAAAACAGGAGAAGTAAATGCCAAACTGTTGGGATTAATTGTTGTTGCCAAATTGCAAATGGCCGCTATGGGACGCGCAGATATGGCTGCAGAAGATCGAAAAGATTTTTATCTCTATATTGATGAGTTTCAGAATTTTATTACCGATTCTATTTCGACGATTTTATCTGAAGCACGTAAATATAAACTCGACTTAATTATTGCCCACCAGTACATGGGGCAACTTGTTGATGATAAAGGCAAGTCTGATATTCGTGATGCCGTGTTAGGAAATGTGGGAACCATTATGGTTGGCCGTATTGGACCAGACGACTCTGAAATTTTAGCAAAAGAATTTGCCCCAACCTTTGGGTCTTATGATCTGTTAAATACGGCGCAATATTCTTTCTATGTCAAAGAGTTAATTGATAATCAAGCAAGTAAACCCTTTTTAATGCACGCCTATCCATCAGAACCCGGAAATATTGCCTTAGCACAAGCCATAAAACAACTCTCTCGCTTGAAATTTGGCCGCGATAAGCGTATTGTTGAATCAGAAATACTTAAAAGAACAAAATTAGGAGAAGTAAGTAAAGATAGTAAAACAGATATGGTGGAGGCCAGCTTATAGCGCTCCCCTATCGTCGTGATATTTTTTTATATGAATCATATTTCTTCTCTCTTACCACATATATCAACCAACAACCCTGATGAACCTGGCAGCATTGTTCCGCAGATATCGTCCACAAATGATAGTGATTCATTTGAGTTATTTGAGGATGACATTCTTTTTTCTCAAGAAGAACTTCCTCCTATTTCTCCACTGCCCGAAACACCCGCCTTGGCCGTAACAGCCGATACGACAACACAATTAGAACAAATGATTCGTCATATGGAAGAACAGCTGCTTGCCATGCGACAGTTATTACACAAAGATCAACCAACGAATACTCCCCAACAGCAGGTAATATATAGCCCGAAACAAGAAGAAGGTGATGTTATTGAAGGCGTATTTACGGGAGTAGATATGATGGATCACAACGGAAAACGCTACCCATTATCCGCAAATTACGCAAGTAAATCTAAGCTCATTGAAGGAGATTTATTAAAATTAACCATTAGTCCGAGTGGTGCATTTTTATATAAACAAATTGGCCCTATTGCTCGAATCCATAAAAAAGGGACCCTCCTCTATGATGCGGTAAAAAATCAATGGAGTGCCTTATGTGAGGGCAGAGTCTATCATATTCTCACCGCCGCTATTACCTTTCATAAAGGAAATGTTGGTGATGCGGTAACCCTTATTATCCCAGAAAATGGAGAAAGCGACTGGGCGGCAATTGAACACGTTATCCGTCACTAAGTAAACATCACACAAGCTTCCTGTACAGGAAATAAAAAGCCACTTCCCGAAGGAAATGGCTTTTATATATAGAGGAGAACTACTTAGGCTTTATCAGGATCAGTAATATGTGGTGACACCAATTTGGTCATTTCAAACATCGTTACTTCTTTTTTTCCAAAGATTGGCATGAGCAAATCATCAGCAAAGATATTTCTTTTATTTGCAGGGTTTTGTAAATCGTGTAATTTAATATATTCCCACAATTTTTTCACTACTTCTGAACGAGGCATTGGACCTGCTCCAACAATTGCTTCGAGCTCTGGAGATAAGTTAAGCGGTTTGAGCAACGCTGGATTTATTTTTCTAGGCATACGCGATTCCTTAAAAATATATAAAAGTTAACAATATGTTAATACTATAGCACAAGAGATATTTTGTGGCAATAGCAAGCCAGGAGTAGGCAAGGTAAACAGAGTAGGCAGGGTAAGTAGCTTACTCTGCTTATTCTGCTTTATTAATATTGTCTATTCACCTCCAGATAGGTTATACTATTCCTATTCATATTGTTACTCCCTCTCTTATGGCACTCTATCATACCCACCGTCCGCAACGATTTGATGCCGTTATTGGACAAGACCATGTTATCACCACAATTACCAACCAAATTATGCAAGGCACTATTGCCCATGCATACTTGTTTGCTGGACCACGCGGAGTAGGAAAAACCACCACGGCTCGCTTAATTGCAAAAGCCGTAAATGTTCCTTGTGACCCAAAAACTGGTGAGCCGGATAATAGCCACCCAGATGCACAAGATATCACCAAAGGAAAATCAATTGATGTCATAGAAATTGATGCAGCAAGTCATACAGGCGTAGATCACGTAAGAGAACATATTATTGATAATGCGCAATTTCGACCAACGAAATTGAAATATAAAGTATTTATTATTGATGAAGTACACATGCTCTCTACGAGTGCATTTAATGCCCTCTTAAAAACATTAGAGGAGCCGCCTTCCTATACCATATTTATTTTAGCAACCACAGAATTACATAAACTCCCTGCTACCATTATCTCTCGTTGCCAACGCTATACCTTTCGCCATGTTCCCCAAGACATACTCATTCGCTATTTAGAACAACTGGCTCAAGAAGAAAAACGAACTATTGATACGGCCGTGCTGGAGCGTATTGCGTATAAAAGTGAAGGCTGTGTTCGGGATGCGGTAAGTTTACTTGATCAAGTTCTTTCGATATCACAAAAACATATTCAACTTGCGGATGTTAACTATTTATTGCCAGCAATGCTTGATGATGAAGCCTATCTCTTTATTGAACAACTTATTGCAAAAGACAGCAGCGCAGCACTCCGCCAAGTGAATGATTTGTATGAACAAGGAACCAACATAAAAACATTTTTTGACCAAGTCATAGAAATGAGTCGCGCACTCATGATAACAAGCATTACGAAAAAAGCCTTTCTTCAAGAATCTCGTCTCAACAAAAAAATACAGGCACTTGCTGAATCTATTTCTGTGACAGAATCATTACGATGTTTAGAGGTGTTTTTACGCTATCGTGCAATGATAGCACAATCCCCTATTGCACAACTTCCATTAGAAATGGCTATTGTTGAGCTGGTTAATCAACCAAGCCAAGTACATGCCACACCAACAATGTCTGTCCCGGTTATTCCTTCAGCACCAACGATAGCCCCCCCAATCACAACGCCAACGGCTCCTGTTGCAATCCAACAAGAAAAAAAACCCATGCCGTCTGCGGTGGTCCCTGAACCCACCACAGTCATTCCTAAAGAAGAAACAGCTACTACGCCAATAATTGAACCAGCTACGGTGAGCAAATCAGAAGTAGAACAACATTGGCCGGGTGTATTAAAACAAATGGAACAACAAGCACCCTCATTATTATTTTTGTTAAAAACGGCAACCATTACTGGCGTAGAGGGAAATCGGCTGCTGCTTTCGGTAGAACACACCTTTCATAGAGACAAATTACTGGATGTGGTAAATGCAAAAAAAATTACCGCAGCCCTTCAACAGCTTATGGGGAAAGCACTGGTCTTAGATGTGCGCCTGGTTGAACGGTCTACCAATACGCCAGAAGTAAATGCACTCGCTGCTTCTTTTGGTGCAGATATTATTCCAGCGGTTTAATTACTATGCTCCATAAAAAAATATTTTTTATCCTTATTACTCTTTCCTATTGTGTATTTAGCAAAACGGCGGTAGCTGCTATGAGCGTTTCATTAGCAGTGCCGTTTACCTCTCAAGCACCGCAAGGGATATGGATAGAGCCGTGGCAAAATGCCTGTGAAGAAAGTGTTATTCTCATGCTTGATGCCTATTATCAACAATATACATTTAGTGATGTGGCTGCCAACAAAGGTATACGCAATATCTTGTATCTCAAAGAACTTGCCTTTGGCTATAGTTTAGATGAAGACGCGAGTACGGTCGTTACCCTTATTAATAATTATCTTCCTTGGGAAGCCTCTATTGTAGAAAACCCAACGCTTTCTGCAATCAAAAAAGAAATTGATGCAAGACGACCAGTTATTGTTCCTACCTATGGGAAAGGATTACGCAATCCCTATTTTCAAGATGGAGGACCGGATTATCATACCATTATTATCTCTGGCTATGATGACGCAACCCAAGAATTTATTACACAAGAACCTGGCACAAGTTATGGAAATAATTATCGCTACCCGTATACGCGTTTGCAAGAAGCTATCCATGATTTTGTCCCAAATAAAAAAACAGCTCTTGGGGCCCGACGAGTTATTTTTACGCAACCAACCATTGATAGCTCGGCGAACTTAGATCCAGATAATGATGGGGCAACAAAATTAGTAGAAATACAATACAAAACATTATTACACGATGCAGATACGGATAATGATGGCTTTAGTGATGGACTTGAAATACAACAAGGTTACTCTCCCCGCTTAGATGAACTTGGCTTACTGACGAGAAAAGAACTATTGGTAAAAACAGCCAGTAGTCCCTATGTGTATGTTATTTATAATAAACAAAAACAGCATATTCGAGATGCCGCTACGTTTGTGAATCGTGGCTGGAAATGGGGAGACATGATCGTTGTCAGCGATCGTTTTCTTAATTCTCTTGACAGTGGCCCTCAGATACAGTAACAATATTTAACTACATATTCTGAGATCGTCTAGTGGTAGGACTCCTGGTTCTGGCCCAGGTAACCTAGGTTCGAATCCTAGTCTCAGAGCAAAGTAGGA
>CAZFUL010000010.1:0-8408 GCA_964522435.1 uncultured Gammaproteobacteria bacterium
TGTTATTGTGCCGCATACAAGCTATCAATCAAAAACGCACGTTGTTGCATTTGATTAACGAGTTGTTGAATCTGACGCTCAGGAACAGTGGCATCGTTTGAAACAATATTATAACCACTTCCCTTTTTAACGGTTTGTATGATGAGTTCATCATTATTACTGTATTGCAAATTTCCTTGGCAGGCCATAAATACTTCGTTCGAACGGTTTGGGTCAAATAAACTTTTTCCAATAAACGTTTCTGGGGCTTTGTATGTTTCTCCTTCAATAAGATGCAAAAGAGTGGGTGCAATATCAATATGGCTAGAAATACCCGCAACATGCTGCTGCATGCCTTGTGGGGTAATAATCACAAACGGAACGCGGTTATAATCAAAAAAGTTTTGTTTGCTTTTGTCTTTAAATCCATAATAGCGGTGATCTGAGACAATAACGACAATCGTATTATCCCGTAAGCCTTTTTCTTCGAGTGCTTCCATGAGTGTTTTAATAGAATTATCAATACTTGTCATAAAGCCCAAAAAGGCACGCACGTCTACTTCATGCGCCAGTTCAATACGACTTACCAAATCCGCAGACAAGGGTCCTTCATAGGATGAAATATCATAATCAAATGATTTTTTAAATCCTTCCATCATGCTAAAGGTATGAGGGGCATGAGAACTAAAGCCAATCACGTCAATAAATGTGGGTGCTTCTTGTGTTGCCAAAAAGTCTACGGCTTCTTCAAGCAAAAATTCATCAGGCATTTTAAGGGGAAATTCTGGGGTAAAGCGTAAGGTATCAAATCCCCATTTCGGATGAAGCACATCACGGGACCAAAAATCTGTATTATCCGCATGAAAAGACACCGTTTCATAGGCATAACGATCTTTGAGCATATGCGGAAGACAATGATACTCTTCCTCTGTTCCTACTTGAGCAATGGCTTTTTCTGTGTGAGAATATTGGCTGCAAAGCATGGTAAGTTCTGCATCAATCGTATGGCAGCCATTCGGATAAAACGCATCTACAGCAATATTATTTTTTATGAGTTCAGATAAATATGGCATGGCTTCAATACCATGTTCCATCCCCCAAGCCGGTATCGATTCCATTTGAAAAATAATAACATGCGGTTTTTCATCAGATACCATTGTGAGCGGTAGATCTACCGAAGACGTCGTTTGTTGTATTGTGGCATCTAATTGCCCATGAAGAGAACTGGCATAGGTAGTATCAATGCCCGCATGAAGTATGGTATTGATACTACTTTCTGCCCAGCTGCCATACATACCAAGCGCTTGTTGTTTTTGTTGTATCTGCCACCAGTCTGGATTTGGTTTGGCAATGGTATACGACACGAGGGCAATAAACGCACAGACAAAGGTAAGAGAAAATAATGCGGTATGCCAAAGTGGTTTTTGATACCAACTGCGTACCATGGTGACAGACCATACGGAACCAACAATC
Organism: uncultured Gammaproteobacteria bacterium; assembly: GCA_964522435.1. Classification (GTDB taxonomy): domain Bacteria; phylum Patescibacteriota; class Patescibacteriia; order Magasanikbacterales; family UBA922; genus CAZFUL01. Next base: position 1,453 of record CAZFUL010000010.1, read on the forward strand.
GTAAGTATCGCAACAGTATATTGTAACAGGGTAATGGTATGGGCGAATTCTTTAATCGTTGGAATAATGGTAGCAAGATCGGTGCTTGCCCCCAGTGAAATAAAGCTATCAAATACCTCAATATACACAATGTTTGATATTGCATAGACAACAGAGATGCCATACATACCAGTCGCAATATATGGTCGATACGGAAATCGAATGCTTGCGAGAAAAAACCACAGTGCGCTTGCACCTAGGAGGGTAAACATGAGCGTAATTGCTGATACTTGCCATTCTACCCAGGCATAACAGAGATACAAAAAGGCGACTTGAATACTACAAGAAGCAAGAAGCGCAATAACAGAACGATGGTTGTGAACGAATTGTTTAATAAACAGCATATTTTTTATACGTAGCCTCCGGCTTGGTGTTTCCACAATTCCGCATATACCCCCTTTTTCTTTTTTATCAATTCAGTATGTCTGCCGGTTTCAATAATCTTGCCATTGTTTAACACGATAATCCGATCCATTTTCATAATTGTCGATAAGCGGTGTGCAATGGTAATAACGGTTTTTCCTTTCATTAATTTTTCTAGGGCTTCTTGAATGTAGGATTCGGATAAAGAATCTAAACTCGAGGTTGCTTCATCTAAAATAAGAATAGGCGCATTGCGAAGCATTGCCCGTGCAATTGCGACGCGTTGCCGTTCTCCCCCAGATAATTTAACGCCGCGTTCTCCAACAAAGGTATTATATCCTTCGGGTAAATTGCTAATAAATTCATGACAATGGGCTGCTTTTGCCGCACGAATCATGTCTTGTTTGCTTGCCTGTGGTTTTCCGTAACAAATATTATCAGCAAGGCTACGATGAAACAATACGGGCTCTTGCGGCACATAACTCATTGCGCTATGAAGACTGAGTTGGGTTACCTTGGCAATATCTTGGTCATCAATACTAATAGATCCTTTGGTTGTATCATGAATACGCAAAAGCAATTTTATAATGGTAGATTTTCCAGCACCACTTGCCCCAACAAAGGCAATCTTTTCGCCTGGGGTAATAACAAGATTCAAGCTATCAATAATAGGGGTAGGTTGTTGATAGGCAAAGGATACTTGATCAAAGATAATACTCCCCTTTTTTACCCGCAGTGCGGTAGCCTCTTTCGCATCTTGTATATCTGGTTTGGTATCAAGAATAAGCGTCATTTCTTCCGCATTCCCAATATTTTCATAAATATCACGAATCGTACGGCCAAAGTTCCACAATTTTTCAAACAGGGTTAAGAGATAGGCTTGGATAAGTAAAAAATCTCCAATGGTTAATATGCCTCGTTGCCACAAAATAACAGCAAAATACATCACGCTTGCATCAAGCAAAATAATCAAAAACCATTGCACCGTATTAAACAGGTTACTTAAGTTCCAGGTAAATAAGCGAATTTTTCGTAAATCAGTAATAATGCTATAAAACTTTTTTTCTTCTTTTGCAAACCCCGTAAATAATTTTACGGCGCTATGATTTGTTACGGTATCGGCAAAAACACCGGTCACTTTGCTATCCAGTTCTCCGCGTTGTATGTCATATTTCAATTTAAACTGAGAAGAAACATAGTTTAAGGCACAAAAAAGGATTGCCCAAAATAACACTAACACTCCCAGTTGCCAGTAGCGACTAGAGAGCACAATAACAATAAAAATAAGATTTAATAAAATTGGAAAAATATCCCAGAGGATACTCCCAAAAATATTTTCAAACCCATCAATAAAACGATTCGCTTTTTTTACCAATGACCCAACAAAATTATTTTGAAAAAATGTGTGGCCTTGTCCGTGCAACGATTTAAAACAGGTTGCTGCTAAATCTTTTGATACACGAGTAGCAAAATCTGCGTACATAAATGTTGCTGCCTGAATAGCGCCCCAATGTAACAGGGCTGAGGAAGCAACTAACATAATGAATCCAAATAATACATCAATTGGCGCTTGATTGGCCAAATTATCAAATAACAACTTATAAATATAGGGCGTAGCAGTTTTAAAAAAATCCCCTATAATAATAGCAAGAACAACACCAAAAACATGCCCTTTATATTTTTTGGCATGAGCAGCATACATTGAGGCAGTTCGCTTTGTTTGATACTTCATAAGACGATGACCCACTTCCTGATCTAAAAGATCCCCCCCTTATCCATTACACAAACAACAGTTGTCGCAGCCCTGACATACATCGCAGACATCTTCTTGTTGAGATGAACAAAAATCACATTCCATATAATGCTAAGTAATAAATATGAATCAGTACGTAGTATACATGACTCTGTTAATTTTATGTATATGATGTGAGAAATGGCTGTTGATTATTTCATATACGAATTTACGAATGAATACTAATTGACGAATAGCTCCTAATACTTTTGAAGCAAATTTTGAGTAATTCGTAGCCATTTGTAGATTGGAATGTATTAGTAGATTCGTAATTATGTATATGAAAAAAGCACTCCCCTATAAAAGAGTGCTTTTGTTTCATCTATACAAATCCTATCCGCGATACTTTTTTCCCACACTAATACGCGCCAATTCTTTTTCCATTTTTGCTTGCAAGCGGGCAAAATCAACATCCGCAACATGTTCTTGTTCGGTAAGGAGTGCTTCTGCACGTTTTCGTGCTTCTTCTGCTCGACTAATATCAATATGTTCTGCGCGTTCTGCAGTATCTGCCAGAACAGATACGGTATGGTCATGATGGACCTCAAGCATCCCTTGGGATATTGCGAGAGATACGGTATGATCTGCTTTATAAATCACCATCTCCCCTGCTTTGAGTAAGGATAATAACGGCACGTGATTTTCGAGTACCATAATATCACCCGTGGTTGTGGGGATACTGACTTTTTCTATATCGTCTTCATATATAACTCCGTCGGGAGTAACGATGCGAAATTTCATAGGGAAGAAATAAGATCAATACCAGTAATGATAATAGGATCAATTGGATTATCACGAACATCAGTTGCAGAGGCTTCAATATCTTCAACCACATGCATTCCCCCAACAACCATGCCAAAATTGGTATGTTTTCCGTTTAACCAAGGGGTTTCATTTGCGGTAACAATAAAAAATTGTGAGCCATTTGTTCCTGGGCCTGCGTTTGCCATTGCTAATGAGCCTCGTTCTAATGGATGGGCATTAATTTCATCATCAAATTTATAGCCCGGTCCACCTGTCCCATGTAAGCGTTTATCCTCTTGTTTACTGAGAATATCTCCACCTTGAATCATAAAGTCTTTAATCACTCGATGAAAGCTGGTGCCTGTATAATAGCCGGATTGTGCAAGATTCAAAAAATTATTTACCGTAATCGGTGATACATCGCTATATAAGGCAACCGTAATATCGCCTTTATTGGTTTTGATAATTGCTTGAGTACAGGTTGCGGCAAGATCAGTATGTTGTGGTAAATGACGCATCATAACGTACAGGAAAGAATAATTTATTTTTTAATGATAACTTGCAATGGGTGTTTGAGGGACCATTTTTTCCCCATCATAGTGCCGGTTCCTTTTTGGAGTGCTTCTTGCGCATGTTTGGCAATTTTTCCAGAAGCTTTGCCGCTCACATAAATAAATATGATGGTTGCTAGTGCGATAAATATGTCATAGCGCGGGAACCATTGAAAGTGTATAGACAACGCAACAGTAGTAAGGATTAGTAAAAACAGGAGAACATGACTGATATGGTAGGTATAGACAATTTCCGTATCGGTTTCTGTTTTGCTGTATATCCAATACATATACGCTACTTATGTTTGTTCTTGCGCAGCGGCAATAACATCTTCAATACTTCCTTTTAAGTAGAACGCAGATTCTGGTTTATCATCATGTTTTCCATCCAAAATTTCTTGGAATGATCGTACCGTATCTTCTTTTTTCACATAACTTCCTTTTAAGCCGGTAAATTGTTCTGCAACAAAGAATGGTTGAGATAAGAAGCGTTGAATCTTTCGTGCGCGGGTAACCAATAATTTATCTTGATCAGACAATTCTTCCATACCAAGAATGGCAATAATATCTTGCAAATCTTTATAGCGTTGTAACACGCGTTGTACTTCACGCGCAACACGGTAATGTTCTTCTCCCACAACTTGTGGATCAAGTACGGTTGAGGTGGAATCCAATGGATCAACTGCAGGGTAAATTCCTAATTCAGATAAGGCACGACTGAGTACCACAGTAGAATCCAAATGGGCAAAGGTTGTTGCTGGAGCTGGATCGGTTAAATCGTCTGCAGGCACATACACCGCTTGAACAGAGGTAATAGATCCTTTATCTGTGGAGGTAATACGTTCTTGTAAGGCGCCCATTTCTGTTGCGAGGGTTGGTTGATATCCAACCGCAGAAGGCATACGTCCAAGAAGCGCACTCATTTCAGAACCAGCTTGGGTAAAGCGGAAAATATTATCAATAAACAACAGCAAATCGCGATTTTCTTCATCACGAAAATATTCTGCCATGGCAAGCGCAGTTAATGCAACGCGTGCACGAGCTCCTGGTGGTTCATTCATTTGTCCAAACACCAAGGCGGTTTTTGCCAATACCCCAGATTCTTCCATTTCTCGATATAAATCATTTCCTTCACGAGTACGTTCTCCAACGCCGGCAAACATAGAATAGCCGCCGTGTGCTGAGGCAATATTATGAATCAATTCTTGAATAATAACGGTTTTGCCTACACCAGCTCCCCCAAATAACCCAACTTTTCCTCCTTTTAAGAAGGGACAAAGTAAATCGATTACTTTAATACCTGTTTCAAAAATTTCTGTTTTTTGTGATTGGTTTTTAAAATCTGGTGCATCACGGTGAATAGAATATTTTTTTGTTGTTTTTAAGGCAGGTTTTTCATCAATCGCTTCCCCGGTAACATTAAACATCCGTCCCAAGGTTTCTGGTCCCACAGGAACAGAAATAGGCGCACCGGTATCAACGACTTCTTGCCCACGGGCAAAACCATCCGTACTTCCCATGGCAATGGTACGCACACTATGAGATCCCAAATGTTGTTGCACTTCTAACACTAAGGTTTCATCTCCTTTTTTTACTTCAAGCGCATTATAGATAGCTGGGATTTGTCCCTCAAAATGGACATCAACCACCACCCCGATAATCTGACTAATTGTTCCTGTTTGTTGTTTCATAATAAATGCTCATTAATCACGTTACTCCAGTGCTGCTGCACCGCCGGCAATTTCCGCAATCTCTTGCGTAATGGCAGCTTGCCGTGCTTTATTAAATGCCATTTGTAATGATTGAATCATATCCCCTGCGGCGTCACTCGCACTCTTCATCGCGACCATACGGGCACTGTGTTCACTGGCAGCAGACTCGAGAATTCCTTGATACAGCTGCACATCTACCAGTCGCGGAATAATGTAATTGAGTACCGTATCCATATCTGGTTCAAAAACATATTCATCAATGGAAGACACGTCACGGACCGTCTCATCACTTTTTTTACGATGATCATGGTGGTCTAATTCTCCGAGCAATTCATCAACATCATGTCTGGATACCGGGAGCAATTGTCGTATATTGGTGATTTGTTGCAAGCTTGAGGCGAAGTGGGTATAGACTAACAGTACTTTATCATAGGTACCGGTAGTGTAGCCATCAATAATTTGTTTACTAATAGAAACAATACGCTCAAAGGTTGGTGTTTCGCTCATGTCATCATATACCCCTACTAAGGGCAACTGTTGTTTTTTTGCGAATTGAACACTTTTTTTCCCAATACCAAGTACCTCTACATCTACCTCTGGTTGAGGAGGAATCATTTTTTTACGTCCTTCTTCTTGGTGTGTTGCAACGTGTTGTTTTTCTTGAACTAATTTAATGGCTTTTTTTACCACATTTGCGTTAAAACTTCCACATAAACCTCTGTTTGACGATACGAGTACAATCAACATTTTCTTTACTTCTCGACGCGCTAAGAGTGGATAGCGTTCTTCTTCTGCAACCGAAATATGATCAAGGACATTCTTTGCTAGTTGCGCATAGCTGCGAGTTTTTAATGCTGCATCAACCGCTTTTCTCATTTTTGCAGCCGAAACCATCTCCATTGCTTTGGTGATTTTTTTGGTATTTTTTACCGAGGTAATCCGAGTTTTAATGGCTTTGGTATTCAATGGCATAAAAGAAAGCTCAGGCTAATTCATCAGCTAGGCAGTACGACTTTTTATAAATTCTTCACAAGCTGCTTTTAATTCTGCTTGAATGGTATCACTCCATTCCCCTGCTCTCAAACTATCCATGAGGGGTGCCTTTGCTTTTTCACAAAAATCATGGAGTTGCATTTCTGCTTCACGAACCGCTGCTAATTCAATACTATCAAAGTAGCCATTGCCTACGGCGTAAATAGACAGCACTTGCTTTTCAACCGGCATAGGACTGTATTGTCCTTGTTTTAACAATTCGGTTAAGCGACGACCACGTTCAATTTGTTTTTTGGTGGTTTCGTCTAAATCACTACTAAATTGCGCAAAGGCTTCTAACTCACGAAATTGTGCTAAGCCTAATTTTAAACTACCAGCTACTTTTTTCATTGGTTTTGTTTGTGCTGAACCCCCTACACGAGACACAGACAATCCCACATTTACTGCAGGGCGAATCCCTTTATAAAATAAATTGGTTTCCAAAAAGATTTGTCCATCGGTAATAGAGATAACATTTGTTGGAACGTAGGCACTAATATCTCCTGCTTGTGTTTCAATAATAGGTAATGCCGTAATAGACCCACCACCGTATTTTTCATTTAAGTTACATGCGCGTTCAAGTAAACGAGAATGTAAATAAAACACATCTCCTGGATAGGCTTCACGACCGGGTGGACGACGCAACAAAAGGGACATTTCACGATACGCCCATGCTTGTTTGGTTAAGTCATCGTAAATAATCAATACATCTTTTCCTTTATC
>CAZFUL010000011.1:0-3783 GCA_964522435.1 uncultured Gammaproteobacteria bacterium
TTGATCAACACGATCAATTTTTCCGCTCAATAGGGCATCGCCTATCATGATTTTAAATCCACTTTCTAAAGCCACAGGTACGGTCCAGTGACCTTCCTCTGCCAAGTAAAAGGTACGTAAGATACTTTTTCCTTTTTTAAAGTAGTCGTCTTTATGCCATGCATCTTCATACCAATCATCTATCCATTTTTCTTTATAGATATCAAGTAAGGCATCAAGTGATGGAACACGAATCGTTTTTTCTGCTGTAGGTAAACGGCTTGTTTGCTCTGTAAACAAGGACGCTTGGGTTACGGCATTAAGCGCTTGCACTTGTTGGTAAAAGGCTTGTAAGGTGTTATGGATACTTGTTCCAAAACTTAAGGCCGCACTCCCTTTGACCGGAATTTTTAAAATATGCGCTAATTTATATTGGTAGGGACAGGTTTCGTAACTACGGATTTGAGAAAAAGAAAATGTCTTTGGTATGGGGTACACTACCTCGCCAGAAGATGCGACAAGCGGCATTGTTGAGTTTTGTGTCACCCGAGTAAGTGCGGCACTTGTTTCTTTCTTGGGATGCGTTCCTATGCTGTAGCCTAGTTCAGCTAAAAAGCGACTCGTCTTTTTTTGTCGTACACCACCATAATCACTCGAACTCAGTAAATACAAATGCTTTTTTGCGCGAGTCATGGCAACATAACAAAGGCGACGTTCTTCTTGAATATGGTAATCCCCTTCTGGTAATTGTTCTTTTATTAAATCAGCAGGCACGTCAATACCTTCAGAGCGTCTGCGGCTGGGAAAACGATCTTCCACCATATTCACCAAAAATACATGCGCAAATTCTAAACCTTTCGATGCGTGAATCGTCATAATGTTTACCGAATCTGGGGTGTCTACTGGCTGATATAATCCTCCTTGATCCCCTGCTTCACGAATTAAGGCATGGTATGCTAAAAAGTCTTTTACTTGTGCGTGTTCATGCTGTTGTTCATAGGAACGAATATCATTCAATAATTGTTGTAACTGATAAATTTGACGGATGACTTCTCTGTTTCCTTGATTTTCTTGTTCTGCTAAATACCGTAAATACCCGCTTTGTTCTAAAAAGTCGTAGAGTACGGTAGATGTTTTATCTGTTTTCATGGCCGTCATCCCTCGATCAATCCAATTGCTGAGTCGCGTACAGACTTGAATACCATCTTCGGATAGCTGAAGCGTTTGTGGTTTTTGAATTGCATGCAAATACGAAACCGCTTTCTTTTTACTAAAAAACATGATTTTTTGTAAATCACTCGGTTGTATCCCAACACAAGGCAATTGCAATAATCGATACATCGACACTGAATCGTAGGCATTGCCAATAACCTGCAAAAAGCTAAAACAATCTAGGACAATCGGCTGTTTATATAAGCCTTGCGATGCTAAAAATTCATATGGAATGCCTGCTTGTGCAAGGGCATTGATAAACGGCGTCGCGTGACTATTGGCACGAACCAAAATAGCAATATCATCCCAAATAAGGGTGCTTTCTTTTTCTTTGAGTGACTGAATCGTCCGGATAACCGCTTGTACTTCATCGTCGAGCGTCTGTTCATGGAGATGAGTCACTTGGGCTGTTTGTATAGCTCCTGCTGCACGCAGTGCTTTGTTAATGCCTAATTTTGTTTCTAAGCGATCAGGATTATTGTGTTGAATGAGTTTGTATGAGGCATCAAGAATTTCTTGACCAGAACGATAATTTTCGTTTAAGACAATTTCTTTCGCTTTGGGGTAATCTGTTTTGAAGCGTAAAATATTTGAGACACTGGCCCCACGAAACGCATAAATACTTTGATCATCATCCCCCACAACCGTAAGCTGTGCCTGTTCAGCCAGTTCTTTAATAAAAACATATTGGGCATAATTCACATCCTGAAATTCATCAACACAAATATGGGTGTAGCGTTGTTGCAGCTGTTGTTTAATAGCTGGACGTGTTTGCAATAAACGAACCGCATGAAACATCATGTCTCCAAAATCAAGTTTATTATTATCTAATAAGAGCTGATTATATTTGTGATAGGCGTTAGCGACTTCAAGTACCCGATCTCGTTCTTCTTGTTGTGCACTATCACTATCGTATATGTTTTCTTCTGCATAGCGCAGATAGTCTTCGGCTGAAATTAATTCATCTTTACATTTGGAAAAATGATGTAAGAGTTCATGAATATGACGAGAAGGATTACCGAGTGGGCGATAATAGGTCAAATCAAACTCCCGTAAATGTTCTCGCATCAAGAGCCAGGCATCAATATCTGTGACTAACTCATATTGGTTTGCTAAGCCAATATCCATACCAAATTGCTCGAGTAGTCTTTGGCAAAAACTATGGAAGGTGGCTACCGCCATGTCGCTATAGCCCATATTGAGCCGCGCATCAATACGCTCCTGCATTTCTGCGGCGGCTTTTTCGGTAAAGGTTAATGCCAATATTTGTTCTGGTTTTGCTTGTCCAGAAGCAATAATATGGTGAATTTTTTCTGTAATCACGGTGGTTTTGCCTGTCCCTGCCCCAGCCACAATTAATAATGGCCCCTTGAGGTACTCAATGGCTTCTTGTTGGGCAGCATTCAGTTGTTTTGCAGAGTCAGACATAGTACCCTGCATTGTAGCACATGCGCATAATCAGGCAAGCAAAAATCCCGACGTAATCGGGATTTTTTATATATACCTATTTATTTTTTTATAGGCGCGACTTTTGCGGTAAAACAGACATTGCCAGCGCCATGAATTCTAAACGGGGGCATGGTATATTTGTCAAACATTTGAGGACCATAATACCCTGCTCCTGCCGTATTTGCTAATGCAAAGGTCGCACAGAGTTCAAAGCTGGTATCATCGATACGTCGGTAGGTATACGCTTCTCCTGTCTCTGGATCAGTGGTACGAATACTCTGTGAGAACTGAAGTGGGGTAAGAAAAATATCTTCGAATGTTTCTGGCAGCATCTCTTCTTGATTGTAGTATTCGGTAACAGAATAATACAATTGTTCTAAATCACTGATGCGCACGTTATCTGCTTTTTCTTTTCTTGCCGAATCAGGAAAACCCGTATGGTATAGTCCAAGCCCTATTGCGACAATAACAATGACTGCACTAATATAGGCAAATACTTTCATATAATTATCCATGTTTTTTTAGGTCTGTCCCATAGTAACCAAGAATACCGCCAGCAACCAGTATCACAGACAAGAGTTTGAGTAAAAAGCTCTTGGTAAGTTCTCCATCAAGAACATTGTTGATAAGGGCAACAAGAGAAAAAAGAATAATAAGTGTTGCCACAAATAAGGTAAAGTAAATGAGCCATTTTCTAATGGTCATCATACGCGCTTCACTGTTTTGTTTGTATACGCCATTCAATACTACCAGGGTACCAATATACACAGGAAACATGATAATCAAAAATGAAATTGCTGTTCGCAATCCTTGTTTTGCATAGCTTGCATCGTAATACAAATTTAATGGATCTGGAACGTAGAGATTTACTAATTGAAACATGAGACTAATAAAACTTGCAGCACTTGCATATAATGTCACTATAGAAAGCAAATGCAAAAAAAACAACTTTGAGTGACTTGCGTCATCAGGAAGATGTTTCATAGAACATAGTTAGTGAATGAATAGGCTATAGTGAGTATAGCAGAGGTAGCAATTATGAGCAATCACCTAGGATTTTATGATTTCTTATATATAATTAGGGCTGGTGTTATTGTGCCGCATACAAGCTATCAATCAAAAACGCACGTTGTTGCATTTGAT